>JAHHQQ010000001.1 GCA_020026275.1 Bacteroidales bacterium
CCTATGCCTCAGACTCGTGAGCACATCCTTCTCGCTCGTCAGGTGAACGTTCCTAAGATCGTTGTTTTCATGAACAAGGTTGACCTTGTAGATGATGAGGAAATGCTTGACTTGGTAGAAATGGAGATCCGCGATCTTCTCGCATTCTACGAATTTGACGAGAACTGCCCTATCATCCGTGGTTCCGCACTTGGTGCACTTAACGGTGAACCGAAATGGGAAGACAAAATCATGGAGTTGATGGACGCTGTAGATACATACATCCCTCAGCCAGAGCGTCAGAACGAAAAACCATTCTTGATGCCTATCGAGGACATCTTCTCAATTACCGGTCGCGGTACTGTAGTAACAGGACGTATCGAAAGAGGTACAATCCACGTGAACGACGAAATTGAACTCGTTGGTTTCGGTGACGAACCTCGCAAGACTGTATGTACTGGTGTCGAGATGTTCCGTAAACTTCTTCCTCAGGGCGAGGCAGGTGACAATGTAGGTCTTCTTCTCCGTGGTATTGACAAGAAAGACGTGAAGAGAGGTGAAGTTGTCGCAAAACCTGGTTCAATCACTCCACATACTGAGTTCAAGGCTCAGATCTATGTACTTAAGAAAGAAGAGGGTGGACGTCACACTCCATTCCACAACCACTACCGTCCTCAGTTCTTCATCCGTACTTTGGATGTTACCGGTGAGATCACTCTCCCTGCTGACAAGGAAATGGTTATGCCTGGCGATAACGTTGAAATCACAGTTAAACTTATCACTCCAGTAGCTATCAACGAAGGTCTTCAGTTCGCAATCCGTGAAGGTGGCCGTACAGTTGGTGCAGGACAGGTAATCAAGATTGTTGAATAATACAATCAACATTATATCTAGGGTGACATATAATGTCGCCCTATTCCTAGGGGAATAGAACAAGGGTAGTTCAGCGGTCTCCAAAACCGTCGATGTGGGTTCGAATCCTGCTTCCCCTGCTAATATCAAAGGTTACGATTTGGTAATGTTTAACAGACGCCACTAAAGCTTCCAATCTGTGGAGTCCATTAAAGAAAAAGATGAGAAAGTTCATTAACTATTTTAAAGAGTCCTTCCAGGAGTTGACCAAGAAGGTATCATGGCCATCATGGCAGAAGTTGCAGAGTTCTGCTCTTCTTGTTATGTTGGCAACTGTCATTCTTGCTGTCCTTCTTTGGGTTGTGGACTTTGCTTTCCAGCATCTGATGACATTTATCTATACATTGTAATTAATTCATTACCATGGGCGAGAAGAAATGGTACGTCCTAAGGACTGCAGGAGGCAAAGAGAAAAAAGCCGCACTATATCTTGAAAAGGAAATAGAGAAAAGTGGTCTTCAGAACCAAGTATCACAGGTATTAGTTCCAGTTGAAAAGAAATACACCGTAAAGAATGGAAAGAGAGTCTCTGTAGAGAAACTTCTCTTCCCAAGTTATGTACTGATTGAAGCTGAACTTAGTCCTGAACTGCAGTACATCATTCGAAATATGGTTCCAGGAATGAGTGGATTCCTTACCGACAGGAACAAAGCCGATCAGGCTCCAGTCCCTCTAAGAGATGAGGAAGTAAGACGCATCCTAGGACAGCACGACGAAGAAATGGACAATGTCGGAAACATTGAAGTCGACTATAAGGTCGGTGATTCCATCAAGATTATCGACGGTCCATTCAATGGATTCGACGGTACTGTTGACGAAATTGTCGAAGATAGAAGTAAACTTAAAGTCATAGTTATGATATTCGGCAGAAAATCTCTGCTGGAACTCAGCTTTAATCAAGTAACTAAAGAATAGTAAGTATGGCAAAAGAAGTAACCGGATTCATCAAACTCCAGATCAAAGGTGGAGCAGCGAATCCTGCGCCTCCAGTTGGACCTGCTCTAGGTTCAAAAGGCTTGAATATCATGGACTTCTGCAAGCAGTTCAATGCAGCAACCCAGCAGTTGGCTGGCAAAGTATTGCCTGTAGTTATCACTGTATATTCAGACAAATCATTCTCTTTTGTAGTAAAACAACCACCAGTAGCTGTATCTCTCAAAGAAGCTGCCAAAGTACAGAAAGGTTCAAGCGAGCCTAACAGAAAGAAAGTGGCAAGCATTACCTGGGATCAGGTGAAGGAGATCGCCGAGGGAAAAATGCCGGATTTGAACGCATTTACCCTTAAAGCTGCAATGACAATGGTTGCAGGTACTGCAAGAAGTATGGGTATCAAGATTACAGGTGAATTCCCTGAGAACATTTAATCATCACGTGCATTATGAGCAAACTTACAAAAAATCAGAAAATCGTTCTGGAAAAATTTGACCAGAAGAAGATTTACGAGCTTTCAGAAGCATGTGCTATCCTCAAGGACATCACTTACACAAAATTTGATGCTTCTGTAGAGCTTACAGTAAATTTGGGCGTTGACCCAAGAAAAGCCAACCAGATGGTTCGTGGCGTTGTCACATTGCCAAATGGTACAGGTAAAGTCAGCAGAGTGCTCGTTCTCTGTACTCCTGATAAGGAAGAGGAAGCAAAAGCAGCTGGTGCTGATTACGTAGGTCTCGATGAGTATATCGAGAAGATCAAAGGTGGCTGGACTGACATTGATGTCATCATCTGTACTCCATCTGTTATGGGTAAAGTTGGTCCTATCGGCCGCATCCTTGGTCCAAGAGGCTTGATGCCTAACCCTAAGACCGGTACCGTAACAATGGAAATCGGAAACGCAGTCAAAGAAGTAAAGGCAGGTAAGATTGATTTCAAAGTAGACAAAGCTGGTACAGTACACACCGCTATCGGTAAAGTGTCCTTCACTCCAGAAGCAATCTGCGAGAACGCTAAAGTGGTCATCTCAGAGATTCTCAAACAGAAACCTCAGACCCTCAAAGGCAGCTATGTGAAGAGCGCATCTATTTGCACAACCATGAGCCCAGGCCTTAAACTAGATATCAAAGCATTCAGTGCTGAATAAAACAGATCGTTATTATGAGAAAAGATTTAAAAGCCCAGATAATTGAATCATTGTCAGCACAGATCAAAGAGAATCCTAATTTCTATATTACCGATATCTCTGGACTCAATGCTGAAGATACAGCGAAACTTCGTCGCGAATGCTTCGAGCAGGGTATCAAACTTCAGGTTGTGAAGAATACTCTCTTGAACATTGTTATCAAGAACATGGAAAATGAGGAAATGAGCCTTGTAACTCCAACCCTCGTAGGCAACACAGCCATCATGTTCACTACAGTAGCCAATGCTCCCGCAAAGCTTATCAAAAAGCTCCAGAAAGCAGGAATGCAGAAGCCGGAACTTAAGAGCGCATATGTACAGGAATGTGCATTTGTAGGTGCAGACAAACTTGAAGAGCTTGCAGCCATCAAGTCTAAGGAGGAACTTATTGGAGATATCATCACTCTCCTCCAATCTCCAGCTCGCAACGTCATTTCAGCTCTCGAATCAGCTGGTGGCAAACTTGCAGGTATTGTCAAGACACTTTCAGAAAGAGAAGAAAAATAGTATAAACAATTTAAATTATAATTAATTATGGCAGATGTAAAAGCACTTGCAGAAGAGTTGGTTAACCTTTCTGTAAAAGACGTTCAGGAACTTGCAAACATCCTGAAAGAAGAGTACGGTATCGAGCCTGCAGCAGCAGCAGTAGCAGTAGCAGGTCCTGTAGCTGGCGCCGAGGCTGGTCCAGCAGAGCAGACTGAGTTCGATGTAATCCTCAAATCAGCTGGCGCAGCTAAACTTGGCGTCATCAAAGCTGTGAAGGAAGCACTTGGTCTTGGCCTTAAAGAAGCAAAAGAGCTCGTTGACAAAGCACCGGCTCCTTTGAAAGAGAAAATTTCCAAAGCTGAAGCAGAGCAGCTCAAAGCAGCTCTCGAAGAGGCTGGAGCAGAAGTTGAGGTTAAATAAATCCACTTCTTCCCTCATTGGGAACAAATACAGGTTTAGAGTCAGGATACTAGACTCTAAACCTTTTTGTCGTATTTAAGTTTTTCTCCATTTCAAAGGCAGTATGTCAAAAAAGACCAACAATAAACGAATAAATTTCGCAACATCTAAGATCCTGGACTATCCTGACCTTCTTGAGGTGCAGTTGAAATCTTTCAAAGATTTCTTCCAGTTGGAAACGACCCCTGAGAACAGGAAGAACGAAGGACTTTACAAAGTCTTCCAGGAGATCTTCCCGATCGAAGATACCAGAAATAACTACAAGTTGGAATTTATCGATTATTTTATCGATCCTCCACAGTATTCGATCGAAGAGTGTCTTGACAGAGGACTTACCTACAACGTTCCTCTCAAAGCAAAACTCCGCCTTTCATGCAGTGACCCGGAACACGAAGAATTCGAATCAAGAATTCAGGATGTGTATCTGGGAAATATTCCGTATATGACACCAGGTGGCACATTTGTCATCAATGGATCAGAACGGATCATTGTATCCCAACTTCATAGGTCACCAGGCGTATTCTTCGATCAGACTCTCCATACGAATGGCACAAAACTCTATTCTGCCAGGATTATCCCATTCAAGGGATCATGGATTGAGTTCGCGACAGACATCAACAATGTCATGTACGCATACATTGACAGGAAGAAGAAACTTCCAGTCACCACTCTTCTGAGAGCTATCGGATTTGATACAGACAAGGATATCATCGACATCTTTGGACTGGCTGACGAAATCGAAGCTACTCCAAGCAATCTCAAAGAGCATATGGGCAGAAAATTGGCTGCCAAGGTGCTCAAGACTTGGAATGAAGATTTTGTGGATGAAGATACCGGAGAGGTTATCCCTATCGAAAGAACAATGCCAGTACTTGAACGCGGCGAAGTCATCGATGAGGAAACTATCCAGAAGTTGGTGGACGCTGAAGTCAAGACAGTTCTTCTCCAGAAGAATGAGTCCAACGACACTGAATACTCCATCATCTACAATACACTGCAGAAAGACCTTACCAATACCCAGAAGGAAGCCGTCAATTTCATCTACAAGCAGTTGCGTAATTCAGAACCACCTGATGAGAGCACTGCAAAAGATGTCATCGACAAACTGTTCTTCTCTGACAAGAGATATGATTTGGGCAGCGTAGGTCGTTACCGCATCAACAAGAAACTTAATCTCACTACAAGTGCAGATACAAGAGTTCTTACCCACAACGATATCATTGAGATCATCAAGTATCTCATCCAGCTCATCAACTCAAAAGCAGTTGTGGACGATATCGACCACTTGAGCAACAGACGTGTAAGAACAGTCGGTGAACAACTCGCCAACCAGTTCAGCGTCGGCCTGTCAAGAATGGCAAGAACTATCCGTGAAAGAATGAACGTAAGGGATAGCGAACAGTTCAATCCTACTGACCTGATCAACTCCAAGACCTTGTCTTCAGTGATCAATTCATTCTTCGGAACCAGCCAGTTGTCCCAGTTCATGGACCAGACCAACCCTCTTGCAGAAGTAACCCACAAACGTCGTCTTTCTGCATTGGGTCCAGGAGGTCTTTCACGAGACAGAGCCGGATTCGAAGTGCGAGACGTTCACTACACCCATTACGGCCGTCTGTGTCCAATTGAGTCACCAGAAGGTCCTAACATCGGTCTGATCTCTTCTCTTTGCGTTTATGCGAAGATTGATGAGCTCGGCTTCATCGAGACACCGTACCGAATGGTAAAAGAAGGGAAAGTGGATCTGAGCGATGAAGGCTGGAAATTCATGAGCGCAGAGGAAGAAGAGGACAAGCTCGTTTCTCTTGCCAATGTGAGAATGGACGACGAAGGCAACATTCTGGATGAGAGAATCCAGTGCCGTAAGGAAGCCGACTTCCCTGTTGTCACCAAAGAAGAGGTGGACTACATGGACGTTGCTCCAAACCAGATGGCATCAGTGGCGGCATCCCTGATTCCATTCCTCGAGCATGATGATGCCCACCGTGCATTGATGGGTGCCAACATGATGCGTCAGGCAGTTCCACTTCTCAAACCGGAGTCCCCTATCGTAGGTACTGGTTTGGAAGAAAGAGTCTGCATTGACTCCAGAACTCAGGTAATGGCAGAGCGCAAGGGTGAAGTCGTTTACGTGGATGCCAATGAGATTCATGTAAAATATGACAGGACAGATGATGAGAAGTTTGTCAGCTTCAATCCTGATGTAACTGTATATCATCTGCCTCAATATAGAAAGACCAACCAGAGTACTACCATCACTTTGAAGCCAATCGTCAAGAAAGGCCAGATTGTAGAACCGGGTGAAGTCATGACCGAAGGCTATGCTACCCAGAACGGTGAGCTTGCACTCGGCAGAAACTTGAGAGTGGCCTTCATGCCATGGAAGGGTTACAACTATGAGGACGCCATCGTATTGTCCGAGAAGATGGTACGCTGGGATATCCTCACTTCCGTACACGTAGATGAATATATCACTGAGGTCAGAGAGACCAAGAGAGGTCTTGAGGAACTCACTTCCGATATTCCAAACGTAAGTGAAGATGCAACCCGCAACCTGAACGAGAATGGTATTGTCAGAGTCGGTGCCCACATCGAGCCAGGTGATATCATGATCGGTAAGATCACTCCTAAGGGCGAAAGCGATCCTTCTCCAGAAGAGAAACTGCTTAGAGCCATCTTCGGTGACAAAGCCGGTGACGTGAAAGACGCTTCTTTGAAAGCCAACCCTTCACTGAGCGGTACCATCATCAAGACAGCCCTCTATGCAAAGGTTGCCAAAGAAGCCAACAGAAAACATGCACGTGCTGAGCAGAAGGCCAAGATTGAAATTCTTGAAGAAGATTTCAACAAGAAGGCAGAAGCATTGTACAGCAAGTTTATCGGCAAACTCGTCCAGCTTACACAAGGAAAGACCAGTGCCGGCATCAGCGACCTCTACGGTGTAGAGATTCTGCCGAAAGACAAGCCGATCACTGCTGAGATTCTTGACACCATCAACTATGAGAATGTCAACTCCAACAAGTGGACAACTGACAAGGGTGACACCAATATGTTGATCAGAGACCTCATCAACAACTATTGCATTGCCTACAAGGAAGAACTTGCCAGAAGCAAGCGTGCCTTGGACAAAGTCAAGATTGGTGATGAACTTCCCAATGGTGTGATGCAGCTGGCCAAAGTATATATCGCCAAGAAGAGAAAAATCACCGTCGGTGACAAGATGGCAGGTCGTCACGGTAACAAAGGTATCGTTGCCAAGATTGTCCGTGAAGAAGATATGCCGTTCCTTGAGGATGGTACCGCAGTAGATATCGTATTGAACCCGCTGGGTGTGCCTTCCCGTATGAACTTGGGACAGATTTATGAGACAGTCCTCGGATGGGCAGGCGCAAAACTGGGTCTGAAGTTCAGTACTCCGATTTTCGATGGTGCCACACTTGATGAAATCTGCAACCTTACAGACAAGGCCGGTGTTCCAAGATATGGCAAGACCAGATTGAGAGATGGTGGTACAGGTGACTGGTTCGACCAGCCTGCAACTGTAGGTATCATCTATATGATCAAACTGGGCCACATGGTAGACGACAAGATGCACGCCCGTTCTATCGGACCTTACTCCCTCATCACCCAGCAGCCTCTTGGAGGTAAAGCTCAGTTCGGTGGTCAGAGATTTGGAGAAATGGAGGTTTGGGCACTTGAAGCCTTCGGTGCCGCCAATGCTCTTCAGGAGATTCTGACGGTCAAGTCTGATGACGTCACTGGCAGATCCAAGACTTACGAAGCAATCGTCAAAGGTGACCAGATGCCTACTCCAGGCATTCCAGAATCACTCAATGTATTGCTCCACGAGCTTAGAGGCCTCGGTCTGAAGATTACATTGGATTAATTACGGACAACTTGATTTGATATTAAGAAATATGCCTAATTTTAATAATAGAGACAATAAGGTAAAAAGCAATTTCCACAGAATCAGCATTTCTCTGGCATCTCCGGAAGATATCATCGAGAGATCTTGTGGTGAGGTTCTGAAACCAGAAACGGTCAACTATAGAACCTACAAGCCAGAGAAAGACGGATTGTTCTGCGAAAGGATCTTCGGTCCTACCAAGGACTACGAATGCTATTGCGGCAAATACAAGAGGATCAAATATCGTGGTATCATCTGTGACCGTTGCGGTGTGGAAGTTACTGAGAAGAAAGTACGTAGAGAGAGGATGGGTCACATCGCTCTCACCGTACCAGTAGCTCATATCTGGTATTTCAAGTCAGCACCTAACAAGATTTCTGCTCTGATAGGTTTACCTGCCAAGAAACTTGAGTCCGTAATCTACTATGAGAAATATGTAGTGATCAATCCGGGCTTGAGCGGAAGAGAGAAACTTGATCTGCTCACTGAAGAGGAATACCTGGATATACTCGATACCCTTCCAGAAAACGACAATCTTGCAGACGACAATCCAGACAAGTTCATCGCCAAGATGGGTGCCGAAGGTATCTATGACCTTTTGAAAGAAATAGACATCCCTGCTCTTGCAAAAAGTCTTCGCGAATCAATGGCAACCGAAACTTCCCAGCAGAGAAAAGCTGAGACCTTGAAGAGGTTGAACATTGTAAAATGGTTTGAGGAATCTCAGGGCATCAACCGTCCTGAGTGGATGATCATGAAGGTGATTCCTGTCATCCCACCAGATCTCCGACCTCTCGTACCTCTTGACGGTGGCAGATTTGCAACATCTGACTTGAACGACCTTTACAGAAGGGTCATCATAAGAAACAACCGTCTGAAGAGACTGATTGAGATCAAAGCTCCGGAAGTAATCCTCAGAAACGAGAAGCGTATGCTTCAGGAGGCAGTTGACTCATTGTTTGACAACTCCAAGAAATCCAATGCAGTCAAGAGCGAATCCAACAGAGCTCTCAAATCACTTTCTGACAGTTTGAAAGGAAAACAGGGACGTTTCCGTCAGAACTTGCTCGGTAAACGTGTAGACTACTCAGCCCGTTCAGTTATCGTTGTCGGTCCTGAACTTAAGATGCATGAGTGCGGTCTCCCTAAATTCATGGCAGCAGAGCTTTACAAACCGTTCATCATCAGAAAACTGATTGAAAGAGGCATCGTAAAGACAGTGAAGTCCGCCAAGAAGATTGTCGATAGAAAGGATCCTGTCATCTGGGATATTCTAGAAAATGTAATGAAAGGCCATCCAGTTCTGCTGAACCGTGCACCGACACTTCATAGACTGGGTATCCAGGCTTTCCAGCCTAAGATGATTGAAGGTAAAGCAATCCAGCTGCATCCACTTGCATGTACAGCATTCAACGCCGACTTCGATGGTGACCAGATGGCAGTCCATCTGCCATTAGGCAACGCAGCTGTATTGGAAGCCCAGCTCCTGATGTTGGGTTCCCAGAACATTCTGAACCCGGCCAACGGTGCACCTATTACCGTCCCTTCACAGGATATGGTGCTTGGTCTGTACTACATCACCAAGATCAAACCAGGTGCAAAGGGAGAAGGCATGAGCTTCTACGGACCGGAAGAGGTGATCATCGCCCTCAACGAAAAAGCGATTGAACTTCACGCCAAAATCAAAGTCCGTGTACCTGCTGACAAGATGGATCTGAGCAAGGGTACCCAGATGGTGGAAACTACTGCCGGACGTATTATCGTCAACCAGTATGTTCCAACCGAAGTACCTTATGTAAATGAAGTGCTCGGCAAGAAATCGCTTAGAAAGATCATTACTGAGGTGATCAAGAGAACCGGTGTCACCCGTACTGCACAGTTCCTGGATGATATCAAGGACCTGGGTTACGACAGAGCATTCCGTGCCGGTATTTCATTCAACCTTGGAGACGTCCTGATTCCACCTGAAAAGAAGGAACTCATAGATGAGGGCTATACTCAGGTAGAGGACATCAAGAACAAATATGCAATGGGTTTCATCACCAACAATGAACGTTACAACAAGGTCATTGACTTGTGGACATCATTGGACAACCAGTTGACCAAGATTGTGGAGAAGCAGATTTCTGCAGACCAACAGGGCTTCAATCCTGTGTACATGATGTTGGATTCCGGTGCCCGTGGTTCTACACAGCAGATCAAACAGCTTTGTGGTATGCGTGGTTTGATGGCAAAACCTCAGAAATCCGGTGCCGCCGGTGCTGAAATTATCGAGAACCCTATCATTTCCAACTTGAAGGAAGGTATGACCGTGTTGGAGTACTTCATCTCAACTCACGGTGCACGTAAAGGTTTGGCCGATACTGCATTGAAGACAGCGGATGCAGGTTACTTGACCCGTCGTCTCGTAGACGTTTCACATGACGTGATCATCACAGAAGAAGATTGCGGCACATTGAGAGGTCTGATTGCAACCGCCATCAAGAACAAAGACGAAGTGGTTGAATCCCTGGGTGAAAGAATTCTCGGCAGAACTTCTGTCCACGACATATACAATCCGCTTACTGGCGAACTGATCATCAAGGCCGGTGAGGAGATCAAGGAAGATATTGCCGCTCTCATCGATTCACTTCCGATCGAGCAGGTCGAGATTCGTTCCGTACTCACTTGTGAATCCAGAAAAGGTGTCTGTGCAAAATGTTACGGACGTAACCTGGCAACCAGCAGAATGGTTGAAAAAGGTGAAGTGGTCGGTGTCATTGCTGCCCAGTCAATCGGTGAACCAGGTACACAGCTTACACTTCGTACCTTCCACGTCGGTGGTACTGCATCCAGCACCGCAGCTGATTCTTCCATTGATTCCAAGTACAATGGTATCCTGAAATACAACGAACTCAGGACCATCGAAAGAGTTACTGATGACGGTAGCGTCCAAGATGTTGTCGTGAGCCGTATGACAGAGTTGAAGATTCTTGATGAAAAGACAGGTATCACCTACTCCCAGTATGACGTTCCTTACGGATCCATCCTTTACAAAAAAGATGGAGACCGTGTCGTCAAAGGAGACAGAATCTGTGAATGGGATCCATACAATGCCATCACCATCGTAGAAACAGCCGGTATTGCACGCTTTGAAAATATGCTTGACGGCGTCACCTTCCGTGAGGAAGTGGCCGATGAATATTCCGTCAACCGTGACAAGGTCATCATCGAGGCACGTGACAAGACCAAAAACCCTTCCATCCTCATTGTAGATGACGAAGGTCTCACACTGAGACAGTACAACCTGCCAGTGGGCGCACACGTCATTGCATCTGACGGACAGAAGGTGAAAGCTGGCGACATCATCATCAAGATCCCTCGTGCTATCGGTAAGGCAAACGATATTACCGGTGGTCTTCCAAGAGTTACCGAACTCTTTGAGGCTCGTAACCCATCCAGCCCTGCCATCATCTCTGAAATCAATGGTGAGGTAATCATGGGAAAAATCAAGAGAGGAAACCGTGAGATTATTGTCAAGAACAGATCCGGTGTTGAAAAACACTATCTTGTTCCATTGAGCAAACAGATTCTGGTTCAGGAAAATGACTATGTGAAAGCCGGCAGAAGACTTTCTGACGGTGGTATCTCCCCTACCAATATTCTCAATGTCCTTGGTCCCGTCAAGGCTCAGGAATACATTGTGAACGAGGTTCAGGCAGTATACCGACTCCAGGGTGTAAAAATCAACGACAAACACTTTGAAATCATCGTAAGACAGATGATGCGCAAGGTTCAGATCAACAATCCAGGAGATACCGAATTCCTTCCAGAGGAACTGGTCGACAAGTGGGTATTCATGGATACCAACAATGATATCTATGGCAAATACTACATCCTTGACAAAGGTGATTCTGAGAAATACAGCGTAGGTCAGATTATCACTGCACGTGAAATGTCCAACGAGAACTCTTCATTGAAACGCCAGAACAAGAATATGATGGCTGTTCGTGAAGCCAAACCGGCAACGGCAAGTCAGATTCTCCAGGGTATTACCAGAGCGGCATTGAAGACAGACAGCTTCATTTCTGCAGCTTCCTTCCAGGAAACGACCAAAGTCCTTAGCGAAGCGGCAATCAGAGCGAGGGTCGATAACCTTGAAGGTCTGAAAGAAAACGTAATCAGCGGTCATCTGATTCCTGCAGGTACAGGTCTGAAGGAATATCAGGACATTGTCGTCACAAGCAAGAAAGACTTCGAAAAAGAAATGAACGAACTTTAAAGTACCGTTCAGACTATAAAAAAAGAAGGACACTTTGTCCTTCTTTTTTTTATGCATATTGTTAGCTACGCTTATTTTTAATATTTTTGCAAATAAACCATATACTTTTTAAAATAAGCTAAAACAATCCGACATGAAAACAGGAAAATGGCTATGCGCAATAAGCATAATGCTCACATTGATTGCTTGCAAAAAAGAAATTGCTGTTGTAGGAGGTGACCAGGCGACCAACAGCAACCTGGTTCAGGTACTCTGTCAGGAAGGATATGCAGTCAAAATGTTCAACAATGCCTCTGAAGCTATCATAAAGGCAAAAGAACAAAGTGGAATTGTCATGATTGCAGACAATTATCCAGAACAGGGAACAGTATTGACAGAAGAGGAAGAACAGCAAATCACAGAAAAGGATCTGAAAGTATTCATTGAGTTTCCAGAACAGATTGGTTCCGCCAAAAAGAAAAAAAGTACCACCCTCAATCTGGAAAGAATCGTAATATGTGACTCTCTCTCGCCACAACTGAACAAAATGGGGCTGATGTCTTTCAACAGATGTGTCATCAATGAACTTGAACCGGCAGCAACCGATAGCGCACCTTTGCTGGTTGCTGCAAAAGTGGCTGGTTTTGACAAGGCAGTCTATGGACTGGACAATACACCAACCATTCCTGTCCTTTATAAAAAAAACAATCACATCATGGTAGCAGGTACTCGTATCAGCAATTTCGCATCTTATGCCTATAGACCAGAAAAAAGCACAAAACAGCTCTTCGAGTACATTTTCCGCTGGATGGAAAAAGATCCGGAACTAACCTTCAAATCATGGCTCCAGTTTGTCAATCCAAGCTTTGAAAAAAAGACCGGACTACCGAAGAATGCCGGAGCTGAAAGTGTCAGGAAAGGAGTAGAATGGTATTATAACGGACACATGCTCGTGGACCAAAATTGGAAACACGATTGGGTGGACAAATACATTGGCGACGGCACCATGCCCGTAGGTCCAGGTCTGCCTGACAGCCTCAAGAATGGAGACGGCAGCCTGGGAGTGATTGAAGGCCACATGTCCGGCATAGACTGTCTGGGCAGACAGATGTATCGCTATTGGATGAGATATGATGTCCAAGGAGAATCTGCCTACGCTTTTGCCAGTGCAGGCCAGCTTCTCGATGAACCGAAATATACCCAAGTTTCCAGAAACCTGCTGGACTACTCTTTCAAAGAATTCCGTGACGGAGAACGCAATGACCCTTCCTCTCCTACCTATGGACTTCTCGGGTGGGCCACCACCCACAAATATGTCTATTATGGAGACGACAATGCCCGTGCGCTGCTCGGAAGTCTCGGTGCAACTGCACTCCTGAAAGATACCAGCTGGGATCAGAAGATTGTAGAAGGAATCATCGGCAACTTCAGGACAACCGGTGTCAACGGTTTCCGTCAGGGAAGATTGGACGAAGAGACCATCCAGTCTCACGGCTGGCAATGGTTCTACAATAGAGATATCGTCAATGCACACCCGCATTTCGAATCCTGGAACTGGGCCTGCTATCTGTGGCTCTATTCCCAGACAGGCTACAAGCCTCTTCTGGAAAGAGTCCAGAAAGGAGTTTCCATCATGATGGAAAACTATCCGGACGGATGGGCCTGGACCAACGGCATCCAGCAGGAACGTGGCAGAATGCTGCTTCCTTTGGCTTGGCTCTACCGGGTGAATCCAAATGAACAAACCCTAAAATGGCTGCGTTTCATGACTGATGAACTCCTCAAGAATCAGGTAGAATGTGGCGGTATCATCGAAGAATTGGGCAATGCCAGCAAAGGCTCTTTCGGACGTACCCCTTCCAATGCAGCCTATGGCCTCACCGAAGCACCTCTGATTTTTGAAAATGGAGACCCGATTGCAGATATGCTCTACACCACAAACTTCGCCTTTGCAGGACTTTGTGAAGTAGCCGCCTGCACCCGGGATCCGGAATACCTGAAGGCTCTTGAAAAGATGAAAGACTTTCTCATACGTATCCAAGTCAGAAGTGACCATTTCAAGAGTATTGACGGCGCATGGTTCAGATCCTTCAATTTCAAAGATTGGAATTACTGGGCTTCCAATGCAGATGCAGGCTGGGGGGCATGGAGCACCCTCACCGGCTGGATCCAGAGCTGGATTGTCGGCACCATCGCCCGTACCGAATCTGAAACATCCCTTTGGGACTTAGTCTCCCGGAAAGATGTGGAAAAAATAGGAAATGAAGTCATCAACAGCATGATTGTCAGCCAGCTTCCACAGACAGAGCCGGAGCAGGAATAAGGACTGTCCTCCGGCAGCAAATCTATATCTTGACAAGAAAATGATGTTTTTCAATGACCAATTGAAGAAAACTGATTGTTTTATAAGATATTATGACTATATTTGTGCGTTTATCGCACGATGATAGACTTGTATTTTTTATTAATCATTAAACTTTTGCAGAAATGGCTGAATATCTACAACCAGAAAAGAAGCAAGAGATTTTCGCGAAGTACGGAAAGTCTAATACTGACACCGGCTCACCTGAGAGTCAAGTTGCTTTATTCTCCTACCGTATCGCTCACCTGACCGAGCACTTGAAACAGAACAAAAAAGACGTTGTAACACGTCGTTCACTTCTCCGCTTGGTAGGTAAAAGACGTCAGCTTTTGGATTATCTCCAGAAAAATGACATCGAGAGATACAGAAATATCATTAAGGAGCTAGGTCTCCGTCGATAATACGAAAGTAGGACAACAAAGGGGACCGGCAAATTCAAATGCCAGGCCCCTTTTTTCATATCGCTGAAACACGAAAGAACGGATTAATGAATATTATCAACAAAAAGATCGAATTGTCCGACGGCAGGATAATCGAAATCGAAACCGGCAAAGTCGCAAAGCAGGCAGACGGTTCAGCCGTAGTTAAGATGGGTGGCACAATGCTTCTCGCCACTGTCACATGTGCAAAAGAAGTTACAGAAGGAACCGATTTCCTCCCACTTCAGGTAGACTACAAAGAGAAGTTCTATGCAGCAGGAAGATTCCCTGGTGGCTTCATGAAACGTGAAGGAAAGGCCTCAGACTATGAAATTCTCATTTCAAGACTGGTGGACAGAGCTCTCAGGCCATTGTTCCCAGATGACTTCCACCTCGGTGTTTTCGTGAACATCTGGTTGATTTCCGCAGAAAAAGACATCCAGCCAGATGCGCTTGCAGGTCTTGCAGCTTCCGCTGCCCTTGCAGCCAGTGACCTTCCATTCCTAGGTCCAATCTCAGAAGTAAGAGTAGCCAGAATCAACGGTGAATTCAAGATTGACCCTAATTTCTCTGAAATGGCCAATGCGGACCTTGACATGATGGTCGCAGCAACAGAAGAGAACATCATGATGGTCGAAGGTGAAATGAATGAAGTATCTGAAGAAGTGATGCTCGATGCCATCAAGTTCGCCCACGAAGAAATCAAGAAACATTGCCGTGTCCAGGTGGAACTGAACAAAGAACTTGGCAAAGACGTCAAAAGAGACTACCCTCACGACGAAGAAGATGAGGATCTCAAGAAAGCTCTCCACGAGTTCTGCTATCCAAGATGCTATGCTCTTGCCAAATCCGCAAAACCTAAACACGAAAGAGAAGATGGTTTCGCTGCCATCAAGGAAGAGTTCATCGCCACTTTGCCAGAAGAAGATCAGGAAGCAAAAGCTTTCATGATCAGCAGATACTTCAACAACGAGCAGAGAGAAGCCCTCAGGAACCTCATCCTGGATGAAGGTCTCAGAGTGGATGGCCGTAAGACCACTGAAGTGCGCCCTATCTGGTGTGAGACCAACGTTCTCCCATGCGCACATGGTTCTGCCATCTTCACACGTGGTGAAACACAGTCCCTCGCTACCGTTACTCTCGGTACCAAACTTGACATGAAAGAAATGGACGAAGTTCTCCTGGAAGAAAGCCAGCAGTTCGTCCTCCACTATAACTTCCCTCCATTCGCAACCGGTGATGCAAAAGCACAGCGCGGTGTCGGCCGTAGAGAGATCGGTCACGGCAACCTGGCTATGCGTGCACTCAAACCAGTCGTTCCAATGGCTCCAGAGAATCCTTACGCAATCCGTGTCGTTTCTGAGATTCTTGAATCCAACGGTTCCTCTTCACAGGCTTCCATCTGCGGTGGCTGTCTGGCCCTTATGGATGCTGGTGTCCAGATCAAGAAACCAGTTGCAGGATGTGCAATGGGTCTGATCACTGATGCAGAGAGACCTAACGAAAGATATGCCATCCTTACCGATATCCTCGGTGATGAAGACCACCTCGGAGATATGGACTTCAAAGTGGCCGGTACCAAAGACGGTATCACTGCCACTCAGATGGATATCAAGGTAGACGGACTTTCATACGACGTGCTTGCCCAAGCCTTGCAGCAGGCTCATGAAGGAAGAATGCACATCATGGGTGAAATGATGAAATGCCTTGACAAACCAAGAGAGGACTACAAACCATTTGTTCCTCGCATCCAGCAGATCCGTGTCGCTTCTGACTTCATCGGTGCCATTATCGGTAAAGGAGGTGAGACCATCCAGAAGATCCAGAAAGAGACAGGTACCACCATCACCATCACTGAAGAGAACAACGAAGGTGTTGTGGATATCTTCGGTACTGACAAGGAGTCTATGGACAAGGCACTTGAATGGATCAACGGAATCTGCGCTGTTCCAGAGATTGGCAAGACCTATCATGGAAAAGTCGTTTCCATCCTTGATTTCGGTGCATTCGTAGAGATTCTTCCTGGCAAGGAAGGTCTGCTCCACGTATCAGAAATCGCATGGGAGAAGACAGAGAGCGTAGCCGATGTCCTCAAGGTAGGCGACGAAGTGGATGTCAAACTTCTCGAAATCGATGCCAAGACCGGCAAGATGAGACTTTCCATCAAGGCTCTTCTTGAAAAACCAGAAGGCTATGTTGAACCAGAGCGCCGTCCTCGTCCGGAAAGAGGTGACCGTGACCGTCGCAACGGTGGCGACCGCAGATTTGACAACAGACGCAGTGGCAACGACAGACACAACGACCATGGCAGACGCGGTGACCGCAAGCCTTTCGGCCCAAGACATGACGAGCAGAACGAAAACATGCCAGAAAGTCACGAGAACAATGAAGAAAACAATGAAATCTTCTAGTCTTCGGACCTAATGACAATAATTGGATGAATTCCCGGCTGACATGTTTGTC
This sequence comes from Bacteroidales bacterium, assembly GCA_020026275.1. GTDB lineage: Bacteria > Bacteroidota > Bacteroidia > Bacteroidales > UBA932 > Cryptobacteroides. The sequence continues at coordinate 17,346 of JAHHQQ010000001.1, forward strand.
AGCCGGGAATTTTTATTGTACACTATCTTTTTGTATCTTAATTATTCGTAACTTTAGGCTTGCAATTTGTCCGTCCACGACGGCCCACTTATATCTAAAACTATAAAAACATGAGAAGAAGAGATTTTCTGAAAACAGCTACCATGGCAGCGGCAGGTTCCAGCATCCTTTTAAGCAATTCATGCTCCAACAAACAGAACATCATCAAGCCCTACAGCATCAACCCCCACGGTAGGGCCAAGATGAAACTGACCTTCGAACCATATGAGCTGCAACTCAAACATGTCTTCACAGTAGCCACCTACTCCCGCAAAACAACCCCCGATGTCCAAGTGAAAATTGAATATGATGGGTTCACCGGATACGGAGAAGCTTCCATGCCTCCATACCTTGGCCAAACAGTAGAAAGTGTCTGTAACTTTCTGAAGAAAGTGGACCTGAGTCAATTCAGCAATCCCTTCAACCTGGAGGATATTCTTTCTTACGTGGACAGTTTGTCCGACGGAGACAGCGCAGCGAAAGCGGCAGTGGATATTGCCCTTCACGACCTTGTAGGGCAGCTCATGGGGCAGCCTTGGTATCGGATCTGGGGGCTGGACCCATTGAAAGCGCCAGACACCACCTTTACCATTGGAATTGACACACCGGACGTCATCCGTGAGAAGACCAAAGAATGTGCAAACCTGTTCAATATTCTGAAAGTAAAAGTCGGAAGAGAAAATGACAAGGAAATGATTGAAACCATCCGGGAAATAACGGATCTTCCGATTGCAGTGGATGCCAACCAAGGCTGGAAAGACAGAGAAAAGGCCCTGGATGAAATCTTCTGGCTCCAAGAGAAAGGAATTGTCATGGTGGAGCAGCCGATGCCTGGCAACCAGCTGGATGACATCGCCTGGATCACCGAACGCAGTCCGCTTCCTATCTTTGCAGATGAAGGAATACAGCGTCTCAAAGACATTCCACGCATCAAGGGAGCCTATACTGGTATCAATATCAAGTTGATGAAATGCACCGGCATGAGAGAAGCCTGGAAGATGCTGAACTATGCGAGGGCAGAAGGCATGAAAGTGATGATCGGCTGTATGACAGAGACCTCCTGTGCTGTATCCGCCGCCGCCCAGCTTTCTCCTGCTGTCGATTTCGCCGACCTGGACGGAAACCTTCTCATCGCCAATGACCTGTATGAAGGCATGACTGTGGTAAACGGAAAAATCACCCTGCCGGACAGACCGGGTATCGGCCTGAAGAAACTATAACTGTCAAATCTCAAAACAACATATATTATTGACAATGAGAAAATTACTATTGATTGGAGCCAGTCTTTTCCTGGCTCTTTCCTGCCAGCCGAAATATTCATGGGAGAATGATCTCCATGGAAGACTGCTACGGGATTTCAACAAGACAAGAGAAGACGTCAAAACCTATATCCAGAAATACATTCCTCAGGTAACGGAAGACCAGATTGACCAATGGACCACTTCTGGCGAACTGGAATCAATGGAACTGGATGGAAAGCGTCTCTATTTCCACAATGCCGGCCCGAACCTCTTCCGCATCAACGACGAATGCCGCCAGATCAAAGAAGAGAAGGACGGAACCGCCAATCCGGAAAGGAAGCCGATGGGAAAAACAGACGAGGCCATCGCCAAGAACATTCCTGAAGTGCTTTCCAGCGAGGAAGTACTGACCGCCCCTAAACGGATGAGAGTGAAATATACCATCCGTGTCCACGAAAATGTCGTTCCGGAAGGAAAGACCGTCCGCTGCTGGATGCCTTATCCAAGGACAGACATTGCCAGACAGCAGGACGTCAAATTCCTGGGTGCAAGCTGCAAAGTGGATGCACTCAACTATTTCCAGACCCAGAGTGCCGATTCTGACCTGATCCAGTTCGCAGACAAAGACTGTCCACACAGCACTCTCTACATGGAAGCGCAGGCCATCAAGGATTTTCCAATCGTTTTCCAGGAAGAATTTGAATACACCTCCTATGCGGAATCCCATCGCAATCTGGAGCAACGGGTTCGCCCTTACAACAAAGAAAGCGAACTCTACCGGAAATACACCCAGGAAAGGGAGAAGCACATCCGCTTCACCCCTCGAATCAAGGCCATCGCTGATTCGCTGACCGCTGGAATCAAAAACCCTTATCTCCAGGCAAAAGCCCTCTTCACTTGGGTAAATGACAATTTCCCTTGGGCATCAGCCAGAGAATACTCCACCATTGAAAACATTCCGGAGTATGTTCTTGCCGGCAAACACGGCGACTGCGGTCAGGTCACTCTCCTCTTTGTCACTATGTGCCGCTACAAAGGCATTCCTGCTCATTTCCAGAGCGGATTCATGATGCATCCGAGAGCTTGGAACCTGCATGACTGGGGAGAAATCTACTTTGAAGGGGTCGGCTGGGTACCAGTGGACCAGTCTTTCGGCATTCCGACTTGTCTAGGTCTGGATACCTGTACGGACGAAGATTACTTCTTTTTGGGAGGTATCGACTCCTGGAGAATGGTCGTGAACCAGGATTTCGGCTGTCCGCTCAGCCCGACCAAGAAATATCCAAGAAGTGAAACCGTGGACTTCCAGAGAGGAGAAGTCGAATGGGAAGGTGGAAACCTCTATTTCGGCTGCTGGGATTGGGATTTGGAGGTCACCTACCTGTAAAGATACGTCCGGTCTGTCCTCCAGGCCGGACTCTTTTCATCTATTGACAGATTATGGAAAAGATCATAGAATGTGTCCCCAACTTCAGCGAAGGATGCCGCCCGGAAATCATCCGCGCCATTGCGGAGGCAATCAGCCACCTGTCCACAGGAGAACAAGATGAATCGGTGAAAGTGCTCCACATCGACCCGGGGAAAGCCGCCAACCGTACCGTCATCACCTTTGCAGGAAATCCGGAAGCGGTTTGTGAAGCTGCCTTCCGTGGTGCCCGAAAAGCAGCCGAACTGATTGACATGAGACAACATCACGGCACACATCCAAGGTTAGGAGCGACGGATGTCCTGCCGCTGGTTCCGGTATCCGGGATCTCGCTGGACGAATGCAAGGAACTCGCCAGAAATCTGGCGAGGAGACTCTATGAAGAACTGGGAATCCCCTGCTACTGTTATGAAGCGGCAGCCTTCCAACCTGACCGGAAGAATCTGGCTGTCTGCCGGGCAGGAGAATATGAGGGGCTCCGGAACAAGATGGAAACTGCCGGGAAGAGACCCGATTTCGGTCCGTCCGAATGGACGGAAATGGCAGCGAAAGCCGGCGCAACCAATGTGGGAGCGCGCAATTTCCTGATTGCGGTCAACTTCAACCTCAATTCACGCTCCACAGAAACAGCACAGGAGATTGCCTGTGATGTCCGGGAAAAAGGAAGAAAGCTCCTTGTGGACGGAGAAGTACAGAAAGACGAAGAAGGAAAGACCTTGTGGCAGCCGGGCAAACTGAAAGGATGCAAAGCCATCGGCTGGTACATTGAAGAATACGGCAAGGCGCAGGTTTCCATGAATATCACTGACGTGAACGCCACGTCCCTGCACAAAGCCTATGAGACGGTCTGTGAATCCGCTCACCAAAGAGGACAGGAAATTACAGGAACGGAAATCATCGGACTGGTTCCAAAAGCAGTCCTGCTCGATGCTGGCCGACATTTCCATAAAAAGAAGGCTTCCATGGAAAATTCCAAAGAAGCCGTACATTTTCCGACGGAAGAGCAACTGATCCAGCTGGCCATTGATGAAATGCATCTGGACGAGCTCTGTCCTTTTGTTCCTCAACAGAGGATCATAGAATATCTACTTTGATTGTGCCTTGAGCAGATCACGGATTTCCTTGAGCAGTTCTGTATTGGCATCCACAGCAGCAGCGGCTGATGCAGCCTCTTCTGCTTTCTTTGCCTCTTCCACTGCCTTGGCTTCCGCAGCCACCTTGCCAGCAGCTTCAACAGCCTCCTTCTCTTCCTTCTTGCCTAATTCCTTTGCCTTGTTCAAAGCCTTGATTACCAAAAAGATTGAGAATGAAATGATGAGAAAATCCAAAGTGACCTGGATAAAATTGCCATAATTGATAGTCAACTGCGGTGTCACAACATTGGCATCCACATCTAATACTGCCTTACGGATAACCCATTTCCATTCTGTAAAGTTGACACCTCCTGCAACAAGACTGACTGCAGGCATGATAATGTCCCCTACCAGAGAACTGACAATTTTTCCAAAAGCCCCACCAATGATGATACCGACTGCCATATCAACGACATTGCCTTTTATGGCGAAACTCTTGAATTCTTGTATAAATTTAGACATAATAGGATAAATTTTAGTGACTAGAACAAATTTAGTCAAACTACTCTAAAAGAGAACATAAAATCAACAATTTATCTTCCTGAAAATATCGTGAAGCACCTCGGAACAGCGGCAGTGCGGAAAATACTCAATGATGGATTTTCCCTGTACCTGCGCATCCACCATCACTTTGTCAAAAGGCAACCTGCCAATGACAGGAAGACCGGCTGCCGCACACCAATCCTCAATGGCCCGGGTATTGGAAGGACAGATGTCGTATTTGTTGATGACAACAGCCATCCGGCCGCCTCGATGATGCGCAACGGAGAAGATCCGTTCCATATCGGACATTCCCGACACCGTCGGTTCACAGACCAGCAGAGTACGGTCCATTCCGATGAGGGTGGACAGGACCGGGCAACCGATTCCAGGAGGTCCGTCCAGAATCTGAAGAGCGGTTCCTGACTTTTCCATGACCAGATCGGCTATTTCCCGGATCCGGGTCACCATCTTGCCTGAATTGTCATCGCCCGGACGCATTTCCCCGTGGATCATCGTTCCTCCGGCAAAGCGGCTCGTATAAATCTTGCTCCCGGCAGACACCTCCAGCGAGATGGCACCGACAGGACAGAGCCGTTCACACAGACCGCAGCCTTCACAGAAAAGGTCATGGATGCGGATGCTCCCGTCAGGATTCCGTTCCAATGCCTCGTAGGAACAGTCCTGCACACATTTTCCACAACCTGTACAGACAGAAGGGTCCACCCTCAGAACCGTTCCGGAGGCAAAGTCCTCCGAACAGATCACCTCATGAGGGAACAGCAGCGGCAGATTGGATGCATCCACATCACAATCCACTGCCACGACCTGCTCCGCAAGTGAAACCAAAGCCGCCGTCACACTCGACTTTCCGCTTCCTCCTTTACCGCTTACAACTGCAATTTTCATATTCTGAAATCCGATCAAGCATTGTTTCAAACAAAGAATTTACAGACGGAATGTCTTTTACCGCCAGCCGTCCTTCTGCATAGGTCGCCGCAATCTCCTGGGAATACGGAATTTCCGCCAGCACGGGAATCTGTTCTTCCGCCAGCCAATCAGACAAATCTGAGATTCCGATATCCGCTCTATTGACAACGACACAGAAAGCCTTTCCCATCTCTCTCAAGATACGGACCGTCTGCCGAAGATCGCTCAAACCGAAGGGGGTCGGCTCAGAGACCAGAATCACCCAATCCGCCCAGTTCACCGTATTGACGAAAGGACAGGTACTGCCCGGAGGGGCATCCAGAATAAGATAAGAGGGATTCCAAGAAAGCGCTTCACGGATTGCATGACGGATGACCGGTACGGGAGAATGTTCCCCTTCCTGCATCTGTCCCACAATCAGATCCGGCTTCCTCTTTCCAGAAGCGAAACCCGGAAGTTCATAGAGCTGTATTCTTCCCACCGCCTTCCGGCTTTCCTGCACGGCATGGAAAGGACATTCGAGAATACAGGCACCACAGCCATGACAAAAATCTTCATGCACCTTCACATAATGAAGTGAAGGCAGGCAGGTGATGGCATTGAAGCGGCAATTCCGAGAGCACTGGCCACAGAACCGGCACAGATCCGGATCCACCACCGGGCAGATGACCTCCGTCGGTTTCTCTTCCAGAAGGCTGCCCGGCAAGAACAGTGCATCGTCTGGCACTTCCGCATCGCAATCGACCATCATGGCCTCCTTGCCTGCTTGTCTCAGGGCCACAAATAGATTGGTCGAGAAAAAAGTTTTTCCCGTCCCTCCCTTACCGCTTGCAACCGCAATCTTCATCAGTGATCACAAGAATTGGAACTGGTCTCCAATATTCCTGCCAAATAGGCTTCTGCTATATGACGAGGCACATCATGAGGTGCTCCAACAATAACTTCAACTCCCTGCTGGGCAAACAAGTCACAAGCTTTATGTCCCATCCCTCCGGCAATGACCAAGGTTCCCCCCTGCTCTTTCACCCATTTTGGATAAAGGCCCGGTTCATGCTCCGGTGGAGTCTGGATTCGCTCTGTTACAATCTTCTTTTCCTCCACTTCTGCAAAATAAAATTGTTCACAATGTCCGAAATGTCCACTCAAAACACCTTCTGTCATTGGAATAGCGATTGTCTGTTTCATATCTTTTCAAATTATATCAGTGTTCCTATTTCAAAATGCCAATCAATTCGGCAACAGTCTTTTCTTCTTTGACCATCACCATCTGGATGTTCAATTCCATCAACATCTGCTTGATCTTGGGGCCGAATTCTCCAGAAAGGATTTTGGCAACTCCTTTCCCCGCCACGACTGCTACGGCAGCCGGTCCTGCCCCTCCGTCAGCGTCCCTTGCCGTATTCTGAACAAATTCCAATTCTGCCGTTTCCGTATCGTAAATTGCGAACCAAACACAACGGCCAAAACGCTGATCTACTATGGCATTCCTGTCATTTTCCCGACATGTAATCGCAACTTTCATAATTTATTCGTCTAAATATGTTTCTATTTCTTCTCATTGTCACGTTTACAACAACATTTCTTCCTTTTAGGATAAAGATGAAAATCAGTGTCAGGCAGCACATACGGCTCCACATCATGACTTCCACAAAGTCCGCATACCACTTCATTCCCTCCTGAAACCGAAAAAATGGACTTACAGTTCTTGCAGAAATACCAGCCGCTTTCCAACTGCACACTTCCTCCCCGGATATCAATTCTCCTTCCCTCCACGAAAGCCTTGGCAATCTTCTGACGTGCACTCATATAAATGCGTGTATACGTAGGACGAGACACCCCCATCACTTCTGCCGCCTCACATTGAATCAGTTTCTCATAATCATTCAGACGCAAAGCTTCATATTCTTCATATGTCATAACCACTGGATTCCCATCAAGAGGCTTCGTTTGGCCACCAAAAGGATTGAAACCAGCTACAGCTGGAATAAAAGAAATTGTCCTTATTGATTTCGGTCTTCCTTTCATAACAATCATGAACTTTTTACAAAGTTATGAACAAATGTTCATAACTGCAAAATAAACAGCATGTTTTAAACGGTGAACTAGAAATGGAAGACGGAGCCATCTACTGCTCTATCTCATCAAAAATCAATCTTCTATCATTGAATACTCCGCCACATATTGCATGACGAAACAGATTTGTTCCAAATGGAATGAAGACAACCTCAACCAGAACTTTCTACAGGCTGACATCGCCTCAAGAACAACAAGTATTGACCAAGATATCATAAACATTGAATTGTGCTGAAATTGAGAAATGAATGGCCTCTCAGCAAAAAATCCACATTCAATTCATCGTGATTCTATTGAACTATGTTTCGAATCAGATAAACGGAAATATGACAACAATGCACCCGTTCCAGGCAAGATGAAAACCATGCCGAACAGCAGATAGCCCCATACCGGCACAGTGGCGAGACCGCTGGTATTGCCATAGGAATGCATGCCGCTCAAAAGATAATTGACCCCGAAATAGGTCATCAGTACCGTCAGGAAGGAAAGCTGCGCCAACAGATTGAACACCAGGTTGTTCTTCTTGCCCAGCCATCTGAGGTGAAGCACCGCCGCATAGACGACTCCCGTGATGAGCGCCCAGGTCTCCTTAGGGTCCCAGCTCCAATAACGGCCCCAAGATTCATTTGCCCAGATGGCTCCCAGGAAGATTCCGACCATCATCAGTGCCAATCCAAGAGCCAGGGACATTTCATTGATGATGCTGAGCCGGTCCACCCGTGTCTCCAGCATGAGACGGTTGTTCCTGCCACGAGCTGCCAGCACAATCAGGTTGGTCAGCGAAATCATGCAGCTGATTCCGAAAAATCCGTATGCCACCATGAGGACGGCCACGTGGAACATGAGCCATGGAGATTTCAGGACAGGAACCAGAGGGGTAATCTGAGGGTCCATCCAGTTGAGTTCTGAAACAAAGAGGACGACCCCAGCCAATATCGTGGCAAGAGAGAAGGAAATGAAACTCTTTCTGGAGAAGAGAAGTCCTCCCAGTACGGCACTCCATGACAGGAGCACCATGGTTTCATAGGAATTGCTCCACGGCGCATGGCCGGAAATATACCAGCGGATTCCCATGTTGGCGGCATGGACGGCAAAAGCGACCAGCACGCCCACGAACAAGATGGTTCTCGCTATCTTCACTCCCTTCCTCTCCCGGTGGAAGAACCAGGAAACAATGGACAGGATCAGCAGAATCGCTCCTGCAATCAAATAGGTCCGCTTGCAGTGACGGAGCAGGTCCATCCGGTTGTAACGGACTTCCGCCTGCAACTTCTCTGGATAGATCTCCACCAGAGAATACTTCTGCTGATAGCCGGCAATGGCCTCCAATGCCTTGCCCCCATCGTCCTGCGCTACCGATTCCAACAAATCGTCGAACAGATCTCCCATTTCCATGAGGAAACGGTCATCAACCCCTTCCGCTTTTTCTCCCGGAGAGAGCCAGCGGTGATTTTTCACATCTCCCGGTACCGGGAAAAGACGGACCAGCCGATAATTGAACAGCTGATAAAGCAGATTGACCCTTTCGTCAAACTTCAATATTTCCTTGTCCAGCTTGGAACGTTGGGCAGGCATCTTCTGATAAGCCTTCTCGACTTCCCCCTCGAAGCGATAGTGTCCCTGTGTATCAAACGCCTCGGCATAAGAGAGGAACTCTCTGCCTTCCGCCCACTGACTGCGCAATTCCTTCTCTTCGATGAAAAGAAGCGGCTCGGACACCCATTCCATCGGCCAGGCCCACAGTCCCAGAATGAATTGTTCCGGAGAACATTTCCCAGGAAGTTCTTCCAGCTGGAGTTTTCTCACGATTTCGGAAGCAAACGTATTGACCGGGATGATTCGTCCCTGCGGAGACAACATCGGAAGTTGACCGAATTGCTCTGCCAGCTCTCTGGAAACCTCCCGATGGAAAGACGGCGCAGCGCCAGAGACAAACTGAGGGGCCAGCACCAGAACAGCCACCACTGCCGCCTTGTCCAGACGACGGATCAGACTGCGGAAACGGGTGTTCTTCCCGAACAGACAGCACAGGAAGCCCAGCAGCATCAGGAAATATCCTATATAGGTCACGGTACGGCCGGCCACATCGTAACTGACCGACAAGATGGTCCCTTTTTCATCCGGGTCATAGGAGGCCTGGAAAAAACGATAGCCCTGCAAGTCCAGAACGTGGTTCATATAGACCTTCTCTTCTATCTGACGGCCGTCAATATGGATCAGCAGATCACTCTCATAGGAAGAAGGGCTGTTGGAACCAGGATAACGGATCAGACGGAAATCTTGCAGTTCCACTTCAAATGGCAGCTTCTCCACCCGATAATCTTTTTCCCCGTTACGGATAATCAGTTCAGAGGTCTTTTCCCCTTCCCGAACGGACAAGATACCGTCCTTAGAAAAGAAATGCGTAATGCCGGCTCCCGTCAGAATGACGATTAATGCGCCGTGAAGCAGCAGATTGCCCCATTTCCGGGACTGCACCCATTTCCGGTCCACTGCCATGCAAATGCAGTTCACCACCATGAACAGCTGGAGCAGCAGGAACAGAGGAGAATAATAGACCAGCGCTTTGGCTGCATCGGTACCAGAATATTTTTCTATGACCGTGGCCACAGCCATCAAAACAGCATAAACAGCCATTGAGACAATGGCTGTTTTATAAGATGCAAGAACTCGCATCAGTTTCAGTTTCATTTTTTCAATCTTTTGAGGATTTCTACAATCTTCTTTCTTTTGACGATTGCCCAGACCAGCAGAGGGATGAAAATGATCAGCACAACCAGTCCTCCAGCCTTGATCCATGCAATCAGGACATTGTTCTGACGGAGCAGATTTCCATGAGCCTCTTCAGACAGGAAATCCATGTCGATGACCTCTGCGATCTTGCCCAGCATCCGGATTGGAATGGATCCCTTTGGAATATCCTGATGGCAGGCCACACAGGTACCGCCTCGAGACAGGACATCCAGCTGCTCCGGTGTCAGAGGCATGGAAGTCGGCCAATGAGAATCCACCGTCTGCATCTGCCTGCCTTCCTGATTGAGGATCTGCATGAAATCGTGATGGAGATTCTTGATGGCAGCAATCTGTTCCTTGCTGTGACGGCTGACCGTACGGCCCTCCGCATCCACCAGATCGGCGAACTTGGCGACATCCGGCTGGGCGTCGTAACGTCCGCCATCCGTGCCATAACCCATTGCCACCGGATTGCCGTGACAATCGGAACAGTTCCGGGCTTCCCTTGAATTGGTATGCGGATGGACAGGAGCCAGTTCCATGGCACTGTGTCCTTCCGGAGTCTGCGCCGCGCGGTTGAAAGCAACCACTTTTCCATTTTCATCAATAACGGTCAGAACCGCCTGGATCACTCCCGTAACCGGACTCACCCGACCTTCTCCATTGATACCCAATGGTGGATTTTCCCAACGGACATGGCTGTAATCACCCAAGCCCGGTGCGCCCTTCTGCATGACCGGACGTTCATGATAGTCCGCAGTGGTTCCATCCGCACCGTATTTCTCGGCAGAAGCGAGCCAGTCGATGGACTTCTTGCTGAAATCCATGATCATGCGATAACCATAGTATTGAGGAGCCCAAGTCGAATGACAGGCATAACATTCCAGATTCTGCATATGCTTCTCCACAGCGACCATCGCCACTTCGGCCTGGGCCGGATTCTTCCACGCCTTGTCCTCTGCAAGCTGCTTGAGGAGCGGCACTTCGAAATCGTGTCCGGCTTCAGAATGCACAATCACCTGATTGCCCCGACGGATCACATTTCCGAGCGGATTTCCTCTGGACGAAAGAATATAGCCGTCTTCCTTCGGATAGACCATACCGAACTCCTTCGTCACCTCCAACGGTTCGTCCGCTACACCACGGGCCAGATCAATATCGAGCTTCTTCCCGAATTCATCCCCATAACCCAGAGGCAGTTCCCAAGGATAATGGGTCGCCGTACCATGACAGTCGGCACATTCAATCTCAATGGTCGCCAAGGTAGTGGAACCGATATTGCCGTTGCCATGCATGGCATTGGTCGTATGGCAGTCCTGACAAAGCAGTCCCGTCACCATCTTGCCGTCCTGGCTGATACGATGATGCGCATCGTTCTGGATATATTTGAAGACATAGCCTGCATTCTTCTGCTGCGGCCGTCCATTTTCATCGAAAGGTCCTCTGTCATCACTGTGTCCCAGAGCCATCAGTCCCTGATAGGCATGTCCGATACGACGACCGGCCGCATGACAGGCCGCACAAGTGGACACCTGCACACCGGAAAGCCGCATACCATGGACAGCGGCCGCCGACTTGCGGCTACCCTGCATGGAATGGACAAACAGATGTCCGGCCCGGATGGAATCGATGGAAGGGTCTCCTCCTTCGTAATAGCCCTCATTGGAATAGATGGAATGGCAGGCAGCACAGCCCATGCCACGATAATGTCCCCTGTCCTGCATGCCCTTGCTGCTCAGATGGCAGGCATTGCAGTTACGGAGATAAGCGAAAGCAGCATGTTCCGGCAACGTTTCCAACTGACCATATGCCGTCTGCGGAATCTGCTTGAGACGGGTAGGATACTGTCCAGGGAAAGTCTCCGCCATCTCTTTCATATAAGCCTTGTACTGCTCCGTACCGAATCTCGGTTCCGGTCCGTCCGGATCGTCCGTATCGTGGTCGGCATAGACATGATCCTTCGTGTCGGTCGCATGTCCGAAGCTCCAGGAAATGGCCTTCATCTTGCCGGCATCCGTATTCATCAGAGAACGATGGACGTTGTAAGTATGATCCTGATGGCATTGTCCACAGGTATTTTCATTGACCTGGAGAGCTCCAGGTACAGGAGTGAAAGCCTTGAGCAGGCTTCCATGAGGCACGCCGCTATGCGCGCGATCCTTGTCAGCAGTTTCAGAAGGGGTGCCGCCATGACAGACCACACATCCGTTCGGATCTCCCAGCGCTGCTCCTTTCTCGAGAATCTGCGCCATCATCGGAGAATCCAACGGACGAGTCGGCTCTATGCCCTGATGGCAGACCAGACAATATTTCCCCTCTGCGGGAAATGTAAGATTCCTGCTTCCAGAAATATCGGGATGACCCTCCGGAAGTTCAAATCCCCTATTGGGGGAATTATTCGCTTTGGCTACCTGCCAATACGAAAAATAATATTTGCCAATTACAGCAATCACGCCGACTGCGACGATCAACAAAAAGACGTTGACCAATAGAGACCATCTCCTTTTCACACAAAACAGTTTGAAGATATTACACATCAATTCACACAAATATGATATTTTTTTTAATTATTTCACAATAAAACGATTTCTGTTTTTTAACGTTTTAATCCACTCTCCATATAGAAATAATTAATACATTTGCTGTTTCATGTCATTCAGCCTATCAAAAGAATCAGTCACTGAAACAGCAGGCTCGTCGTGAAGACAAGTATTTAACAAATCAAAAATGAACGAAAAAGACAAACAAAATCTCAGCACAGGTAAAGTTCCTCCTTGGTACATCAGCCTCATTCCCATTCTCGTATTGATTGTCACCATGCTCATGGTCATCCGCAATTTTGGAGCCGATGCCCTGCTGGGAGGCAGCCAAGTAGCGCTGCTCATGGCATCAGCCGCCGCAGTCATCCTGTCAATGGGTTTCTACAAAGTGAAATGGGCCACACTGGAAACAGCCATCTTGGAGAATTTCCAGAACATCGGGACAGCCGTCCTCATCCTTCTGCTCATCGGTGCCATTGCCGGTACATGGATGATCAGTGGAGTCGTCCCTACCATGATATATTATGGAATGGAAATCATCACCCCTAAGATTTTTCTGTTTGCCACCTGTACCATCAGTGCCATCGTCTCTCTAGTGACAGGCAGTTCCTGGACCACCATCGCCACCATCGGAGTCGCGCTCATCGGCATCGGTTCCGCCCAAGGCTTCTCTCCAGGCTGGACTGCAGGAGCCATCATTTCCGGAGCCTATTTCGGAGACAAGATTTCCCCTCTCTCCGACACGACCGTACTGGCGTCCTCTTCTTCCGGCACTCCGCTGTTCTCCCACATCCGCTATATGCTCATCACGACGGTCCCCTCCATCGTCATAACCTTGACCATCTTCCTGATTGTCAGTCTGATGCACGAGCAATGCGACACCGCCTTGGCCAATGAGTTCTCCTCTTCACTACAGTCCACCTTCCACCTTTCACCGTGGCTCATGATCATCCCTCTGGTTACCGCCATCCTGATTGCGAAGAAACTGCCAGCCATCCACACCCTCTTCATTTCTGCCGTCCTGGCAGGAATCACCGCCCTTTTCGTACAGCCGGAACTGGTTGCGGAAATCGGAAGTGGTACTCCCGGTGAAGCGCTGACCGCCTCCAACGGATTCAGAGGATTCTTCATTACACTTTACGGTTCCACTTCCATCGAAACCGGAAGCGAAGCCCTCAACTCCCTGGTATCCACCAGAGGCATGACCGGCATGCTGCACACCATCTTCCTCATCATCATCGCCTCCACCCTGTCTGGAGTCCTCATGGGCAGCGGCATGATCAAGAGCCTGACCGAAATGCTGCTCCGCTGTGCCAACAAGACCATCCATCTGGTGACGGCCACCGTCGGCTGCGGCGTATTCTGCAACATCGCCCAAGGTGACCAGTATCTTTCCATCATACTCACCAGCAACCTGTTCAAGAAACTGTACAAAGACAAAGGATACGAATCCAGACTGCTCAGCCGATCCGTAGAAGACTCCGCGACCATCACTTCTGTACTGGTTCCATGGAACTCCTGCGGCATGACCCAGGCCACCGTCCTCCAAGTACCGACCCTGACCTACCTGCCCTATTGCTTCTTCAACATCCTCTCCCCACTCATGTCCATCACAGTGGCGGCAATCGGATACAAGATTTACAAGAAAGCAGTCCCGGTCAACGGAGCCGCCTCCAAAGAGCCGAGGCATAGCGATAGACCAGACAACGGAAACGCCACCAGCTGCTGATGACATTCCATTTGAAAGAATAAGGTTTCTGCTCAGAAAAGCGGGAACCTTCTTTTTTTTGACGACAGATGCCCGTCACTTTGCCCAGCACCTCATCGCCCCGGCAGTTTTCCACCGTCCCATACGTATTGTCCCCCTTCATATAGAAGACGCCTTCCCGAATCCGGAAAATCCGATGGAGCACATAGCCCCCATGATAACGGAACAGGACAATATCGCCCTTCCGCAGACTCTCCGCAGGGCACTTCTCCAGAAGTACCTCATCCACGCCGTCCCTCAACATCGGCTGCATGGACACCCCCTTGACCCGGAAACGGACCTTTCCGTATTCCTCCAGCTCCTCCGCAACCCAGGCGAAGAACGCATTGTTCGGCAGCACCATTCTCATCGTCACTCCCCCTCCTTATCCGGAACGACATTTCCCGTCAATGTCTCATAAGACAGAATGGCCGCCTCCCGGTCAGGAAGACATTCCAGATGATAGAACGGCACCTGTTTCAATACCTCATCCAAAGTTCGGACAAGCCCGTCGTACAGAAATTTGTCATACGCGAAATCCGGAGGACAGGACGGATGGATAGACGCGAACGCCCGAAGACGGGACAGACGGTTCATCCGATTGCAAGGCGCCTGCGACAGACGGACCACTCCCCCTAACGGGAAATGTTCATGTCGGTAGCAAGGTGTCTTGCCACTCCACGGACTGCCGTGCATCCAGACCTTCCCCTCCTGCACGGAAAGGATGGGACTGTCGTCATTCAACAAGGTGGATCCAGGGATATATTGGCCCCACAGACAGGTATGGGTACTCTTTCCCGTACCGCTCTCGCCCAGGAAGATATAGGCTTTCCCCTCGTTGACAATACAGCTGCAATGGAGACAGATCCGCCCCCTGTAGGCATTCATAAGCCCGAAGCCCATCCACAGGGAGAAGCGGAGCAGCTGAGGTTCATAGCTGCCCTGAAGGAAAAACCGATGCCCTTCCTTCTCCATCCAGACAATCATCGTCTGATCATCCTCTTTCCGGTCCATCCTCAACAGGAAACCGGCTGCCGTACGGCAGAATACCGACTGCACGCCATCTGACTCGAAATGATAGAGTTCCGCTTCCACTGCCGGAAGGGTTTCCCCCTCCTGTACCCAGAAGACAGGTTCCTCCGAAGCCTCTCCGAGAAATGCGGAAAAGCCCTGCAAATTCGCCACAGCGGCGACCAAAGTTTCGCCGACCACCCGGAACGGGCAGTCCGCTATATTATAATCCTGATATTCCATTTTCATTCATTTCCACAATCCGGTCACAATAGACCAGAGAACTGTTCCTATGAGCGATGGACAAGATCGTCATGCCAGGACAATCCTGCCTCAACCGGCACAAAGTCCCGTTGATTTCCTTTTCCGCTTCGTTGTCCAAAGACGAAGTCGCCTCGTCCAGAAGCAGCACATCCATCTGTTTGTACAAAGCCCTTGCAATGCCGATCCGCTGCCGCTGTCCACCGGACACTTTGCAGCCCCGTTCACCCAGGCCGGTATCCAGCCCTTCCGGCAAAGTCTTCGCCCATTCCTCCAGACGTACCTGACGCAACACTTCCCAGACCCGTTCACGATCCACTTTTTCAAAGCCCAGTGCAACATTTTCCGCAAGGGAGGCCTGGAAGAGGAAGACGTCCTGCGAGACATAACCGACATGGCGGAGCCAGGCGGACCGGACCCTTTCCGTCAACGGTTCCCCATCAATCAGAATCTGACCCGACTGCGGTCGGATGAAGCCGAGCAGCAGATTGAAAACCGTCGATTTGCCCACGCCGCTCACGCCGCTGAAGCCAACATATTCCCCTTTGTGAATTACCAGACAGCAATCGTCGAACAGCGATTCCGCACCGGGATAGGAAAACGAGACGTGCGACAGTTCCAGCCTCTTCTCGAAAGGCAGCTCTTTCCGCTCTTCCTCTTTCTGTTTCCCGTCATCGGCCAAACCCTCTTCCAGCACGTTCAACGCATATTCCGCATTCTGGATCTGGGTCCATCCGGACAAGATGGAACGCATGGCAGGAATCATCTTGAAGGCGGCGACTGCAAAGACAGCCACCAGCATCTTGGCCTGTTCTCCACCATAGATGACCAGAACGGTCAGCCCGACGATCACCGCCAGTTCCGACAAAATCATCGGCAGACGGGAAATGGTGGTCATCTTGAGACTGGATTCCACAATTTGGTCCATTCCTTCCCGGAATTCGTCCAGCTGTTTCGGGAAAGCGTCGTTCACTTCCATTTCCGCATAGCCGTTGAACGTCTCCAGCACCACCTTGGACTGAGCCTGCTTGGCCAGCATCTCCTGTTTGCCATATTTCTTGGCCTTGACCCGGATCACGCAGAGATAGAACACGACGAACGGAATGAAGACCAGCACCAGAATCAGAGCCGTCATGGGAGCATAGATGAGCAAGGAGCCCACAATGAGCAGCATCAGCAGCACATCGCCGCACATCTTGGCGATCGGTGCCAGCAGACTGAGGCTGAACGCATAACAGACTCCGTTCACTTCGTAGCCCAGACGGGAAGTTCCCTGTTCCCGGATATAGAGCAAACCTCTATGATAATAGGAAGAATAGAGCGACATGCTCATCCGCTTGTACAATCCCAGCAGGAAACGGTTCTGGTAACGGGAAATGAAAATGGACACCACGCTCTTGATGACCATGACGACCGTCGCCAGGGCACAGAAAAACAAGGCGGCCCGAATCTGTTCCCATCCTTCCAGCAGATAATACAGGACCGGAAGCAGAACCGCGATGCTGGCAAAATCCAGCAAGGCATTGACAAACATGGCGACAGAGGTCATGATTGCCTTTTTGCGCTCCTGAGGCTGCAACAAATGAATTATCCTTCCAAATACGTTCGTCATCGGTCTGTTCCAAAAATGGTCGAAGGGGATTTGAGATGGGCGACCAGAGAAGTCCAGATCCCCTTGGTGATGGATGTTCCCATCAGATCCTTCTGCTGTCTGAGCCGCCAGAGCAATCTTCTGGTCTTGTACACAAGCAGTTTCGGACGTGACATCCGGGGTGTATGCTGGTCATAGATCGGATGCAGCAGTTCCACCATCATCCTGTCCAGCAGTTCCTCGTCCCCCTGGACGGGAACCTCTGTTCCCAGATAACGGTTGGTCAGCATCGTCAAGGTATTGGTAAATCTCAAAAGATACGGATTCTGCACTTCCTCCGGCATGCCGAGGGCGGCATTCTCCAACAGGACCGCCCAGTCCATGACATGGTGCAGGGAGAAACCGGAACCGTAATGCTGGAAATTGTGGAAGGCCAGAAACAAAGTATAGAAAGCCAGAGAAGCCGTCTTCACCCGGCCATTTTCTCCGAGCGGCACCTCGTGCGGCTGCGCCAGCTGATGCAGCAGGTCGTCCACTTGGACAGAGAGCGGGAAAGATCGGTTCAGGAAATGTTTATGGTTTTCAATGTGGATGCCCTGGTAATCGAAAGTATAATGCTTCGCATAGCTCCGGTTCACTGCAATCCCCTGCTCTTCCATCAGCGTATCCGCCAGATCATTGGCTTCCTGGTCGCTCCGCTTCTGCGAATCCAGAGAATAGGTCCAGATATCGATGTCTCCCCCCTCCCGATGTTCCGGATGAGGATAATAGGTGGAAAAAGCCACTCCTTTCATCTGCATCATGCCCACTCCGTGAGCTGCATAGAATTCGGACAGGTTCTGGGCGGTACGGCAATAATAGCCGTATCTCTTTTCATAGTCCTGGACAGCCAGTCCCCAGGTCAGCTTCAGGGCATGCGGCATCTGCCACTCCTCCGGAAGCAACCGGGCACCATCCCAGGCGAGGGCCATCACACCGTGCTGGACAGCAGTCTGCCGGCAGATTTTCCAGTCCTCTCCCGTCGCATCGGAAAAGAGCGTCTCCTGATGGAATAGAAACTTTCCTTTCAGCGAAGCGGCCAACAATGCAAAAAGCATCTTGTCAGATTTCGTCAATTCCGCTTTCATATCACTTCTATTGATTCCATTTTTCCTCTACTGGCTGATGACCGCACAGGCCGTCAGGTCCTCCACCCATTTGGAAGCATCCTGCTCTGCCCTTTCCCGGTCAATGCCGTAATGTTCCTCCAAGGCCTCCACAACCTCCTGGAGAGTGAACTGCCTTCCGGAAAAAGTTTCATAAAGATATTTTGCAGAAGAATTGAGAGAGATGATTTTGGTCAAATCGGCTCCTGCCTTGCCTTGCAGCACAATGACAGATTCGCCAGCGATCTCTCGCAATGTAAGTTCTGAATTGATTTTCATGGTTTTATACATTAAGTTATTAATATTCAAGTGGTTGATATACTCTATTCCAATATGATCCCACAAGGAGGGACAATTGGTTCTGAAAAAGTGACCGTCCGCTCAGCGCCTTCCTTCATGAAATGGAAAACATACTTTGTCCCTTCGGGTTCAGCGGAAGGACGGTATTCCAGACAGCTGGACGCTCCTTCAACATGTTCATACAGCACCAGCGGCCTGTCTTTGTCAAGAAGGAAAGAGGGCCGGGACGAAATGTGGGTCTCCCCGAGAGCTGCTGCGGATACATGATGGAAACTCCCCGTCGGCTCCACATAGAAGGACCATCCTTCAAAGGCATCCATCCCTCTGAGGGTCACCTGGACGAAATCTTCCGGATAGGCCATTTCAAAACGAGCTTTCAGAGTGCCGTTTCCACAACGGTATTTGACATTCTCCGCCTGCAGACGGATCTTTCCCCTACATTCAGAAGTCACACTGGACAAGCCGTCCCGGTCCACTTCCATTGCAATGTCATTTCCTTCATAGTAGATCGCATCCAATATTCCTTTTCCCGGCAAGGAATTGACATATTCCAAATTGCGGACATGCGGTTGCCATTTCTTTCCGTCAAATACGAATATTACTTGCTGGTCATCTTCAACATTCTTGTTGAAAAAAAGAATCATTTTGTCCCCTTTCTGCCATTTGACAGGCTCCCGTTCTTCCACGATGCCCACCGTTTCCAGTGAAGGCACCTCTGCCGTTATCTTGAATTTCAGATTCGGATCTTTGTTGCAACCACAAAATACCAGCAATGTGCATATTGCCATCCAATTCCATCCATTTCTTGTTTTCATTGTCTTCTTGTTTCAACTGACACTTTATAGACAATTCTCCAGCTAAACGGGATCTTCAATCATTGCATAGTAACTTATGCAAATACAAAAAAGGAAGATAGGGAGACATCTCTGAAAAAACATTACGCCTTACGTCCAGATGACTTCTTCCTGGCTGTAGCCCAGATGAGGTAGCCGAGCACCGCGATGAACGCACTGAGGATGATGACCATCTCAACGACATGGTGCATAGGGTCCACCCAGATCTCGCTGAACAGGTCCATACGGCCGAGGATCTCCACCGGAGTCCAGAATACCATGACGGTAGCGATGGCCATTCGGATGTTGGCTCCCCAAGAGGAGAGGCGGGTCTGCCTCTCGAACATGAAGAGAGAACCGATGAAGCATCCCACACCGACGGCGAGAGTCACAGGATGGTTTTCTCCAAGAAAGTTGTCATCATAGCAAAACATCAGCAAGATATACATCGCCCAGATGATCATCATGAATTCCATGAAAGTGACGATGGAAGTGTGACGGGTCATCGGACGTGCGGCAATCTCATTCTTCTTTCTTCCGAACAGTTTCTCCTGGCACCAGTTCATGAAATTGCATCCGTTTTTCGTGCTGAAAAGGTACATGAGCATAACCATCATCCAGAAACCGAAAGTAGCTGGCAGCAGCAGGTACTCAGGACGGGTGATGACCTCATTCGTAACCGGATCCAGTTCCGGCTGTGTGCCAAAACGGACAGCGAAGTACTGGAACAGAAATTCTACCCAGCCGGTCCAGAAGAGCAGCGCACCGAAGAAGCCGAAGAGGGTCTGTTTGGTGTCCCCCTTCACGAAGACACCGATGATCACGAGGAGCATTCCGATGAAACCGAGGCTGAATGCAGCATAGTGCAGTGCTGTCTCATTGAAGATATGCTCCATCATGATCATGAGAGCATGTCCCAAAGGCATAGCAAGAAGAACCATAAGAAAGGAAGCGATGGCCTTCCACCAATGACGAGGCCTTCTGATTTTGTTTCCACTCATGTCAATTGTCTTTTCCATATTCAAATCAATGATTTTAATTTATGCTTGACACCGGTATTCTCATCTCAAAGAGAAACGGTCCGATAAAGATAGGACAAATCCGCCGAATATCCAGTCTGGCGACAAACCTTCTTTCTTCCAGCATCATCAAATATAGAACGAAACAACCGGCTTTTCCTGACGGCATTGCATTGTCAGCAAACTGACGAGGCGATGAAAACGGAAAAAGCTTGCAAGTCATTGACTTACAAGCTTTTGTTGCGGAGAGAGAGGGATTCGAACCCCCGGACCCGTGAAGATCAACAGTTTTCAAGACTGCCGCATTCGACCACTCTGCCATCTCTCCCTTCAAGACTACTTCTAATCTTCCATCATTTTAACGGACTGCAAATATAGTCCATTTATAGACAAATACAAAAATTTTAATGATTTTTATCAAAAAAAAATTCACCATTGAAATAAAATACCTTAAAATTTGCAATTATTATCCTAAAATCTGTACTTTTATCGCTTATACACTTATTTTATATTTATTTTTAAAATAACAACACCATGAAAAAAATTTTATCATTTGCAGCATGTTGCCTGATTTCAGCACTGACACTTTCCGCACAGAATAAAGGCGACATGAGCGTATTCGGAGAAATTGGATATATCGGTGGCTTTTTTCAAGAAAAAGTCACTACAACTGCTAGCAGCACTTCCAGTTCCACCACTCAAAAGACGCCAATGAACTTATTCACTTTCACTCCAAAATTTGGATACTTTGTCATGGACAACTGGGAAATCAGCGCAGGTCTATCTTTTTTGGCCGGTGACAGCAAAATCTCCAAAAAAACCAGAAACGGCATCAATTTCTTTGGAATCAATCTCGGTACACATTACTATATCAACATTTGTGACAATCTTCATTATACCCCAGGATTGGATATTGACCTCGGTTCAGCAAATTCGTATTCCCATTACAAAGATGACGGAAAAAGCAAGAAGACTTCCAAAAACGGATTCGCTTATGCTCTGAATTTTGATTTGGCAAAATTTGAGGTCGCTGTCGGAAAAAGGTTCGGAATTATCTTGAACGTGCTCTCTCTCCAATACGGAAACATGACAATCAAAGAGAAAATGTTCCAGGAGAACCTCAATATTACCACAACCAGTTCACATAGCCACATGCTGTTCAACATCAACCATAGCATCGGACTCAAATTTTATTTCTAGAAAGATGGATTTTTGCGATGACAAAACATTATGTCCATTTATATGCCAATAAGAAACCCAGTCAATGACTGGGTTTCTCGTTTTGACACATATTGGATCTGACCTTCTGATTGAAACAAAAAGCCAATACTACCTTGCAATTACCATCAGTGAATTTGCAACATTTCTTTCCTTTTTATCTGAAGGCTTGTTCAGCAAACTGAATTTATTGTGATCTCGTTTTACGATTGCTGTGGAGCCACCTCCGTCCATATTGACGGCCCGTTTGCAACCAATACTGTAACACATTCTAGCTGCACCATTCAATGTCAGGCCTGCAGACCAGCCAGGCTGCCTTCCATCTACTACAAAGATAAAAACACGGTCCTCGGAAACTCCCATGAATGTACGCGGATTTCTTTCCATAAACTGGTCTCTTTTGTCTCGCAGCAGCGGATCTCCATCTTTTGCTCCCGGCTGTGCATAGGGTTCTCCTCCTTGACTGATAAGACGATACCATCCTCCAATGGCATTCTCGATGTTATTGTTCGAAATGACTTCCTTCCAAGCATTTTCATCAACGATTCCAACCTTACCGGTATCGGTAGCATAAAACGTATCTGTATTGGCAATGTCATTGGGAGCAACAGCCCATTTCTTGATATATTTTCCATCTTTGAACATGATGCCATAAGTATAATTGCCACCTTTGGCGCCCCAAGCATCTCCATTTACAGCGGCCAATACTTTTTTTCCGCTTTCACTTGCTGATTTGACTTGACCAGATACTGTCTGCAAACTTGAAGGCGGAACGGTATTGCCATCATAAGGAGTTCCGACAGCAAAGCTTACTTTATTGGGATCAGCCTCAATGAGCCAGACATGGAGCAACTCTCCATATTGACTCAATTCCGCCTCATGAACAACAGCACCTTCATATCCCAGACGATGGGTCTTCCATCTATTTATTGATTCAATGCCATTGTCTCCATAATTCTTAATCTTCGTGAACAGCTCCAAAGTCCTTCCTTCTTTTCCTTCAATGATATCTTCCGGTCCCTGAGGAGTTGCAGGAAGTTCAGGTTTGGCACCCTCTTCTCTCATATTTACAGTCCAGGAAACTGATTTTCCTGACCGCAGTTCTATCGCATCGTCCGATGCATCAAATCCTCTTGTGAAAATATGTTCTCCCCCTTTCACATCGACTGCCACGAGAGATATATCATAATTCCGAAGCACAACCGGCCACATGGACAACCATATCTTTCGTTTTCCTTCATTGTCAGATGCTGTCCTCAAACCACCTTCTATGGCTACGTTAATACTACTGCTCAATTCAGAACCGGCGACAAACTTCTTCTCCACAAAATCGAAAACCTGTTTGCCGACAATCAATTCCCCTGCCACAAATGACATGGATTTTAGAGAATAGTCCTGTGGGATACCAGCAAGTTCAATCTCTGCAACCGCATTCAAACGAGACACCCCGATGTCAAGTGTGTTCTCTTCAAAATATGTCTGAGGAAAAGAGAAGCTGAGAGAAGAAACCAGCACGTCTGCTTTCGGATCAACGCCTTGCAGTTGAGGTGTTTGTGTGGGAATTATACAAAGAGGGCATGTAGTGCCTCCATCATCTTCTGGCGCCGGCTGTCCTTCTGACTTATACAACCAATATTTACACTCTCCCTTTTGGGATCTGAACTGGTAACTATATTCTGCTCTACCATCTGACAAGGCAGTAAAATCAATTGGAGATTTCCAAGAACTCCGGCCTTTTTCATTAATCTGGAACAAGACAGGTCTATCTTCTTCTTTCCAGTCCAATTCATTGGATTCTGAATTCTTTGCTCCGGCAATTTTGTTGTCCAACGATACAGACAGGACGATCTGTCCCTTCTCTGAAGAAGCGCCGCCTTTTTCTGAACAAGAACATAGTCCACCCAGAAACAAGGCTGATATCAATATAAAGTTAAATTTGAATTTCATTCCAAAAATTTTGATTTATGTACACCTGCAAAGATAGGAGCGCAATCCTATCTAATTCGTATATTTTCCGACAAGAAAACTTCTAAGTTCTGTCCAATCATAGAAAGGTCCCCCTGCAATTGGGAGCTGGGCATCTTTTTCGTTATACAATACTCTAACCTTGACATCCCCTTTTCTATTCTTGAAAAAAATCAACTGAAGATTTGCCGCCATAGGTGAGACTTCGGAAATATTCCAATATTCCGCGACATCTTCTATTTTGACTCTGGCAGCCGCTGACTTTACTTCCATCAAAGAAACAAGAGGAATGATATTCGAGTCATGACCAAAACGAAGTGTCGCGGCAATATTCTTTCTGCCATCCATCACTTCATCAGCTTTCTCAACGAAATCTCGCAACAAAACTTTCGCGTCATTGAGGTGACAGTCCCCATATTTGATTGATGGACCAAAAATACTATATGCATAAGCATTCAGGTATTTCCATAAATTGTAAATTTCATCCTCACTGAAAATATAATAGAGGTTCATTCCAAGATAATCACAACATTGCATAATGCCAGCCAATTCAAAACAATCATACATAAAAGACTGACCATCCCGAATTTTACCATCAAGATAACTGCCACCATCTTTGAAAAGCCGATTCATAAAAGCATTTGGATCAATCCATACCTTTCTTAAACTATCGGTCAGACCGGCCAGCTCGCGACCATAACCGCCATCTCCTTTAGAATGACATAGAACAGACATTGTCTTTTTACTAGACTCTCTTGTAATCTGCAATGAAGGCTCATGTTCTTTCAAACTCTCATCAAATGCAGCCATACTCAAAACGCAACGAACAATTACAGAAGATCTTGAATCCACCACGGCTTTTTTATGAAAGACTTCTGGATAATGACGATACATACGATCTGCAATCCCTTTATGTTCTCTGGTTCCTCGCGGAGAAAGATCACCGAGATGTCCCTCTGCATCTGATGCAATGATTCGAAGATCCTTTAGGAATTGTTTTCCGACTTGGGTCAACACACCAAGGCTGTCTCCTCTCTCGAAGAAATCCAATGTGCCAAAATATCGAGCCTCAGAAGCATGCCAACGGCTTCCATGACGACTATAGTGACTAATATAAAATGGTTTGTATCCTTTGGGCCTGTCAGCTTTCAGGGACGACTCTTGAGGTACCTCATAAGAATGATAAAATCCCGCCGAACGAGTAACATCCTTTGAAATGTACTCTCTGGAATTCTGTGCCGTGAGAGCAACAGGCAAAAAAGCGAATATGACAATTAGGAACGACCTGAAATTACTCATATAATTCAAATTATTCATAAGAAAGAGGGAGTCTTTTGCGGGCTCCCTCCAAATAAGAAAATCAATATCTGATAATTATTTTACAACAAGGATGCTGCTCATTGTCTTGAATTTCTCCATCTTGACTGTTTCCTGTCCTCGGACAAGCATATTTGCAGATGAAGAACCTTCAAGTGTCATGACATTTTCGCAACCAACTGAAAGCATGACAGCAACTGCCTCTCTCATTGACAAGCCACCTTCAGCATTTCCAACGACCAGGCAATATGCCTTGTCACCTGCTTTGTTGACACCGATGAATTCACGGCCGGCAGTAGCATCACCGTTGAACCATGTATTGAATGCGCCTGTCTTCTTCATCTCTTCGTCAGAAAGTGCCTTGCCATTGGCTGCAACCATATAGTAACCGCCACAAGCAACTTTTGGCAACCAATTGTCATTGATGACCTTGCCAGTCAGATCAAGCTTCTCGAGGACATCCACATATTTGCCATCCACCTTCTTATGACGCTGAGGACAAACTGTAAATGAACCGTCATTATCAACAGCGAATACAGGGAAAGGACTACCAGAAGAGTAAATGAGTTTTTCATCAACTACCGTAGCTGACTTCATTCCGCTCAGGCAATTAAAATAGAAAGTCCAATCCTTTTGTTCGTTTGCCCAATCCATGATTGTCTTCTTAGGTTCCGCATTATTATCGCCGTTTCCAAGAACTGAAATAGTCGCGCCTTTGGAAATCTCGGCAAGATAACCGATGACTTTCTTGTCAGCGCCCAACTTATTGTTTACATAAAGTTTAAGATGCTCCGGGAAATTGCCATAATTCTCAGCCGGCTCAAATCCTGCTTTCTTGACAGGGTTCAAGACTGGCTTCTCTGCAGTCATGGTGTACGTCAAGTTAATGACAGCATTGTTGACGACCACTTCAACGGCTTTGGTCAAATCAAGTTTTGCCACCTCTTTAGGAGAAACAAGAGTTGCTCCCTCTGCCACCTTGAATTTCACATCAACAGCTGACAGATCTTCTACGTTTTCAAATGCGGCGAATTTGATAGTACGTGCAGCATGGTCAATTTCAGCAGCGACTTCCTTCTGGCCATCCATTGCGACGACCTGTCTGATCGGTCTGAGGACAGGATCCTTCGTTGGTTCGACTCCATTTTTCGTGCAAGCAACTGCACCGAGGATCATCATGGACAATCCTATCAATTTTGAATTTTTCATTATGTTATTAGTTAGATATTATTGAGTTCTGATATATGATGAAGATTCTGAAAAGGCAGAACCCGTATCCTTTTCAATCTTATTATTCTCTCCGTTGAATTATTTTCCTTTCTGTCTAATGATGATGTTGGCGGACATCTGATCCATCAATCGGATCTGGATTCCTGCCTCACGGCTTTCAGAAGAAGGGTTAGGATTCACCTCAATCACGATCTTTTCCTTCAGTTTCATCTGTCCCCTGTTCTTCTTGAATTTAAACCAGTCCGCATTTGAAGAGGCTATCCAAGGATAGGAAGAGACAAGCGGAATTTCTGTTATGCCACCTGCGGCTTCCACCTCGACGAGCTCCTGAATTTCCAATTTCGGTTCAACCGGTTTTCCGAGATTGTCCTTTTCACAGGATACTGAAAAGATACCAGCAAAAAGTACAGTTGCACCAAGAAGTATTTTTTTCAATGATTTCATATGCTGTTTGTTATTTAATTCTTTTATTACCAACCTGGATTCTGTTCCAGCTTTGGATTGAGTGCAATTTCATCCAAAGGAATGTTAGAGAGATAATTCTTTTCTGTGAAGTTAGGTTTGTATTGTCCCTTCACCTTGTATGGCATGATAAAGCCATTCTCATCCAAACCGACAAGATCGCCGATGGTCTTGATTTCCTCTTTGGTATAAAGAGCCGGATCCATGTAAGCTCCCCTACGTTCACGATGATTGAAGATTTCATCTCCTACATGCCAACGCATGATATCATTCCAACGATAGCCTTCACAGAAGAGTTCTACCCTGCGTTCACGACGGATTTCACGAATCAAGTCTGCGTTCGGACCCGTCACATTCGGGTATTTCTCTTCCAGATTAGGATCATGTGTCGGCTGCATTGTCAGATGGAATGGGAAACCGACTCTGTCACGAAGCTTATTGACAGTCTTGTCCAATTCCTCCTGTGTCAGCACACCAAGTTCAGCACCTGCTTCCGCACGGATGAGGAGGACCTCACCAAATCTCATGACAGGGCAGTCGGTTTTTCCCTTGTGATGCTGCATGATGGCATAATCCTCTTCTGAGAAATGCTTGCAGATCGCATATCCTGTACTGGAACTGCTGAAGAAATAACGACCTTGCTCCTGATTGGAATAGAGATGGCCGAGAATGTTTGGAGCACCACCCTTGAGGTCGACCTCACTTTCGGTTCCCATATTTTTATACAGGAAATGATGGTGCTTGCTATTGGCATCAGGAACACAGATAGTCTGGACCAGACGGAGGTCTCTGTGGTCAATCTCCTTCAGGAAGCCATCATGGTAGTCATGGCATCCGCAAATGGAAATTGGAAGACCTGTATTGGAACAAAGATATTCTTCATACGCATCACGGCTCATACCATGTCCGGAGTTGGACATCTGCATATGAATTTCGTGACCTGAGTTAATGTCCGGATTATATTGGCGAGACAGAATGATCTCCGGATTGCCTTTATAATCGTCCTGCACGAACAAGTTGAAATAGCATTCATCCGGACCACCTTCGGTATAAAGGCTGTAACTATATTCCGGTTTCATCAATTCGCCGGCCGCATCGTAGGCCAACTTCAGATATTCTTCCGCACCCTCTATGCCACGATATTTTCGCCAGGTTCCCTCAAACAGACAGATCCTTGCCTTGAGACAGAGCGCGGCATCCTTGCTGACCATATATTCCTCCGTCTTCACTGGAAGAAGCTCAATGGCCTTGTCTATGTTTTTGACAATGTTCTTCATGACCAGAATCCTGGAATCACGGCCTTTATAGAGCGAAGGGTCAGTCTTATCCGATCCGGAATCATACCATGGCACATCGCCGAAAACAACAACCTTGTTGAAATAATCCCAGGCCTTGAAGAAGTACATCTGGCCAGCGGCCTTTGCTTTTCCTTGCTCGGATGCAGGAGATTTTTCGTAGTTCTCAATGAAAGTATTGCAACCACGGATTACTTTCCAGTTCCATCTTGAATCAGTATTCTTGATGATGTTCTGACCATAGGCAAATGCATTCTGACCGGAAGGCAGTATGTTGTCGGTCTTGTACTCCTCAGTAAACATTGGACCACAATCCCACCCATTCGGTGCGCCATGGCCGATAATCAGAGACGGGTAATAGGTGTTGCAATACTGCTGAAGCGCAGCATCATTGGCGGTCTGCCAGAAGTGCTCTCCCGTAAGCGAATCTCCTGGAATAGTATCCAGATAGTTGCAGCCACCCAAAATGAGAGCACAGAATGGTAATATTATAGATATTGTTCTTTTCATTAGTTATCGAATTCTATTATGTTGATTTTTATCAGAACGTAATGTTCAAACCAAGGGACCAACTTCTCAGGAAGGTGTACTCTTTACCTGTATTTCCAGACAGCAAATTTTTTGCACCTGCAATCTGATCAACGATATCCGGTGTCATGAAAGGAGGAAGTGCCGTAATTTCAAACACATTCATGCCGGAAACGTATATACGGGCTTTGGAAATCTTCATCTTGTCCAGACATGCCTGAGGCAGGTCATAGCTCAATGTGAGATTCTTCAATCTCAGATAAGCAGCGTTCTGAAGATACTTTGTCTGCACCTGCTTACTCTTGCTGTTTCCACTGTACATCAGACGAGGGAAATACGCATTTGTATTCTGTTCCGTCCAGACCTTATCCACATGCCACTCCATGACAGAAGAATTATAGATGTCACGGGCAAATCCCCAGAAAACATCGGAACTGATCCAAACGTCTCTCTTTGCAACTCCTTCGAAAGCGAAATCAAGGTTGAAACCATGCCATCCGAAGTTACCTGTCAAATTGAAACGGTATCGTGGTGTCGAGTTACCTATCACTTTGCGGTCACCCGGATCATCCAATGTGTTCTTGCCGGTATTGATATAACCATCACCATTCAAATCTCTGTAACGGATATCACCCGGATACCATTTGGAACTCAGATATTTCTGGACTTCACCCATTTCTTCAGCCTCTGTCTCATCCTGGATGAATCCTCGTGTCTCATAACCCCAGATTTCACCCATTTTCTTGCCTTTATAGAAATCCTTCAGAGCTCCAGTCGGGTTGTCATATTTCGTGATGGATGCCTGATAGTCTGACAGGCCAATTCCAACACCGTAATCGAAAGGACTTCCCAATACGTCATTGATACGGTCACGCCAGCTGATATCAAACTCCCAACCGATTGTCCTCATGTCTGCGACATTCTCTTTTCCAGTTGAAGTGCCGAAGGTGGCAGGAAGTGTAACTGTACGGACCATTCCCTTCGTGTCGCGGATGTACCAGTCAAAAGAGCCATGGAGACGGCTTTGAAGGAAAGACCAGTCCAATCCAATATCATATGTCAACACCTTCTCCCATGTAACAAGGGATGGAATGGAAGGAGTCGTCAATCCTTCCACCAAACGATTGTCGAAACTGTAGTTTGGAAGAGGTTTGGACTGGATGATGGACATATAGTCATGGTAGCCGTCTGTTACCTGGTTACCTAGCATACCCATGGAATAACGGAGTTTCAATTCGTCAATCACATTTCGTGTGCTTTCCATAAATGGTTCACGAGCAATGTTCCAACCGAATGATGCGGATGGGAAGAATGACCAGCGATCTGCACTGGCATATTTTGAAGAACCGTCATAACGACCGTTCACCTCCAACAAATAGCGGGAGTCGTAGTCATAATTTACTCTGAAGAACGTTCCCTGTACTCTCCACAACGTATTGATCTCGTCGTTTTTGATATATTCCTGAGCCATATCTGTAACAGGGAGGTTATTGTCAATCAGCTTGTTCATTGACAATGAGTTGGTGTAGAATGTCTTTTGCTCCTGGTTGTAACCGGCCATCAATGACATATTATGATTTTCACCAAATGTGTGCTTATACTCTGCCCAAATGTTGAATGCCTGATAGATGTTGTTCTGGTGGCTGTTCTTCACGCCATTTGGTTCTCCAATGATCTCTGGATCTCTTCCCTCTGGGAAATTCTGATAAAAAGTTTTTTCGTGGGCCTTGTATCTTCTAAAGAAAGTATTGTAGGAATAGTCTCCTTTGATAGACAGGCCGGCAATCGGATGAAAATCGAATCGACCGGTATACCAGTTATCCCAAGTCTGGTCCACTCTTCTACCGGAATTGGCCATGATTCCAATAATGTTCCAGTTAGAATGATATTGTCTCATTCCTGCCCAGTCACCATTCGGAAGGAAAATAGGCATTGTAGGGAACATTCTATATACTTCATAATATATTGTAGCGGCAGCATTATCTGAAGCGACATTCGGAACGTCCTTCTTCATGAAGTTCATTCTTGTTGAGAAGCTGACGTCCAAAGACTTGGAAAGAGCGACATCCAGTGACAAATTTGCATTGACTCTTTGGTACTTGTCGTTTCCATAGCGGAAAACACCATTCTGATCCTTGAAACCGACAGAAGCATAATATTTTGACTTCTTGCCGCCTCCAGTGATGCTGGCATTGTGCTGATGCATGAAACCCGCCTTCTTGTAGAAAGCCTGCAGCCAGTCTGTGTTGGATACGAATGCCCAACCTGGGTTTGCCGGAGTGTTTCTTGAATCTTGGATACCCTCGATATCAAGAAGCACATCTGGATTATTGACTGGATCTTCAATATAGGCATGGAGATAAGACATGAACTTGTCATTGAAATAATGCTTGACTCCTTCATTGTCACATGCCGTATTCCACATTTCAGCCCAAACATCTGACCGAGGCATTTTCATGTGGCTGATCCGGGCCGGAGTGCTCCATGACAGATTGTTGTTGTAATTGACCTGGGGCTTCATGTCCGTACTTCCTTTCTTGGTCGTGATGAGCATCACACCGAATGCGGCTCTCGCTCCATACACAGCAGCGGCAGAAGCATCCTTCAAAACAGAAATATTCTCTATATCCTGAGGATTGACCAGTGAGAGGTCGGAAATCTCCACTCCGTCCAGCAAGATCAATGCGTTTCCTCCGTTCAATGAAGTGTTGCCTCTAATGTTCACCTTGGCCTCACTGTCTGGCTGACCACTGTTGAAAGTGATGTTCAAGTTGGGAATGACACCCTGAAGACCTTGAGCGACATTGGCAATCGGACGTTCTGACAGCACATCACCAGAAGTACTGGCTACAGATCCGGTCATGTTCAGTTTTTTCTGCACACCGTATCCGACTACCACAACCTCGTCCAGCAAAATCTTGTCTTCTTCCATGATGACATTGACCTTGGTCCTTCCGTTGGAAAGTTTGACCTTGTTTTCATGGAATCCCATGCAATTGAACACAATGGTTGAACTGCCGCCTCCTATCAATTCAATAGAATACCGTCCGTCAATGTCCGTCGTCACAGCATTGGAAGGTGTACTTTCTTCAAAGACAACCACTCCAGGCAAGAATCCGCCATTCGCATCGGTCACTACACCGCTGACGACCAGCTTGCCGATTGTTTTCTTCTCAACGGCCGGACGATTATCTTTTACGGCACCATTTTTGACAATGACATAACGATTCTTCAATTCATAAGCCAAATCCGTACCCCTGAATGCGGCATCCAGAATCTGTGAAATCGTTGCGTTCTTCATGGTGATTCTGACATTCACATCAGGGATATCTTCATTCTTATATTGAAAGAGATAATCACTGGCCTTTTCAATTTTCACGAAAAGTTCAGGTAACGTGACGGCATGCTTGGTATCAATGGTAATGCCATCATTTTGGGCAAAAACAGGAACACTTGTTGCGATACCCCACAACAAGGTCACAATAAATGCAAAATTTTTAATTACCCGGCATCCCCTCAATGAGGATGTTCCGGCACTGCTGAATAACATAGATGTATATTTAGTGTTAATAATTTCATGTCCCCATACCACGTACGGAAACCATTCACTTTAAAATATAATATATTCCTTCCTTCTGAGTCCAACGAGCACCTGTCTGGATAGATACTATATCCAACAATTGAGCTATAGACATACCCAAATCCAAACTTCCGGTATAGCTGCCCGAGAACGCTCCCTCTGCATATTCTATTGAAACACGATAATGTTTTTCAATATTCATGATCAACTCTTCGAAAGAAACGGCATTGTACCTGAACAAATTGTCTTTCCAGGCGGTCGTTATCAACGGATCGAAAGAATTGACAGTCAAGTCCTGTGTCGCGCTATCATAATCCACCTTTCTGAGCGGCTTGAGCTGCAATTTCTGAGAAGCGGTACTGAATTCCACAGAACCTTCCACCAAGGCGGCCCCCTTGATCCCTGCATCAGGATAATTATATGCATTGAAAGAGGTCCCCTTGACCGTTATCGACGCATCTCCCATGTCCACAACAAACTTTTTATCCATTTTGGACACATCAAAATAGGCCTCTCCTGTCAAATGCACCACCCGTTCCTCTTCTCCGAAATCCGAATTGTATGACAATTGGCTGTTACGATTCAGATAGACATGACTGCCGTCAGGCAACGACAGGGAGGACAGAGCTTCTCCCGACAAATAAGTAAAGCTGTCTGTCGGTTTATCTATCTTATCAGATATGGCCAATCCACAGACTGTCCCCACCAGAAGACTCGCCGCCGCAAAAACTGCGGCTGACAACATCCTTTTCAAGGAACCTGAGGACTTCTGACTCTTGTCGATCTTTGAAATCACCCTGGAGAAACAGGCATCATCATCCGGCATGGCCACCGGTTGCACAGATGCATTCCAATAAGATTGAATTCTGGCAAACTCATCACGATGGCTTTCATCAAGTTCCAGCCACTCATCAAATTGTTTCCTTTCAGCATCAGCAGCCGTATCCGACAATATATTGACCAATATACTGTCGATTTGCTCCAGTGACGGATGAGTTATGTTTGTATTCTTTGCCATCTCTATTAATAATGTAACATCCTATTCGTACACTTCTTACAAGAAAAAGTATTTCTTTCAGGAAATTTCTTCTCCAGAAGTATGCTTTTCCTTCAATTTCGCTTCTTTCTGACGCTGACTCTCTATCACAGAACGAATCTTATGCATTGCCCGTGTCAAATGAACTTCAAGTGTTTTGACAGAAATGGACAAGAAATCTGCGGCTTCCTTATGAGAAAACCCATCCTCTCGAACCAATTTGAATGCAAGTTTGCATTTAGGCGGGAGCATTTCAATCGCGTTATTCAATTCCTGTACATCTTCAATCTTGATGACATTGTCTTCTGGCGAACTGACTGTATCTACATAAAGTTCAACTGGAATTTCATCTATATTGACCGTATTCAGATTCCGTTTACGAAGAAAATTCAAGGCCTTGTATTTGGCCATCCGGAACAAATATCCTTCAAAATTGTTCACAACCAGCAATTCCGTCTTCTGTTGCCAAATGGAATAAAAAACATCCGATACCAATTCTGAAACCGCATCTGTATCCCTCACATACATACCTATGTACCGATATAGCCTCATATGATACATCTTGATAAGATTCCGCAACGCTTCGGTAGAGGAATTATATGCCAGTTCATTAATTATGTTATCCAAATCTGTACGTTGCATCATTTATCCGAATACGCCATCATACCACGATGCTTTAAACAATAAAGTACCATCATGGATGAAAATCTAATTGCCAATTTATTCAACAAAAATAGTAATTTTTTTTTATTGTCATGATTACATGGCCCAACTGGCACTACATATTGTTTCGGATTATCAATTGATTATTTTTGTCTTTACAACATCTTAAAAAATAACAATTCATGAAAATTTTATTGATCATCTTATCGATTTGCTTGCCGGCTTGCCTTTCTTCTTGTACTCCCAAAAAAACCGAGAACCCTCCAGCTTCCTCTATCGACAGCACTGAAAAGATAAACTACGAAGGTGGCGTAGTTGTCGCAGA
This sequence comes from Bacteroidales bacterium, assembly GCA_020026275.1. Taxonomy (GTDB): domain Bacteria; phylum Bacteroidota; class Bacteroidia; order Bacteroidales; family UBA932; genus Cryptobacteroides. Next base: position 51,467 of record JAHHQQ010000001.1, read on the forward strand.
ACAGGATTCCAGAGGAATTGTCATCACAGACAAAAAATTCAACGAAATATGGAAATGGACACCTGATGATATAGGCATCTGTTCGGGAGACCCCAAGTATAACTGGTTCCACAACACCAGTGAAGTGAAACCCGTCTTCAACAATACCCATATTCTTGCGACCTTCTCAGGTGGTGCGGTTCTCCTGATAAGGATTCACGACAAAAAAGTCATCTTTATGGCAAAAGCCGGAGTCAATCCTCACTCCGCCGAATTGCTTCCTGACGGAAACATCGTTACCGTTTCTTCTACCGATGCCACCATGTCCACTTTTGTCGTTACCGGACACGATGAAAATCCGAAAGCATACGACACCTACAATGTGCCGTCTGCCCATAACGTAGTATGGGACAATGAACGCCAGCTTCTCTACACGACCACAGAGCAAGGTATCTACTCCTACCGATACAATATGGACAAAAACCGGCCATGCCTTTCCGACAAGAACTTGGAATGCGAGATTCCAAGTTCTGACCATTGCGGCCATGACCTGTATCCTGTAACCTGCGAGAAAAATATGCTATGGATGACAACCAATGAACATGTATTCAAATACGATGTCGTCCAAAAGAATCTGATTGAGGTCAATGACTTTTATGCGATCAAAAGTGTCAGTGACAACTACGACGGAAGGGTCCTTATGCTCAAGCCGACCAATCCGGATGGTTGGTCTTCCGAAGGAGCCATTGACATTGCCGGAAAAAATGTATTTACTATTCCTGGGACCAAAATCTATAAATTGAGATGGATGGCAGACAATACTTTCAGCTATCCGAAAGAACATGAGCCTAACTATAAGCAGTAAACCATTTAGGGGCAGGCAAGATATTCTGGAGCCTGATCCAGTCACAAAAAACCGGAAGATTCTATCTCCCGGTTTTTATTTTTTTGTATTTTCTATTCGAAATTTTCAGAAATGACCTTACGCAAGAAAACATGTCCTGTAATGCTTTCCCCACCTTCACAATCTGCCTCCATATCTATAAAATATTGCGTTCCAGCCTCAAATCCCTTGACTTCAAAAGGAATTACCACGGGAGAAGATTTTGCATTGAACCGCAATTCTGCAGGGAATTCATTTATCACCTCGTTCTTCTTGTAAATTCGAACTTTCCTGACATATACTGTCCCTTCTCCATGAATAGGAACCAGTGCCATTTCATAGAGGCCGTCAGAAATAATTTTTCCGGAACATTCAAAACACCAAATTGCTGTTTTCTTCTGGAAAGTATAAGGTTTCCAAGTCACTACATGATTGCCGTATTGTTTATATTCTTCATAATCCGGCTTTTCATATATAGGAAGTGAGAAATGCCTTGGTGTTACAAATGTAGAAGCGCGGAAGTTTGACTTGTTCTTCACAAAAACCGGCTCTTCATACAATGGTGAATGTGAAGTCGGATATGATCCATCTATCGTATATCTAATCTCGGAACCTGCAACTGATGGACTCAAAGTATAGGTATATCCGCCCTTCGGATCCATTTTACGTATATAGAAAGGTTCTGGCACTCTATAATTACATCCCTTATAATCCAGACGAGAATAATGATGTGCGAGGCGAGAGGTAAAATCATCAAAATTTCTGTCAGCAGATTTGCACCAGGCCACCTCGGACAAAGCAATCAGACGAGGGAAAGTCAGATACTCAGCATAATTCTCGGAACGATTCTCGTCCAAATATGGAATTTCCCTGAGGACATCACCATGAATAAACTGATCACTCCAAAAACATGCCTGCACTCCCAATACATCTGAAGAGGCTGAATAATCCCCAATTGGCAAAGAATACGTCTTTTGCAAAGAAATAGGTGGCATCCATGAAGCCGCCTTGACTTCTCCAGGAGTTGCACTCTCTGGAAAATCAAAATACATATGTGTGGCAGGAATCATAATAGCTTTATGAGGTGTTCCTTTTACTTTGAGCGTATCACTTGCATTATGCCAGAACAGACTGACAACAGGTGTGTCGATTTCACCTCTCAAGATAATTTCTTCCCAACCGACAGCCTTCTTTCCTTTCTGGGCCAACAATGAAGCCACTCTATTGGTCAGATATCCTTGAAGTTGTGATGCTTTCATAAAGCCATGCTCCTCCATTACTTTCCGACACTCCGGACATTTTTCCCAACGCTCATAATTAGCTTCATCCCCACCAATATTTATATACTTGGACGGAAACAATGCAATCGTTTCATCCAACACATCCTCCAAGAACTGGAAAGTGGTTTCCTTTCCGACACAGAGAAGATCCCTACTTATAAAGTGATGTGACGGAATCTGATGCTGCTGCCCTGTACAGGAGAGCCATGGATAGGCAACTATTGCAGACAAGACATGTGCAGGGAATTCTATTTCAGGAATAATCTCGACTCCCCGAACAGCCGCGTATGCAACTATTTCACGAATGTCTTCTTGAGTATAATAGCCCCCCATCGGATAAGTACCCGTTTTTGCCCAAGCACCTTCTTCTGTCAATTTAGGATATTTCTTTATTTCCAAACGCCAACCAGAATCATCAATAAAATGGAACTGCAATTTGTTAAGTTTATACATCGCCATCATGTCAATATATTTCTTCACAAATTCTTTGTCAAAGAAATACCGGGCAACGTCCAGCATCATGCCCCTCCATGGACGTTCTGGTGCATCCTCTATATGGACAGGCTGCGCTTCCCAGCAAACACCATCCTTGATATGAGAAGAATAAATCTCCTCTGGAAACAGCTGGAGCAATGTTTGAAGGCCATAAAAAGCACCTGCGGCATCACGGCATCCAATTACAGCACGACGAGCATCCACATCCAGCATATAGCCTTCCGGAACCAGCACAGAAAGAGTATCTCTCATCAAAGAAACACCTTTGGAGGCAGGCATTTTTTTCCCTGCTCTCTCAACAATCTTCAAATCGTATCCTGTAGAACGATGGACGGCTTCACGGAAATACTCTGCCTGAGCGGATAAGCCCTTTTCGAAATATATCACACTTTCCGGTGAAAGGACATATCCTTTCCCCTCCTTGATGTGCATGACGGATGGTTTTGGAATCACAGAAGGCACTTCATTTTCGGTTCCGAAAGCACAGATTCTTCCCCCAAACAATGAAAATATGCCAATCAACAACAACAGAAATCGATTTCTTTTCATATTTGAACTATTATTAATTATTATGATTGTTCATATATCCTACCACATGAACCAAGCATAATCCAATGAACTAATCTCTTGATTCAAAAGTTCATGCCTGGAATTATTTTTTGAAAACCGTCCCGACAGGGACCGACAAAAACAACTTTCTATTAAAGATAGTAACATAAAAACCAAAATCTTCTTACTCTCATTTTTAAAAAATTTAAATGCAATATATTAATTATCAATTTATTATAAATCATTGCGATTTAATCGATAAAAATATTTACTTTGCAGGAAATTGTGTCATGTGAAATCATATTTCAGATATGACATCCATTGTACAACACTATTAACGAAACAATCAAAATTAAAAAACAGATGCTGAAAGATTTGAAAAGAAATCAGACATGGAAGCCGACGGCCACTATTGCGGCAATAGCCATCATATTGTCGTGCATGAACTTCCAGCCATCCTATGCCCAGTCAAAAGAACTTGCCGATTCTCCAAAATTTGAAAGATATTTGGAAGAAGATCCTGCCAGAGCTGCCGGATTCTATCATCAATACGAAGTTCCAACTGCCTCTGATTCAAAAGTGCCCAAACGCCCCAAAGGATATGAGGCATTTTATATTAGTCACTACGGACGACACGGTTGCCGCTGGCATACCTCTGAGATGAAATATAAAGGAACTCTTGAAATTCTAGAAAACGCTCACAATAAAGGGCTTCTGACACAAATTGGTGAACGCTTTCTATCCGATATGAAAATAGTTGCAGATGATGCACAGGATCGATATGGAGATCTTTCTCCAAAAGGCGCAAGAACCCATAAAGGGATTGCCGACAGAATGTATGGAAACTACCCGGAAGTCTTCAAGCCTGGTGCAAAAATTGATTCCAAATCAACAATTATTGTCAGATGCGTACTCAGTATGGCAGCCTTCAACGAAGGCCTTAAAGAACATGAACCTAGACTAGAGATTAGTCGCCAGGCCAGCCAAAAATATATGTGCTATATGGCCAATCATGTAAAATCTCCCTATGGCAAGGAAATGAGCAGCGTCAGTGACAGTCTCAGAAAAGAATACATTCCCACAGAAAGATTTATGAAATCACTATTCAAAGACAGTGGTGCTTTTCTGAAAGGCCAAATCAGAGATGAACAATCTTTACTTTATGACTGCTTTGAAATGGCAGCAATGATGCAGAACATCGACTATTTAAACAAAGATCTGTATTACATCTTCGACCACGAAGAAATAATTGGACTTTGGAAATATATGAACGCATGGGCCTACATGAACATGGGACCTGCTGAACGATATGGAGATGTCCACATTTGCGCCGCCAAACCACTTCTTGAAAATATTCTACAAAGTGCAGACGATGTCATTTCTGGTAAAAATGATATAGCCGCCACTCTCAGATTCGGACATGATTCCAATATCATTCCTCTTTATGCCCTGATGGGAATCGAAGGAGCATCTGCACGCGTTCCTGTAAGAGATGCCGCTGACAACTGGAATCTTTCATTTGTCTCTCCGATGGCTACGAATATCCAATTCATCTTCTTCCGCCCCAAAAAAAGCAAAGAGAAACAATTGCAGCCCTCCGACATCAGAGTGCGAGTTCTGATGAATGAGAGAGATGCGGCACTTCCGATCAAAGGAGCTCCATTTTATAATTGGACAGATTTGAAAACCTACTTGGTCAATCGGTTGAAATCCGAGTAGTTCAATTCTATCCTATATGACAAAATAGCGGTGAAGTTCAACTTCATCGCTATTTTGTCATAATTCAATCGTTTCCTGACCCGAAGAACCGGACAAAAGTCATTTCTGATTCTCATTTTCTTCTGAAAAGAAGAATCTGTACTGGAAGAAAAGCAAATAGACCGCACCTACTGAGACACAGGAATCTGCGAAATTGAATACAGGTTCAAAGAACACAAAACGATTTCCTCCGACAAATGGCATCCATTCAGGCCAATATGTATCAATCAGAGGAAAATAGAACATATCTACCACTTTGCCGAACAGCACAGGAGCATAACTTCCGCCAAAACTTGCCACTTCTGCAGTTGTTGAAGCGGAAAAAATCTGTCCATACAGCAGACTGTCTATGATATTGCCGAAGGCACCTGCGGCAATCACCGTAAGACCGACCAATGCTCCTGTCGGAACAGCTGCCGATATGCCGGACGGACCTCTTCTGCCCTTGTGCACAAGAGAACTGATCCACCAGCAGAGAAAACCGAAAAGACCGATACGGAAAATAGACAAACAGGCCTTTCCGACATTCCCTCCGAACTTCATTCCGAAAGCCATGCCTTCATTCTCGACAAAAAGAATCTTGAACCAGTCCCCCAGCACATTGAAATTCTCACCTATGCACATATTTGTCTTGACCAGAATCTTGATGACCTGGTCAATGACAACTAAAATAATTCCAAGGATAAGTAATTTCTTACCTTTAGAAATTCTCATATTCCGTCAGTATTAGATACCGTTAATTTTTGCCTGATTTAGCCAACATTTCTTTGGCTTCCACAGTCAAAGTTGCATGAGGAACCAATTTGAGTCTTTCCTTAGGTATCAACTTTCCTGTAACACGGCAAATTCCATAAGTCTTATTCTCAATACGGACCAGAGCCCCTTCCAGATTCTGTATGAACTTATACTGTCTCTGTGCAAGCTGGCTGGCCTCTTCCTTGGACAACTGCATAGCCCCATCATCTTCCACTGTCTTGAAGGATGGAGTGGTATCTTCTATATCGTTGCTGCCATTATGCATGATTACGTCACGAAGAGTATTGTATTCCTTACGTGCCTTGTCAAGCATATCATTGATAATCACTTTGAATTCTGCCAATTCCTCGTCACTATAGCGAGTCTTTGAATTTTCCTGTTCTTCCATTTTACTCATATTAAGCGGTTCGTGTTACTAAAATCTTGATTTGAGTCTCATTCCATTCAACATCGGCAGCATTTGCCTCTGCTACAGAAAGATCCTCCAATTCAACAGCTACCGACAATGTCTGTGCGGCGACATATTCACGATATACCGCGAGAGATGTTTCAATTTCCTCCTTTTCTGCTCCCGACGCATATATCTTCACATTTACTTTGTCTGTAACATCAAAATCATTGTCTTTTCTCAGATTCTGTATTCTGTTGATCAGCTCACGAGCGGTCCCTTCCTGCTTCAAGTCCTCTGAAACCTCTATATCAAGAGCGATTGTCAACGGACCATCCGTAGCAACAAGCCAACCTGGCATATCTTCAGAAGAGATCTGATAGTCCTCTGGCCGGAGAGTCACCTCGCCAGATGCAAGATTCAATATATATGCCTTGTCTTCAGTTTGCGCATTCTGAACAGCAGAGATCTCCTGCTGATCCAATTTTGCGAAAGCTGCAGCAATTTCCTTCATCTGTTTGCCGTACACTTTTCCAAGAGTCTTGAAGTTCGGCTTGATCTTCTTGGTGATGATGCCTGTCGTGTCAGAGATGAACTCCGCTTCCTTGACATTGACTTCACCCAAAATGATTTCCTTCACCTTTTCCAGCTGGACTTTCACTTTTTCTGAAATCACTGGAACCATAATCTTGGAAAGTGGCTGACGGACCTTGATATTGACCTTACGTCTGAGGGCAAGAACCATAGAAGAAGCTCTCTGAGCCAGTTCCATTCTTTCCTCCAGGTCCTTGTCGATCACACTTTCATTTTCCTGAGGCATCAGGACATAGTGCACAGACTCCATACCGTCCGGCACCAGATCCAGATAAAGCTGGTCCATATAAAATGGTGCGACAGGTGCTGAAAGTATGGCGATGTTGACCAATACCTCGTGAAGAGTCTGGTAGGCTGCCAGTTTCTCATCATTCATGGCACCGCCCCAGAATCTCTTTCTGTTGAGACGTACATACCAGTTGCTGAGATGGTCACAGACAAATTCCTGAATCATACGGCCGGCATCGCAGACGTCATAGTCCTCATAGCTTGCCTTCACATCTTTGATGAGCGTGTTCATCAAAGAAATGATCCAACGGTCAATCTCAGGACGCTGCTCATAAGGGATGGCTGGTGCCTTCGGATCAAAATGATCCACATTCGCATAAAGTGCGAAGAAAGAGTAGGTATTGTAGAGAGTGCCGAAGAATTTTCTTCTGACTTCGTCCACTCCAGTCTCATCAAATCTCAAGTTGTCCCATGGCTGGGCATTGGTCAGCATGTACCAGCGGAGGGCATCTGCACCAAATTTGTCCAATTCGATGAATGGATCGACCGCATTGCCCAGACGCTTGCTCATCTTGTCTCCGTTCTTGTCCAGAACCAGACCGTTGGAGATGACTCGCTTGAAGGCAGGGGAACCGCTGATCATGGTATGGATGGCATGGAGTGTATAGAACCAGCCACGTGTCTGGTCCACACCTTCCGCGATGAAGTCTGCCGTACAGCCGAAACGGGAAGAATGCTCATTTCTGAGTCCTTCCTGAGCATAAGGCATGGCACCGGAATCGAACCACACGTCAATCAGGTCTGTCTCACGCACCATCTTCCGACCAGTGTCAGATACCAGGAAGATGTTGTCCACATAAGGTCTGTGGATATCAATCTTGTCATAGTTTTCCAAGGACATGTCTTCCGGGTCGAAGCCTTTCTCCTTGAATGGATTGGAGGTCATGATACCGGCTGCGACCGCCTTGTCGATTTCATTGTAGAGTTCCTTGATGGAACCGATGCATTTCTCTTCTTTACCGTCTTCTGTTCTCCAGATTGGAAGTGGAGTTCCCCAGAAACGGCTTCTGGAAAGATTCCAGTCCTGGATGTTCTCAAGCCACTGTCCGAAACGGCCGGTACCGGTAGATTCCGGTTTCCAGGTGATGGTCTTGTTCAATGCGACCATCTGGTCCTTCACGGCAGTTGTCTTGATGAACCAGGCATCCAGTGGGAAGTACAGCACAGGTTTGTCTGTTCTCCAGCTGTGAGGATAGCTGTGGACGTGCTTCTGGATCTTGAAGGCACGGCCATCCATCTTCATCATCATGCATATGTCCACGTCCAGCGTTGGAGCATCTGCAGGGATGCTGTCATCAAATGCGTTCTTCACATAGCGGCCGGCGAATTCAGCATAGCTTGGATCCACTTGGGTCTTCACATACTCCGGATCCAGATCCTCAATAGGATAGAAACGGCCGGAGCGGTCCACCTGAGCCTGACGGTCTCTGTTCTTGTCGAGCACCATCATCGGTGGAATATTGAAATTGACAGCAACCTTCTTGTCATCGGCACCGAATGTCGGAGCGATGTGGACGATACCGGTACCGTCCTCTACGGTCACATAGTCACCGGAAATCACTCTGAAAGCTTCACCCTCCAATGGCTTGAACCATGGAATCAGCTGATGGTAGCTGATGCCGACCAGTTCGGAACCTTTGAAAGTGCCATCCAGCACCTTGAAAGGAACCAGCTTGTCCCCCGGCTTATAGTCTTCCAATGAAACCTCAGCCGCCTTCGGACTGAACCAGGCATTCACCAGAGCCTTGGCAACAATATAGATGGCCTCATTCCCCGAATAAGGGTTGAATGAACGCACTCTGACATATTCGATATTCGGACCGACACAAAGGGCGGTATTGGAAGGAAGTGTCCATGGTGTGGTAGTCCATGCCAGGAAATAGACTGGCAAGGTCTCACAACCGTATACGATCTGGGACTTCTCGTTCTTGATCACTTCAAACTGGCAAGTCACAGTCGTATCTGTCACATCCTTGTAACAACCTGGTTGATTCAGTTCATGAGAACTCAATCCAGTACCATCTGACGGAGAATATGGCTGGATGGAATATCCCTTGTAGAGAAGGCCCTTGTCATAAATTTTACGGAGCAATGACCAAAGTGTCTCAATATACCGGTTATCATAAGTGATGTACGGATCGTCCATATCCACCCAATATCCGATACGGGAAGTCATGTTCACCCATTCCCTGGTGTATTTCATCACTTCCTTACGACAAGTGGCATTGTATTCTTCTACAGAAATCTTGGTGCCGATATCTTCCTTATGGATACCTAATTTCTTCTCCACACCAATCTCAACCGGAAGGCCATGAGTATCCCATCCTGCACGACGGGCCACCTTGAATCCTGTCTGTGTCTTGTAACGGCAGATGGAATCCTTGATTGATCTGGCCATCACATGATGAATGCCAGGCATGCCATTCGCAGACGGCGGCCCCTCAAAGAAAATGAATTCAGGTGCACCCTCTCTCAATTCTAGCGACTTTTCAAAAGCTCTGTTCTTCTGCCACCTGTCCAGCACTTCGTTACCGACAGTTACTAAATCCAGGCCCTTATACTCTTTAAATGTCATATTTTTTTCTAATTTTGCAACTGGTTATTGCTTTCAACAGCTGACTATCAAAGTAACAAAGATACATATTTCCAAACGTTTAACAAATAGAGGAGAATGAATATTGTTGACATTATCATATTGATCTGTTTCCTGTCCGGAATCATCACAGGCATCCGGAAAGGATTCATCGCCCAACTCATGGGACTAGTCTCCGTCATTCTGGGGATATGGCTCGCTTTCAACTTTTCAAATTCCCTGACCATCTGGCTCAAAGATTACATAAATCTGGCGGACAACCTCCTGCATGTGTTGGCGTTCGGAATCATTCTGATTGTTGTCATCCTGCTGCTTGCCATTGCAGCCAAAGCGCTGGAGGGAATCATACAAGTAATCATGTTAGGCTGGTTGAATAGAATTCTCGGTGCCGTGTTCTCATTTGTCACCACCTTCATTGTCCTGGGCATGCTCGTTCTCTTCATCAACTATGCGATAAAAACATTTGATTTCAGTCTTCCGGCTGTTTTCAAAGAATCCTCAATATATAACTGTCTCAAAACAACCACCTTGAATATCTTCCCGATATTGAAGGAAATGTTCATGAAATAAGAATATGGAAAAGATAGTACTGATCGAAACTTCTACTGCTCTTTGTTCAACCGCTCTCATTGAAGAGGGCAAGATTACAGCTTACAGAGAGAATCTGAAAGAGCACGCCGCACTGACTGCTCCCTTTATCAAGGAAATTCTAGACGAAAGAAATTTGACGGTCAAAGATTGCGATGCAATCTGCGTAAGCATGGGCCCTGGCTCCTACACTGGACTGAGGGTTGGAGTCTCCACTGCCAAAGGACTTTGTTTCGGAGCAGGAAAACCTCTTCTGGCAATCAGTTCCCTTGAGACTCTAGTATGGCAGGCAAAAGATGAAGGTCTTCTTCCAGAAGGCTGCAAATACATTATCCCAATGATTGATGCACGACGAATGGAGGTCTACACTGCGGTTTACAACACAGAGGGAGAAAAACTGACAGAAGTCCAGCCGGCAATCATCAATGCCGATAGTTTTTCCGGGCAACTGGCTGAAGGGAAAGTGCTCTTCATCGGAGATGGTGCAGAAAAATGCAAAAATGTCCTGACCCATCAGAATGCCCGTTTCTGCCAATGTCACCCCAAGGCATCCGGGCTTCTTCATCCGGCTCTCAAGGCATTTGCAGAAAAGGATTTCAAGGACATTGCCTACTTTGAACCTTTATATGTGAAAGAATTTGTCGCTACCGTCAGCAAGAAGAAACTCTTTTAGAATCGGAATTCAATAAAATAAAGAAGAGGCCGGGTCAAAAGTAATATGTGATATGCCCCCCAAAAGTTGGACGGTTAATATTGATTAAGAGGCCTTCTCAGATTGAACAAAGCTCGGTATTGTACCGGGCTTTTTCCATTCAGCCTCAGTCTGATTCTATCGTTATTGTAGTACTTGATGTATTTCACCGTTTTACATATACAGAATCGGTGAAAGATAGATCTTCCTGTCTTTGATCTTCACTTCCGTGACATCAGTCGTCCATTTCTGTTCCGGTGCTGTTGTAGAGAAGTCCCGGTCCAATACATTAGGGGCAATCTTACCTATTTCACCTTTATAGGAACGATACTTCAGTCTCCTTCTCTTGGCCCTCAGATCCATCTGATTCATCAGTTTCTGGACAGTCTTGTGATTGACCGCCAGGCCTTCATTCCTCAGCTGCATGGTGATGCGCCTGTATCCGTAACGTTTATGATGTTGGGTGTATATTTTGCCGATACGTTCACGCAACTCATCATGGCCGTCACTGGTTCCAAGACGTTTTTCGTGATAATAGTAGGTAGAACGAGCCATCCCCTTGAGTTCAAGAAGGATCTCAAGGTCGTGTTTCTGCCTTAGTTCTTGGATGGCTTCCGCCCAATCTCGCGTAGTCGGGCATCTCTTGCTTCGACTAAGGCTTTCACTTTTTTTAACAGATCATTTTCTGCTCTGAGTCTGGCGTTCTCATATTGGAGCTTTTCCAGCTCTGTCTGTGGCTCTTTCTTCTTAGGTCTTCCCATATCTTTCGGTGGTCGCCCTCTTCGTTTTTGAACATATAATGCTGCATATCCTTGTTCCTGAGCTGTTCTTGACCAGGCTTTTATTCGAGACTCAGAAACATTGTATTTCAAGGATATCTCCACCAAAGATAGATGATTTTCCAGATAATCACGTACAATTTTCTCTTTTAAAGCACCGTCTGCACGGATATTAGTTTTCCGAACCAATGCTTCTTTGCCTTTTTCCTGATATAGAATCCATAGACGATTTAAACGATTCCCGCTGATTCCATATTTGATATGGATTGAATTAATTGACAAACCATTCTCCAGTAGATGCATATACTTGAGAAGGTCATAAAAATTGTGTTGCTTTCTTGGCATAACAAAACCCCGAAAGTTTTTTGTCTAACTTTCGGGGTTCAGTTCATATGACTTTTGAGTCACCCTCTTCATTATTTGTCCATACCAGAATATCTATTTCAATTTACTGTCCAGAAAACGCCTCAAAGAAGCTTCGTCCTTAATACTGCTGTCAGAAGAAAGAACCCCATCCACAATCAGGAAAGAAACCGGAATGCGATTGACAGCATAAGCAGCCAATGCAGATGAAGCAGTACCCAGCCCATCGCAGACATTAATCCAGTTCTGGTGCTGATTCTTCACGACAGATGCCCATTTAGCCTTGTCAGTATCCACACAAACAGCATAGATTTCAAATCCTCTTGAATGATATTTTTCATAGAGAGGTTTGATCACATCGGCATTGAATAGATTGAGTTCTGGAGCAGTTCCCCAGAAATAAAGCATGACTACCTTGGCATCCACATCCGACAATTTGATGTGCTTTCCATTAATGTCCGGCATCTCCAAATCAATGAAACCGACATTCTCCGCATTCTGGATCTTACTGTTGATTTCCATATAGCTGGTTCTCTTCGCGGCTTCGTCAGCCAACGCCTTGACATATCTAGATTTAGGATAGACCTCCTTCAGAGAATCTGAAATGCTTTTGAAATGAAGAGCATCTGTCAATTGGGAAAAGACAGGCATATTTCCACCAATGTTCTGATAAAGGACATTGACAGAAGTCAAGGAATGTGAATTAGCAAGAATATACTGAACGCAGCTGCGGTAATATTTTACATATTCTCTGGAAATCTCCTGCCGGATAGCTCCAGCCTCTTCGCTATCTTCCTTCACCTTGGCAAGACGGCGAGCCTTTTCTCCAAGGCTGGACATGAATGCAGATTCTTTCCGTACGACTTCCACCATTTTCTCAGATTCCGGAGAGCCGTTCACACTATAGTTTCCGAGCGTATCGGAAACCACCTTGCACGTTTCTCCTTCCTGCAAGATAAGAGAGGCAATCTGCTGATTGTTGTGATAGAGATATACGAACTCTGGATCTCCCTCTTCCACCTTCATCTTATAAGTATATTTTCCTAAAGAATTGGTCTTTACCGTATCCAAAGTACTGAAGCGGTTCACATTGAGACGAGCTACCACCACATCTGTATCTGCGGCACCTTCCAAAATACCCTCAATTTTGACACCTTGGGAACAAGAAGCAAGACAGGCCACCATTGACAAAGTGGCTCCCCAAGAAATAAATCTTCTACAGTTTTTCATATTCTGCAAGTATTGAATCAGCAATCTGTTTGAACCTTTCTGGAGAAAGTTCGAGGTGTTCTTTTCTGAAATCCAAATCCGACTCTGTCTGCAATGGAACCAGATGGATATGCGTATGAGGCACTTCCATACCCAAAACAGCGACACCGATCCTCTTGCAAGGAATGGCTTTCTTCATTGCAATGGCGACTTTCCGGGCAAATGCAGTCAGTCCCATGTATGTTTCCTCATCCAGATGGAAGATATAATCCTCCTCAACATCCTTCGGGATGACCAGAGTATGTCCTTCCGCAAGTGGGCTTATATCCAGAAAAGCATAGAAATGGTCATTCTCCGCCACCTTCCAGGAAGGAATCTCCCCTTTGGCGATTTTAGTGAAAATGGTTGCCATAATCCGTCCGATTAGAGAGTAATGTCCACAATCTTGAGTTTCATCACACCTGAAGGCACATGAGCTTCCACTATTTCCCCCTTGCCATGACCGATCAGAGCCTTTGCAATAGGAGTGGTTGCAGCCAATTTTCCAGCAGAGAAATCAGCCTCCGCTTCACCGACAATAGTAAATTCCATCATCATCTTGGCGGTCAGATTCTCCACTTTCACCTTGTTCATCATCTGCACCTTATCAGTTCCGATCTGGGATTCATCAATTACCTTTGCATTTGCCACCAGATTCTTCAATTTGGCAATCTTCAACTCCAACAATGCCTGGGCCTCTCTTGCCGCATCATATTCTGCATTCTCTGACAGGTCGCCCTTCTCTCTTGCCTCTGCGATAGCTGCAGAAATAACAGGACGCTGTGCCAAAGAGTCTTCAAGATCTTTCTTCAATTTTTCTAGACCTTCTTGGGTCATATAATGAGATTCAGCCATAATACTATTAATTGAAATTTAACAACAAAAACGTAAAAAAACTGGCTAACAGGTCCTTCTTCCATATTCAAAGAACCCGCTCGGTTTACGAGACGGGTTCTGAAAATATATTCTGGACAACTTATTAGTCATCTATAAATTTTCAACAAATACAAATATAGGAAAATTTATATTAAAAAAAGGTTTTCAAAAACGATTTAGAGATTCTTCCTGCAAAATACCCAGACAAGCCTCCCTATCCTTCGCCAATTGCATCCTCAGCATATTGATGTCACCGAATTTCTGCTCTCCTCTGATTTTCCTGAGAAATCTTATCTTTATGTCCAATCCGTAAATATCCTCCGCAAAATCAAAAATGTTGGTTTCAATGGTAAGCACCATTCCGGAACTGACAGTCGGCCGGTAACCAATATTGCACATACCGTACGAATGTTGTCCCACCACATCTACCCCCACCAAATAAACCCCTCTTTCAGGAAGAAGTTTCAATGGTTCATACAACTGCATGTTGGCTGTTGGAAAACCAATGGATCGACCAATCCGATTGCCTGACACGACCACTCCATAAAGTTCATAAGGATGTCCTAGCATTTCCGCCGCCAGAACCATGTCTCCAGAAGAAATGACCTTACGAATTTTAGTCGAACTGACAATGACACCGTTCGGTGCAGGAAATTCCTTTACCATAATCGCTTCCAATCCTAGAGACTCTGCAATGACGGCTACCTTGTCCGGCCCCTTGAAATCAGATCCTAACCGATTGTCATATCCCAACAATATGGATTTCCCAGAAAAACGGGAGATAATATATTGCCTGAGATATTCTTCGGCCGTCAGTCTGCTGAATTCTTTTGTGAACGGAAGTACAATCACCTCGTCCACGCCCAATTCATATAACAGTTCCTTCTTTTCATCAAGGGATGTCAATAGACGCAAGGTCCTGGCTCCATCCTGCAGGACAGTACGCGGATGCGGCCAGAAAGTGACGACCGCACTATGGTCATTCCGTTCCCTGGCGGCTTGGACCAACTGCTCTATCACATGACGGTGTCCAAGATGGACACCGTCAAAAAAACCCGTGGCTATAACCATCTGACCAGTCCGAAATCTTGTCTGTGAGGCAGCTTGGAATTCTTGGCATAGCATCTTGTCGCCACCTGGTACATACCTGTACGCTGAGGCAAGATAGCTGCCTGATATTTGGCAATGCCATCCTTGAATTCAACAACCTCCAATTCGGTGCTGTCCTGGATATGGAGTTTTCCCTTCACATCCTGAGTCGCAAACAACATCTCCACGCCTACATCTTCTGGAAGAAGATTGCCCAAATTGAGGACGACTTCTGCACGGAGAGAATTCTCTGTTGTCAAATTATAGGAAGAATCCGGCTGAGTATAGGACAGGACCTCAATAGAAGGCCATGCCTTCTCCACTTTCCACTTCCACTCTGCGATAGATCTCGCTTCCTTGTAATCATCTGCGACCAGTTTCTCATATCTTTCCGCCTGTGGGACATAATACTGGTTCACATAGTCGGTCAACATCCTGTTGGTAGTGAAGTTGCATGCCACCTGGGCAATTGTATTCTTCACCGTCCGGATCCAACCTGCAGAACGGCCAGTGTTGCTGTCTATATCATAATAAAGTGGAGCTATCTCGTTTTCAATGGTTGCATAGATGGTAGCCGCATCCAGTTCATTCTGATAATTCTGGTCGTCATAGGTTCTTTCCTGAGCAAGAGCCCAACCAGCTCCTGGCTTGTATCCTTCCACCCACCATCCATCAAGAACAGAAAAATGCATGACACCATTCATGGCCGCCTTTTCTCCAGAAGTTCCAGATGCTTCCTGAGGTCTGGTCGGATTGTTCATCCACACATCCACACCCTGAACCATTCTCTTGGCCAAACTGATGTCATATCCCGGAACAAAGACAATCTTGCCCAAGAAACGATCCTGCTTAGAAATATCTACAATTCTTTTGATGAGGTCCTGACCTGCCTTGTCTGCAGGATGAGCTTTTCCTGCAAAAATGAATTGCACCGGTCTTTCAGGATTGTTGATGATAGCATCCAGTTTGTCTAAATCACTGAAGAGAAGAGTGGCTCTCTTGTACGTTGCAAAACGACGGGCGAAGCCAATAGTGAGA
This sequence comes from Bacteroidales bacterium, assembly GCA_020026275.1. GTDB lineage: Bacteria > Bacteroidota > Bacteroidia > Bacteroidales > UBA932 > Cryptobacteroides. The sequence goes on from JAHHQQ010000001.1 coordinate 67,702, forward strand.
ACATCTTCACGGAGAGTCTCCCTGATACGGACAATCTGGCTTGGAGAATAATGACTGCCCAACTGAGGATTGGAGAGGCGCTCATTGATAATCTTAAACAGCAATTTCTTCAATGACTTTCTGGTACTCCAAATAAGATCATCACTTACCTTGTAGATTCCTTCAAAACACTTCTTGTCATAATGATGGGTCTGGAATTCAGGTCCGAACACTTGAGCATGGATTTCTTTCCATGCCTTGGCTGTCCATGTCGGATAATGAACACCATTGGTGACATAACTTACATGCAGCTCCTCTGGAAGATAACCTGGATACATCGGTGAGAAGATATCCTGGCTGACCTTTCCATGCAGCATGGAAACGCCATTGACATTTTGCGAAATATTGGCAGCCAGATTACTCATGGAGAATTGCTCATTCTGATTGCCGCCATCCAATTTACCGAGTCCCATCAAAGTTTCCCAATCGATCTTAAGTCTTCTAGGATAATCTCCGATGTACTTTCTGAGAAGCCCCTCTTCGAAGGCATCGTGACCTGCAGGAACTGGCGTATGAGTTGTAAACAACGAAGATGCCCTGACCACCTCCAATGCTTCGGAGAAGGACAAATTCTCATTCTGGACATATTCGCAAAGTCTTTCCAGACCGATGAATGCGGCATGTCCCTCATTACAATGATATACCTGCGGGTTGATGCCCAATTTTCTGAGAGCCCTGATACCGCCTATTCCTAACAGGAGTTCCTGTTTCAGACGGTTCTCCCAGTCTCCGCCATAGAGGTGATGTGTAATTTGCCTGTCCTCTGGAATGTTAGCCTCATAATCAGTGTCCAGGAGATACAGGTCTGTTCTGCCCACAGCCACTTTCCAGATTCTGGCTGTCACATTTCTGCCAGGGAATGCAATACTGGTCGTCAACCACTCACCATTTTCATCATAAACTGGAGCGATTGGCAATCTCATGAAATCCTGTGCATCATAATCTGCCACCTGATCCCCCTGAGCAGACAATACCTGATTGAAATAACCATATCTATAAAGGAAGCCGACAGCACAAAGATTCACATTCATGTCGCTGGTCTCCTTCAAATAATCACCTGCGAGAATTCCGAGACCTCCTGAATAGATCTTCAAAGATGTATCCAAACCGTATTCCATGCAAAAATATGCAATGGATGGATCTTTTCTCTCGGATTTGGCGGCCATATAATCATTGAAATCGGCCATCACATCTGCCAATTTCGCAAGAAAAGCCTCATCCTGTGCCAGCGCATTGAATTTCTTGATGCTTACCCTATCCAGCACCTCCATCGGATTATGAGAAGAGGCATGCCAGATTTCCGGATCAATGTCTTTGAAAAGAGCCTTTGCCTTTTCATTCCAGCACCACCACAGATTCTTGGAGAGAACATCCAGTCCGGCCAATGCCTCAGGAAGACCTCTTGTCACCATGACACTCTTCCATGATGGTGAATTGATTGTTATTTTTTCAAATTTCATTTCTTTGTTCAATATAATGTTAGGGAAGCTACCCTTCTCTGCTATAACCTTATTCAAAGCTATCGAGTAGGCTTCCTGATAATATTCAATCTGATTTTCCCACAAAGCTATGGAAGCGACATCACGGGCATTTTCCATATATGTCTTGCGTTCTCCGTCATCCAGAGAAGCCATTTCACGAATACGAGCATACACTCCATCCACTACTTCTGAGTAATTCACATCGTTCCTGTCGAGCACTACAATGCCAGGATGCTCTTGCTTGTAATGTTGTTTCACCCAAAGTCCGAAACCGGCCAGAGTAGTTGTCAAAGTAGGTACTCTAAACGCCAAAGCCTCCAATGGAGTATATCCCCATGGTTCATAATATGATGGGAACACAGCCAAATCCATGCCTATAAGCAATTCATAATAGGACATATTGAAAACCCCGTCATTTCCATTGAGATAAGACGGAATGAAATATACTTTGACATGTCCGCCTATGGAATTATGCAACTGAAGTTCTCTCAGACGCCGTGTAATTTGATCATATTCCGGATTCATCAGATTATGGGACACCTGAGTGGTGTAATCTTCCTTGCCGGCATGGGCCAATTTGGCCACCAGATTCTTGTCAGCACCATTGTGTCCAGATGGAATCATGATAAAAGCATTGACTGTCCGACCTTTATAGCCAGATTCTACAAGACGACCCAACGCATCGAGGAAGATGTCAATACCTTTATTGCGATACTCATACCTGCCCCCTATTCCCAACAGAAGACTATCCTCAGCGAGTTCCTCGCCGGACATGGCAGAAGCCACCTCAAGAAGTTTTTTCCTGGCCAGTTTCCGCTTGTCATCATACTCCTGTTGTGTAACTGGAGTGAAACTGTTCTCAAAGCCATTCGGGGTCACGATATCAACTGGACGACACAAAAACTGCTCACATTCCTTTGCCGTAATCTCACTGACTGTCGTGAACACATCTGCATGTCCGGCAGATTCCTTCTCCAAGGAATGACGGGCAACCACATTGAATCGTCTGGCCATGTCGTCTCCATTGTAGGCCTTCATTCCATCATATAGAGAAAGATTGTTACCGGCCAGACAACGTCCTACCACTGTCGCATGGGTCGTAAATACCGTTCCGACAGGAAGACCTGAAGATTTGAGATACAACACACCTGCACCAGTCTGCCATTCATGAAATTGGGCAATCACCTTATCGGAAGCTTCCAAATTATACTTGTAGAAACTTTCAATCACTTTTCCAGCGACATAACCAAAAATCGCGGATTCCTTATAATCCCAGTTTCCTGAAATGGAATCAACTCCATATCGAAGCCACAGATCCGTCAGAATATCATCTCCCTTGACGATAAATTGCTTGAAATCTACCAATATGGCTATCGGTTCCCCTTGGACATTCCACTTTCCAATACGAAGTCTCAAGCCCTCTCTGGCAGCCTGCTCCTTCCAGGAACTGTATAGATTCGGATCCTCTATAAAATCCGGATTATCCTGAGTCTGTGTCCAGACATCTGGTCCGATAAGAATGTGATGCCTCTTCAACTGTGATTGAAGATACAAGGATTTCGTGGCGATTACGGTGTAAATGCCTCCCACCTTGTTGCAGACCTCCCAACTGACCTCAAAAAGATAATCAGGATTGATCAAATTCTTTTTTGTCATTTTTTTCCCTCCATGACCATAATGGACTCGAGATCAGGTCCATCGGGTCAAGAAACATTAAAAGTGCCGGGATGCGATTGGGCAGCCCGGACACATCTCGAATACTTGTCCGTATGTAGCGAAGATTCTACTTGGCTGTTTTCTTGGCGGAAGACTTTCTGGCAACAGGCTTTTCTGCGACCTTCTTCCTTTCGACAGCTTTTTCAGTTGTCTTTTTCTTCACTACTGGCTTTGAGGTCACTTTCCTTGCAACCTCCTCCTTTTCAGCGGATTCTGCAAAGGTAGTATCTATAATCGAATATTCATCATTTACTCTCAAGATAAAATCACTCAATACATTCATATAGTTGATGAAGGCCTCGTACGGGGTGTCATATGGATTGAAATACTTGTGGACTTCTCCGTCTGAGAAAAACTTGGTGCACATATAATAGAAATGGTCGCTCTCTTGAAGATGGCCAAAATCATTCCACAACATGGAATCATTTATCAATGAAAGTTTCTCATACAAACCATACAGTTTGTTGAATGCTTCCTGCTGCAGTTCATTGCCGAGCCAGGCAGTGACATCACGCTCCTCATCCGCCCATGAAATAGTTTCAGTAATGTCAATCTCATCAACTGGCTTATATTTCTTCACTACCTCTGAAGGAGTGTTGAATTCGAAAGCCCCATCAGATTGCACGACATGAACCAGATATTTTATAAATTCAAAAATTCCGCTCTGTGCGCTCTGGTGTTCTCCGAAAGTTTCATAATCCATGAACAGATTGACCACATCGCCAGCTTCATTGATGGAATTCTTCAACCAGCCAAGATATTTCTCTCCAGTTAGTGGCCAATTTTCCCAGCCCCTGTCAGAAAAACGGAACGCGATATCGTCACTAAGCGCATAATTGCGAAGAAGGACAGCCAATTTCTTTCTACCTTCACATGCATATATATAGTTTGGACTCTTCCAACCCATGATATGCCTTGCACCTTCTGTCAAGATACCTTTGAATCCCATTTCGAATACCTGCTCCCCTATAGAATTATTATAGATCAACTCCGTATTCCTGAAAATGGCTGGTGTCTGTCCAAAACATTTTTCAATGACTGCCTTGTGTTTCATCACCTGATGGGAAAACTCCACAGGAGAAGCCAAAGAAGCAAGCGAATGGTTGTACGTTTCACACAAAAATTCAACCTGGCCAGTCTGTGCGAGCTGACGGAAACTGTCCAACACTTCTGGGGCATAACGGTCGAACTGCTCAATTGCAGAACCGGAGATAGAGAAAGCGACCTTGAAGTTCCTGTTCTCCCTCAGAAGACCAAGAATAACTTCATTCATGGGAAGATAGCACCTCTGTGCGACTCTTCTCAAGATAGTTCTGTTGGCGAAATCATCATAATAATGCGAATCCTTGCCGATATCGAAAAATCTATATTGTCTCAGTCGAGTTGGCTGATGGATCTGGAAATACAAGCATATACTCTTTGCCATATCTTTAGTTTTATTTAATCACTGATTCATATACTTTCTTCATTTTGGCAGTGGCATTGTTCCACTTGAGGGCATTCACCTCATCATAGCCATGCTTAGATGCGAACTCTGACAGGGCAGGATAGTTAAGCAGCGCATAAATCTGGTCTGCCATCGCATCCACGTCCCAGAAATCCACCTTGAATGCATATTTTAGAACCTCTGCGGCTCCAGACTGTTTGGAAATGACGGAAGGTACGTTGGTTCTCATTGCCTCAAGAGGAGAAATACCGAAAGGCTCCGAAACAGACGGCATCACATATACATCCGAAAGAGCAAACATCTTCTGTACTTCCACCCCTCTGAGGAAGCCTGTGAAATGGAATCTGTCAGAAAGTCCCAATCTGGCCACATAACGGATAGACCTGTTCATCATATCACCGCTTCCTGCCATGACAAAACGCACGTTCTTGGTACGTTTGAGCACCTTGGCAGCAGCCTCAATGAAATATTCCGGTCCTTTCTGGAAAGTGATTCTGCCGAGGAAGGTGACGACCTTGTCTTTGACCCCCCTTTCCACCTGCATATTTTCCTTGCCGCTGAAATCCACCGCATTGTGCACAGTAACCACCTTGTCCGGGTTGATACCGTATTTGGTGATGACGATGTTTCTCGTCAAATCACTTACGGTAATCACTCTGTCGGCAGCTTCCATTCCCCGTTTCTCAATTTCGTAGACACGGGTATCAATATTCTGGTCACTGCTTCGGTCAAATGAAGTAGCATGGACATGAACCACCAATGGTTTGCCGGTCAGCTGCTTGGCGGCGATGCCGGCGCAGTAGGTCAGCCAGTCATGGGCATGAATCACATCGAATTCATCCTTGTGCTCCATCGCAATCGTGCCACCAATCATCGCATAACGGGCAACCTCTTCCATCAGGTCAGAACCATATTTTCCGGAGAACTTGTATTTCTGGCCATAATTGATACGGAAATCGCGTACCTGACGTTTCTTGTCCTTCTCCACCAGGTCATGGAACTCTTGCGGATCCAGATAAGGAACCATATTGGTGCCGATATGCACGAACTGGACCTTGTCCAAAAATGTCTTTACACTGAGATTGGCTGGAAACTCCACAGGAACATCGCTGGCATTGATGATCCTGGCAGCGCTCTGATCCTCGTCACCTGAAGCGGAAGGCATCACAAACAGGGTCTCTACCCCGTTGTACGCCAAACCTTTGACGATTCCATAACATGCTGTTCCCAGACCTCCTGCAATATGAGGAGGAAACTCCCATCCGAACATCAGAACTTTCATAATCAATCCTCCTTATATTTTTTGATCAGATAATCTACATTCAACAGAGCGGCGGTGGTCAGAGCGGAAGAAATGGCTCCGTGCGGCTCGTGAGGAGGGTCACCATCATAGAGTTCGGCAAACACGCCGACACCGTGCTTGTTCAGATCCTGGAAGAATCCTTCAGTCAGCCATTCAGCCTTGCCGGCGAATGCCGCACCGCGCATTCTGAACATCACATCTACATAAGGAGCCAGAAGGAACGGACGGGTGCTGCCCTGGTGATAGGCGAGGTCACGGTCAATCTGAGTCCCTTCGTATACTCCTTTGTATTTGAGGTTTCTTGGAGACAGGGTTCTGATACCTCTTTTGGTGACCAGTTCATTGGAAATGACATGCATCACCTGGCTGGCAACCATGTCATCTACCGGAGAATTCTTCACCCATACAGCTGCCATCATGTTGGGACGGACATCCATATGTTGTCCTTCATTGTCTACATAATCGGCGAGGTATCCACACTGCTCGTTCCAGAACAGAAGCTGATAGTTCTGCCTGGCCAGATCCCTGATCGGAATCCACTGAGTTGGGAACTGACTGTTCTTGGTGCCGTATTTCTGCTCCATCCCGATGGCGAAGCAGAGAGAATTGTACCAGTAAGCATTGGCTTCCACCTGGAATCCTGCCCTTTCAGTGACGGGGACACCGTGGACATAGGCATCCATCCAGTTCAGGGCAATGCCGTCCTTCTGGGCCCAAAGAAGGCCATTCGGCTGGACAGCCACCTCTTCCCTATGTCCTGGAAGATAGCTTTCAATTATTTCCTTGACGATACCTCCATATTTCTTCCATACCCTCTTCGGATCAGCTCCGAAGTCGATGTACATCTGGAGACGGTCCATGATTCTGAGCGGAGCCTCAATCTGAGTGGTCTTGCTATGCAGACGTACCTGCTCATCCTCAATCAAATTGTCCAGAATTTCTTCGAACTGTGCCTTGTTCCCGTCTGCATACAGAGTCAGACCAGGCAACGCATGAAGCGTCTCCCTCAACTGACCGGTATAGAGCCACGAAAAACCAGAAGTGATCCGTTTTCTTCCGTTTCTGTCACGGATCAGCAGATCTGCACAATGGAGCAGCTGGTCATGACAACTGGTTATCTTCCCCTCCTTCTTGACAGTATCATTGAACTTACGGGTCAGTCTTTGTGCATTCTCCTCCTCAACGGAAGCTGAAAGAACGACAGAGGTTCCCGGAGCCAATTCCACTGTGAAAAAGCCGGGAACCCACAAATCTTCCTTACAATCAAATCCTCTCCGGTATTCGTCAGAATAAGTAATGCCATTATACCAATGCGGATTGTATTTGAAGTCGGCTTTAGCCGAACTCATTTGAAGATTCAGATAAGGAAACCCATCATACATCTGAAAAGCTACGCCATTGGATATTTTTTTGAAATCCGTCTTGGCCTGGTCATTTTGGGCAGTGAGGGCATTGATATTTCTGAAAGCCAGAAATGGTTTCAACTGCAATGTCACCACAGACGGAGCTTCTCTCAGTTCATATTTCACCATGACCTGATCTTTGTCCGGAGCCATCAGAAGACTCTTGACAAATACAATTTCTCCGACTTTATAGACAATTTGAGGGACCGGATCAGCACTGAAATCCACAATATACTTATGTCCCCTCGGCTCATATACATCGCCATAGCAATGTATGCCAAGATTGAACTGTTTATGCCCCACATAGATACTTTCATCTACTGAGGACAATAGCATGTGCTTGTTGCCGCCAAAATTATCGACAGGTACTGCGAGCAGACCATGATAACGACGAGTATTGCATGTCACAATGGAAGTATTGAGACATGCTCCCGTTTTGTTAGCACTGATAATTTCTCTTTTCAGGGAATAAGATAGGTTAACAAGCTCGGCTTTATTAAATTTGATAAATGCCATATACGACTTACTTTATTGTCTGCAATATTATTATAGTTTCTTCAAGACAATGGCAGATCTGCTAGGCAGATAGAGATACAGAGAATGGTCAAACTGCGGATTGCCATTTTCTGATTTCTGCTGGAGCGCGACATGTATTTCCCCAGACCTGACTCTTGCAAATCCATCAAAACTCTTCGCATCCGAATCCAAAACGACCTGATATTCTCCTTCAGGAGCCGCAAACGCATAATCCGTATAAGAATCCGTAGGGTTAAAATTGAATGCAAAGATACAATCTTTCCTTTCAAAAATCAATATATGTTTCTGAATATCAGACGTCAGGAGGACTGGAGGCACCGCCAACAAGGATTCTTTCTTCACCAAACCGACCATTGCCCTGTCAAAATCGTTTAAATATTTGTACCTCAAATAGTCTGGCTCACTCAGTGACCATTGTCTCCGGGCATATTTGTAGGACCAGCCATTGCCCTCTCTCGGAAAGTCAATCCATTCCGGATGGCCGAATTCATTACCCATGAAATTAAGGTATCCGTCACCGGCCGTCGCCAGAGTAAGAAGACGTATCATCTTATGCAATGCAATTCCTCTATCCACAATAAGAGATTTGGAATCAACATTCATGGAAAAGTACATTTCCTTGTCCATCAGACGGAAAATGAGGGTCTTGTCTCCAACCAGTGCCTGATCATGACATTCTGCATAACTGATGGTCCGTTCATCCGCTCTCTTATTGGTCAGTTCATACCAGATTTCGCCCATATCCCATTGTTCATCAGACTTCTCCTTGATCCATTTGATCCAATGATCGGCAACGCCCATTGCCATACGGAAGCCAAAACCGACACCTCCTGTCTCAAAAGGAGCCGCCAGACCGGCCATTCCACTCATATCCTCCGCAATAGTGATGGCATCCGGATCGATTTCACGAATCAGCATATTGGCGAGAGCCAGATAAGTGACCGCATTCTCATCCACCCCGGAATTGAAATAATTGCCATATCCGACAAAATCCTTTCCCAGACCATGATCCCAATACAACATACTAGTCACACCATCGAATCGAAAACCGTCCAGCATGTAGTTCTCCATCCAATATTTACAATTGGACAACAGAAAATACTTGGTTTCGTCCTTGCCATAATCAAAACATCTTGACCCCCATGCAGGGTGCCTTCCTTGAGGTCCGCTATAGAAATAGAGATCGTCCTTTCCATCGAATTTACCCAAGCCCTCCGCCTCATTGTCCACGCTATGGGAATGGACAATGTCCATGATGACCGCGATTCCTGCCTTGTGGGCCTCATCTACCAGATGCTTGAATTCCTCCGGGGTGCCAAAACGGGAACTCAAGGCAAAGAAATTGGAAACCTGATAACCGAATGATCCATAATAAGGGTGTTCCTGCAAAGCCATGATCTGAATCGTGTCATATCCCAAATCAATGATTCTTGGCAGGACATTCTCCCGGAAATCATCAAAACTGGCCACTTTCTCCTTTTCAGAACTCATTCCGATATGACATTCATAAATCAAAGGATTCCGCTTTACGGCAGGGCGTTTGCATTTCCATTCATACGGATGTTCCGGTTCCCATACCTGAGCAGAAAACACTTTAGTCTCCGGATCCTGCACAGTCCTGCTCACATAGGCAGGAAGACGTTCACCTCCACCTCCAGACCATTCGACAAACAATCTATACAACTGTCCGTGATGAATGAACATGGAATTGACACGAATCTCCCAATTCCCGTTTCCGACAGGTTTGAGCTCATAAGAAGAAGTCCTCTTCCAATTGTTGAACTCACCTGTCAGATAGATTCTGTTGGCATGAGGGGCCCATTCTCGGAACACCCATTGATCTCCTTCAAGATGCAAGCCATAATAAAGATGATTGTTGACCCCCTCACTTAAGGAACCGTTGACAGCAATCTTGTCGAAGGCTTTCTGGATTTGACGGTGCCTCTCATCTATCTTTTCCTTGTAAGGCATGAGATAAGGATCCGTTTCATAAATCATTTTCCTTTTTTTCATGATTACGCCTCCTCCATCTTATCCACTTTTTCCCTTGCCGTGCGCAAATAAGCACGACAACGGCCAATCAATTCTTCTGAACGTCTGATATATCTGTCAATATCATCCAGACAAGTGGAAGGGTCTTCCACCTTAACTACAATCTGCTGCAATTCTTCCAATGCCGCCGAATAATCAAATTTTTCTGACTCTTTCATATGACTTTGATATTCATCTTCTTCTGCAAAAATCCTACCGGTCTACCTCATTGATCGTACAGTCCAAAATGCCATCTGCCATCATCAACCTCATCTTATCTCCAGATTCCAGACCATCCACCGATTTTCTCACAATACCGTTTCCATCCAGCGCCAGCACATAGCCTCTTTTCAATATTTGACGAGGATCCGCTCCTCGAATCTTGGATTCGAGCAAATCGATTTGTGAAGACATTCGTGAAATCTTGTTGCTGAAAGCCATCCTGAGCCGATTCCCATAAGAGGATATCTGGGTATCTTCTGCAATATAATAGTCCAGGAACTCATCTGCCAGAGCTGTTGGCGTCTTGACAAAAGTATGCGCCACCATATCACAGACATGATAATCTTGATCATGTCCGACAGCTGTAAACACAGGAAGCGGACACCTTGCAATTGCCGCGGCCAAATCATATTCATCGAAACAAGCCAGATCCAATTTGGCGCCGCCACCTCTCAAAATCAAGATGACATCATATGGGATCTCTTCTTCCAGCACGCTCTGCATCGCGCCGGCAATAGAAGCCGGACAATCCTTCCCCTGCATGACGGCTTCGAACAAAGCCGTATGCAAAACAAAGCCGAACTCATTTTCATGCAGATGCGTCATGAAATCCCGGAAGCCTGCGGCATTAGCGGCGGATATGACCGCCAAACGATAAGGAAGACCAGGCAGATCCAACTGTTTCTGCCGATCCATAAGCCCCTCCCGTACCAGACGCTCTATCGTCTTCTGTCTGTTGATTTCTTTCTCGCCGACAGTATATTCAGCATCTATATCGTTGATAATCAACGAAAATCCGTATAGTTCACTATAATTTACCTGCACTTGGACCAGAACCTGCATTCCTTCTGAAATGGGAGATGAAGTCACTTTCTCAAAATAAGAAGACAGCAGCCTGAAACGAGAAGCCCAAATGATAGCGGAAATCTTGGCTATCAGCCGACCGTCTTGGCTTTGGGACAATTCGAGATAACAATGGCCACCAGCCCGGCTCTTGATAGCACTAATTTCTGCCTTGACCCAAAACTTTCCTGGAAAAATGCTTTCAACTCCACGCTTCAGAGAATTTTGAAGTGTATACAAATCTATCTGATCCCTTTCCATCTGGACGAAGTTAGTGTTATATTAATTCTATGTGCAAATAGGCAGATACACTGCCTCTTTCCTTACAAATTTAGAAAAATACCTGCCTCTTTGCAAGTTTTATGTCCTAAAATCAGAGCGTATCCACTGGCTTCCCCAGTTCTTATTTTAAAGTATGACTGGTTGACAAAATTAATTCAAAAAGAAGTTTCGACAGGGGGAGGGAATTTTTGGCACACAGTTTGAAATAAACAATGCAATGATAAATTAGATAATTAATAATAGGGTTAGAAAAGATATGGGGGAGACGATGTGAATCGTCTCCCCCATATCTTCTATTCTGCCAGATACCGGCAATCATAAAAAAGACGGACTTATTTCTGGCGCATATACACCTGTACAGGACAGCCGTACAGATCAAAATGCTCACGCAGCTTGTTTTCAAGAAAACGCCTGTATGGTTCCTTTACATACTGAGGAAGGTTGCAGAAGAATGCAAAGGACGGACTGCTGGTGGGCAACTGAGTGATGAACTTGATCTTCACATATTTTCCCTTCCATGCAGGTGGTGGATAATTCTCAATTTCCGGCAACATCGCTTCGTTCAATCTGGATGTCGCTATCTTTCTGGAGTAATTCTCATAGACATGGGCCACTTCATTGAGAACATCCATGATACGTTGTTTCTTGATGACAGAAGTAAAGATGATCGGAAGATCATCAAACGGTGCCAGACGCCTGCGCAACGCCTTTTCATATTCACGAAGCGTATTGCTGTCTTTTTCAATCGTGTCCCACTTGTTCACGACCAGGACACAGGCTTTCTTGTTCTTGACAATCAAGTTAAAAATACTCATGTCCTGAGCTTCCAAACCAGAATTGGCATCAATCATCAACACACAGACATCAGAATGTTCAATGGCACGGATAGAACGCATGACGGAATAAAATTCCAAATCCTCATTGACCCTATTTTTTCTACGCATTCCAGCAGTATCTACCAACATGAACTCGTGTCCGAAACGATTATAATAGCTAGAAATGGAATCCCTTGTCGTACCGGCCACATCGGTAACGATATTTCTGTCAGCCCCCAACAAGGCATTGGTAAGAGAAGATTTACCGACATTCGGTTTGCCGACAATGGCTACATGTGGAAGGTCTTGATGCTCATCCTTCTCTTCTGCAGACTCCTTGGGAAGAAGACGGACCACTTCGTCCAGCAAGTCTCCAGTGCCACTGCCAGTGGCAGCTGAAATGCTCCAGACCTCACCCAGTCCCAAAGAATAAAACTGATAGGTATCAAATACTTTCTCTCCACTGTCCACCTTGTTCACACAAAGTACCACCGGTTTTCCGCTACGGCGAAGAAGGTCTGCAATTTCCGCATCATAATCAGTGATACCGGTAGCCGCCTCCACCATAAAAAGGACAATGTCAGCCTCTTCAATTGCAATGACAACCTGTTTGCGGATCTCTTCCTCAAACACATCATCCGATCCGGAAGACCATCCTCCCGTATCCACCACGGAAAATTCAGTTCCGCACCAATCACATTTACCATAATGCCGGTCGCGTGTCACACCAGAAACGCCATCGACAATTGCCTGCCTCATACCTACGAGGCGATTGAAAAGTGTTGACTTCCCTACATTCGGACGCCCAACAATTGCTAAAAGACTCATTGCTTTCTAATCTAAAAAGGTTCATATTGGCAAACTATCCCTAGTTTGCAGGAAAAAACAATCTGGAAACCATCACAGTTTGCAGTGAAACTACTTTCCCCGGAGTTTCTTTTCAGCTTCATAAAAGCCACAGTTCTGACAGGCAGACGAATCGAATTCCCCCCCACAACGAGTGGACCTGTCTTTTCCGAGCTTCTTGTCCCACATTTCCTGGTCCTCTTCCTTGAAGCAACGGATTCCTCTCTCCCGCAAGGCTTCATTAGCCCCGACGTCGCTCTGAGGAAATTGGCCGTTCTTGACGAATATGATCTTCACACACATGATTAGAACACCACATCCTATCAAAATCAGCGCAGCTAAAAATACCTTCAACATAATATTCGTAATTGTCTACAATGCAAAGATATAAAAAAATCAGCACTGTCCCGCACTCTTGCAAAGAGTACGCCACAGTGCTGACTATCTGAACAATACTAGAATATGAATTCTGTACTGATTGGTTCGCAGTTATAGACCTTGTTCATGATCTTGGCGAAGGTTTCTGCCATAGAAACGACCTGAATCTTGCTGGTATCCTTCATGGGATCAGTAGATAGAGGAATTGTATCGGTCACATACACCTTGGACAAAGATGAATTGGCGATATTCTCATAGGCTTTGCCGGAAAGCACACCGTGGGTAGCACAAGCCCTCACGCTCAATGCGCCTTTCTCCATCAAGACATCTGCAGCCTTGCAGAGAGTGCCTGCGGTATCGATCATGTCGTCCACAATGACGATATTCTTGCCTTTCACATCACCGATTGCAGTAATGGAAGCAACCACATTGGCTCTTTCACGGGACTTATGGCAAATGATGACCGGGCAGGCCAGTTCCTTGGCATAAGCATTGGCACGTTTTGCACCTCCCATATCTGGAGCGGCTATGGCAAGATTCTCGATATTGAGGTCACGCAAGAAAGGAATGAAAACCTTGCTTGCATAAATATGATCCACTGGAAAATCAAAGAATCCCTGAATCTGATCAGCGTGGAGGTCACAAGTCATGACACGATCAGCACCGGCCGCCTTCATCATGTTGGCAACCACCTTGGCACCAATAGAGACCCTCGGTTTGTCCTTCCTGTCCTGACGGGCCCAGCCAAAATAAGGCATCACTGCAATGACCTTGTCAGCAGAAGCGCGCTTAGCGGCATCAATAGTCAGCAGAAGTTCCATCAGATTGTCTGTTGGTGGCGGTGTAGATTGAATTACAAAGACAACAGCACCTCTTACACTCTCATTGAATGACGGCTGAAATTCGCCATCACTGAACTGTGTCACTTCAAAAGCACCTAATCTGGCTTTTCCCTCTCCGGGCAATTTGCCCTCATTGAGTTTTTCGATAACCCTTGCGGCAAAATCTTTTGAGGCTCTGCACGCAAAAATTTCCATTTTGTGATCGTTATGCATTTCAATTAACGGTTATGTCCGTATTTATAAAGTAGTTAATACGTTTTCGATATAATCCAATATTTCCTGTCGGCCCAATCCTGTCTCGGAAGAACTCTTGAAACTCAAAGGCAGCTCCTCCCAATATTCAGACAATTGAAGACCATATTTTTCAATTTGCTTATCCAGGGCAACTGGCCCCAACTTGTCTCCTTTGGTAAATATGATGGCAAATGGAATATTGTGCTCTCCCAATTCGTTCAAAAAGTCCAAGTCAATCTTCTGCACATCGTGGCGACAGTCAATCAGCACGAACAACATGACCATTTCTTCAGAATGATTGAGGTAATCCTTGATCACAGCCTGCAACTTTTCTCTTTCCGTCTTGGAAATCTTGGCATAACCATAACCTGGCAAATCTACGAGATACCACTGATTGTTGATGAGAAAATGATTGATAAGCTTCGTCTTTCCCGGAGTAGAGGAAGTCATGGCCAACTTCTTTTGGGAACAAAGCATATTGATCAAGGAAGACTTTCCTACATTGGACCTGCCGATGAACGCAAATTCGGGCAATTTGAGTGCGGGCTTATCAGAAACTCGAATACTACTACCTGCAAATTTAGCTTGTGATATAATCATCGGTATCGCTTTTTACTTGTTCAACGCAAAGATAACAAAAATTATCGTTTGATAAATAATTTTGCAGTTCAGCAGATATGAACATCTTTTCCACTGGTGGATCAGGGATTCTGCTTGTACTTTGGTAATTTGACAGTAAAGCAAGCTCCCCTCAATGTAAATGATTTGCTATAGGTGATGGTTCCACCACAAACTTCCAGAATATTCTTGCTGATGGCCAGTCCCAAGCCACTTCCACCGCTCTTGGTAGTGAAGTTTGGAACGAACAACTTGTTTCTGACTTCATCCTTCACGCCCGGCCCATTATCCTCGAACACCACATCATAGAACTCTCCTTCATTACTATTCCGGAGTGACAGACGAATATATCCCATTCCCGGAGTGCCGCCGGCATCCTGTTGCTCGCGCGCCTCATTCTCGATTGCCTGAATGGCATTAGTAATCAAATTGACGAATACACGATACAACTGAGGTTTCGGCCCCATAATCATGGCATCATTCAATCCGATATATTCAAATGTCATATTGTCCTTCTCTGAAAACATGTTGACAATTTCATTGACCATCTTGTCCAAATTGATAAGCTGATGTTCCTCACTATACAACTTGGCGAAGCTGGAGAAATCATTGGCGGTATCTGCCAACTGGTCAATACTTGTAATGATTGTCGGAAGAATCGAATCAAACCTTTCTTCCCAGTTTGGACTTTTCTTGCTACGAAGACGTTGCAGACGCTGAATCTGCAATTTAATTGGGGTCAGAGGAGTCTTGATTTCATGAGCCACCTGACGCGCCATCTCCCGCCAGGCCTTGTCTCTTTCTGCAACAGTCAACTGAGCCAAACTGACAGACAGATCATGTACCATCAGGTTATATGCCCTTACCACAGAAGTGATTTCATCTTCACGGTCATAGATAATATATTCCAAACCGCCATTGCGGGCAGACATCATCTTGCTGCCCATATTGATCAATGGCTTGAACATCCTTTCAATCACCCGTCCGGTCAACATTCTGGTGACAATGAGAAGAATGAAGAACAAGGTGATGATGAAAATAGAATGGGTCACTGCATCATTCATGAAATCCAGACCACTATCCGTGAACGGTGCCCCCAAAATAGCCAGCATATCCCCTTTCTTGTTGAAAATCGGAGCATACATATTATAATATGGCTGATTGCAAAAAAACTCTTTCTGAATATAGTAACGTCGGTTCTGGTACATGATACTCCTATATGCATCCTGCGGCATACGGGAAACAAGAATCAGTTTATCAAAAGCATCTGGAGCCGTAGAACGAAAAGCCCTTCCATCTTTGGTATACAAAGTCAGGTCAGAACGTGTATAGTCACTTATGTTTCGCAGAGAAATCCGCATCTTGCTGCTGTTAAATTCATTATAATCATGAAGATCAGTACTGGTCGCCTCCACCAGCGACTGGATAGTGTTGATCTTGCTGATCATAATGCTCTTGGTATTCGCATCATTCCGCCGATAGACGAAAATTACAGAAATCACAGCCATAATGACCAATGTGGCTGTCAAAGAAAGGAAAAACAGCGTATTGATACGGGAAGAATAGTAATTCTTCTCAAAAACAGACGGCCTTTGACGAAAGAGCGACAAGATGCTCACGGCCATATAGCAAAGAAGAGCCATCAGCAAGAACGACATCAAGTACTGCATATAGTCATTTTTCGGTCGAGAAATGATTATAATCTCATCATCTGCCACCTTATTTATGAAGTGAACATATTGGTCAATAATTCTCCAAGTGGAAGTTTCCCCATTTTCCAACAGTCCCATCTTGACAGGCAGCACAGTCGGATAAGCATATTCACCCTTGTAGGTCACCAATTTTCCATTCAGATATTTGCAGTAAGAATAATGCGGGAGCAATATACCGCTATTGGAGCTCACGGCTCCAGAAATGGCAGAATAGCCCCGTCCGGCTTTGTCCACCTTGGAGTCAATGCCAATGAATATTCTCACCACTCCTCTGGAAGGTACATAATATACAAACATAGCAGTATAACGAGCCCTTCCACTAGTTGTCCTGGTATAATAGAAACGAGAATCGTCAGAAATCTGTGTGCCATCCTTGATTCGTTCATTGAAAAAATCAACAATCGTCTGATCGGGATGATCATCCTCAAAAACATTCATCATCAGATCATAATCCTGAGCGATCTTGTTCAAATAGGTCTCCCGAATACGACCCAAAACGATGCTGTAATCGCCCGAAATGGACACCAGACGAAAAACCAGCGGATCATTGGCGATGTAATTCTCTATGTTCTTCAGTTGCAATTCAAAACCCATGTTTCTGTCCACCGACATTGAATTGGCCCAGACCCCTACGTTACTTGCCTCTTTCCGCGAACTCAGGATAGTGGAAGTCAACAGCAGATATAAAGAACAGAGGATACAGAATATCATCCTCCATACACGGGTATTGACATTATAACGGATATGGAGATAATGCCGGACAAGCGGTCTCAACAATTGCAGCAACATCGGTATCGTTACCAGCAGAGCCATATAGGACACATAGACATAGATTGTATAACGATCTATTTCAGAAATCTTATACAGTTCCAAGGATATGTTGGAATTGACGACAATGCCGGAAAAAGTCCTGTGGATGTAAAATATGATACCTGCGACAGACAGGAGAATTGCAAAGCCGAACAAAGCCGAGCAGAAACGCGAATGCTTCGGCCGAAGCAACATTCGAATCAGGGCCGGCCCGACCATATAGACACAGCAGACAATCAGAAAGATGGCGGTATTGACTAACAGCAGGGCACCTAACGAATAAAAGAAGTCTCCTTGCGCATAGATATTAGGAGAAAAAACAGCTGTGGTATTGTCCAGACGCCGCCCCAACAGATAAAAGGTGACGATGGCGACCACGATATTCGCCACCGTGAGCAGCATATGCTTGATGGTTCTGCGCTTGAGCAGATAAAGCAAAAAAGCCAACAGAATCAAAGTGATGGCCAACCAAGAAACATAGGACATCATTCCCATCGGCAGCACATTGGCATCTTCCTGGACCACCTTGATCAAAGGAACCCCCTTCACCATTACAGGAGCGCCACCAGCATAAGAAATCGGGTACAAGGCGAAACGGTCGGAAAGTTTCAACCTTCGATTCACCCCGTTGCGGCTTTGCACACCGATCATGCTCTTGATCTCCAGTCCGGCGATTACCTGACATCGGATACCGTCTGTGATCTTCTTGATGATATACCATTTCGGACCGACATTGAGAAACTGCCATTGGCTGGTCACATCGGTCAGTTGCGATTCTATATTGTACTTCGGATTGGCGAGTCTCTTGATTACCAATTTGTTATCGATATCATCATTTTCTATGGCAAATTGATTGTTCCAAGATTGAAGCGTATCGTAGACATAACGATAGACAATCATGTCGGAAGGGAGGTTCTTCAATTCCATCCATTGGTCAAGAGGTTGGTTTATGGCTTCCACCATATATTCCTCCAAGATATCCAGCCTTTTGTCAATGACCTTTTCCATCCTGCTGGAGGCCATATGGGTAAAATCCGAACCTCTGCTTGCCAATGATGAAAAGGAGACAACCAAGACAGCAATCAAGATAAATACCAGCCAGAGCTTCTCTCCGACCAGGTCCAAAATTCTTTTACCGTTCTTGTCCCACATAACAATCATTCATGATGATATGGCTCTCCCCGAATAATCGTAAAAGCCCTATACAATTGTTCCACAAAGATAGTCCGCACCATCTGATGAGAGAAGGTCATTCTAGACAATGAGATTTTTCCATTGGAACGATCGTATACCCTTTGCGAGAACCCGTATGCGCCGCCAATGACAAAAACAATATCCTTGCCAGAATGAGACATCTTGTCTTCAAGAAAAGCGGCAAAGTCGATGGACCGGAATTCTTTCCCGTGCTCATCCAGAAGTATCACTTCATCAGAAGGCTTCAATTCAGCAAACAGCAGATCCGCTTCCTTCTCCTTGATCTGTTCTTTCGTGAAAGATGAAACATTTTTGAGTTCTGGAATTTCTTTGATTGAAAAGGGCACGTAATGCACAAGTCTTGACTTATAGACATCAAGCCCTTCCTTGACCCATTTGAGGTCAGTCTTGCCGATTGTTATCAAACTAAGCTTCATACATGTCAGTTCTTATACAAATATAAAAAATGTGGCTCAATATTTGCAATATTCTGCAAGACTTTATCTTTGAATGCCAGAATGAAACGAATCCTTGCTTTAGGAATATCTATACTGTTGGCCCCCCTACTTTCCTTCGGGAACAGCATGGAGGACAATTACGATGTATTTATCCCTATCGCCAAATACATCCGGCAAGGAGATGCAGACAAACTGGCGGCCTGGTTCAACGATACGCTGGAAATTTCCATCAAGAACAAGAGCAACACCTGCAGCAAACATCAGGCGAAACAGATTGTCAAATCATTTTTTGAAAGCTATAAACCGCGTGATTTCGAAATCAACCATACAGCAGGCAGGGGAGCTAAAAAATATGCCATCGGAGACCTGGATGCAGGAGGAGAGAAATTTGAGGTGACCATCTATGTCAATCTCAAAAAATCAAAGAACTATCTGATAGATTTATTGCAGATAAATAAAAAAGATTATTGAAAAATCAAGATGCGGGCCAGAAAACTGACCCGCATCTTGATTTTCTTGTCCTATAGTGAAGAACTATACTCTTTGTCCGTATGAACGGTCGGTAGTGTTCACTGTGATGGTATCACCCTGGTTGATGAAGAGAGGAACCATGATTTTGGCGCCTGTCTCCAGAGTACATTCTTTCAATGCACTGGTAGAAGCGGTGTTACCTTTCACTGCAGGCTCTGAATAAGTAACCTCAAGAGTCACATAGGTAGGGAGCTCGCAAGTAAGGCATCTTTCCTCAGGATGGGTCACGAACATCATCTCCACATGCTGTCCCTCTTTCATGAGGTCAGCGTTCTCAACTACGTCAAATGGAAGGTGGATCTGCTCGAAAGTCTCTTCGTGCATGAAGTTGAAACCATCTTCATCTGAATAAAGGAACTGGTATGGACGTCTTTCCACATCAATCGTATCAACCTTTGCTCCTGCAGTAAATGTGTTCTCAAGAATACGACCATTCTCAAGATTGCGGAGTTTGGTCTTGACGAAGGCAGGACCCTTACCGGGTTTTACATGCTGGAACCATACAATCATACATGGTTTCCCGTTGTATTCCAGATAAAGACCATTTTTAAAATCAGCTGTTGTTGCCATATATGGTATATTTTAAATTTAAATGTCTACAAATATTTGACTTATAATTTACAAAAATACAGATTTAACAGCTAAGAACCAAAATTTTCTTTGCGGTTGCTTCCAAAAGCCATTTTGGAGTGGACGTGGCGCCACAGACACCTACGGAATCACCGTCCTTGAACCAGGACGGATCCAGTTCCTCTTCAGAACCGACCTGATAGGTCCTCTCATTGACATTCCGGCACAAATTGCAGAGCACCTTTCCATTGGAACTCTCCTTTCCTGCGACAAAAATGATGACAGAATGCTTTTCAGCGAATTCAACCAATCCCCGATGACGGTTAGAAACCTGGGCACAAATCGTATTATGCACCCTCAACCTTTCCTTTGACCTGAATTCGTCCAATCCAAGCCCACTTGCCTGGACCATATCCTGCTCCAAACGACGGCACAATCCTTCATAAGCTTCTGGACTCTTGGTGGTTTGTGAAAAAACTTCCACCGGGCGAGCCAGATCGAGGCTCCCCTCTTCCCGCAACTGAAGATACATATCCATATTCTCCACAACAACAGCATCTCCATCCACCTGTCCGAGCAAACCTAGAACCTCTGCATGTCCCACCTTTCCATAGATGAGTATCTGTCCTCCTGTCTCATGGATTTCCTGGTAGACTTTCCGGATTCGCTTCTGCAACTGCAAGACTACTGGACAGGTACAATCAATGAACTGAAGTCCTGCCTGTTCCAATGAACGGTAAGTGGCGGGAGGTTCACCATGAGCGCGGATCAACACAGTCGAACCGACTTCCAGTCGCTGAAGTTTATCTAAACCAACTGTCTGCAAGCCTTTCCTTTCAAGACGCCGCAATTCCTCTTCATTATGAACAATGGAACCCAAGGAATACAATTTTCCCCTGCCGGCATCCAAATATTGCTCTGCCTCACCGATTGCACGGATCACACCGCCACAGAAACCAGAGTTCGGGTCTATTTCAACTTTTACAGCCATAATTTCCAATAGGATGTCAGATATCAAACTTATTCTTGAGGACCATTTCCAGCCACGCCATCTGATTCTCCATCGTCAGATAGGAGTTGTCCAAGATAATGGCATCCTCTGCCTGACGGAGGGGAGAAGTCTCCCGATGGGAATCGATGTAGTCCCTCTCCTTCAAATTCTTCATCACCTCTTCAAATTCCGGATGCTGTCCCTTTGCGACCATCTCGTCATAACGACGCATTGCTCGGATCTGATTTCCGGCGACCATGAACAGTTTCAATTCGGCATTTGGAAAAACTGTCGTCCCGATATCCCTTCCATCCATCACAATACGGCCATTCTTTCCAAATTCATGAAGCTTGCTGTCCACAAAATTGCGGACTTGCGGAACCGTCGCGATTGGGCTGACATAATTCGAAACCTTCAAGGTTCTGATTTCGGTCTCCACACAACGGTCTCCGATGAAGGTCATGCTTTGCCCATCGACATATTCAAAATGAACATCCAGACTAGAGAGAGACTGTTCCAAAGCATCCACCTCAATCTCCGCATTCTCATGAATCAAAGTATTTTCCAATGCGAACAATGTGACTGCACGGTACAATGCCCCGGAATCCAAATATAGAAAAGAATATGTTTTCGCTATCAACTTTGCAAAAGTACTTTTGCCTGTTGATGAATAGCCGTCAACGGCTATAATGATATTGGGGATATTCATAATCATTCTGTAAATGTCCTATTCGTGATGGACATGCAAATTTACGAAAAAAACAGTTACAACTATAGATATTTACCTTATATTTGTTATATTATAGGCCAAGCAAATAGCTTATAATATAAAACACTCAACATGAAAATTCTAGTAGTAGACGATGAGCGCTCAATCAGAAACTCTCTTAAGGAGATTTTGATGGATGAGGGCTATGATGCGGATATAGCTGAAGACGGCCCCACTGCGCTGGCGCTCGTAGACAAGGAAAAATACGATATCATCTTTTGTGATATCAAGATGCCTCAGATGGAAGGCACTGAAGTATTGGAGAAACTGGTGGCAGAAGGTGTCGAATCTGCCATTGTCATGATATCAGGTCATGCCGATATCGAGATTGCAGTAGACTGCATCAAGAAAGGGGCATTTGACTTCATACAGAAACCTTTGGATCTCAACCGCATCCTGATTACCATCAAGAATGCTTCCGAACGGACCGCTCTGGTCAAAGACAACAACAATCTCAAGAAAAAAGTCTACGGACAGCAGATGATTGGCGAATCTGAAAGCATCTGCCATATCCGGCAGATGATTGAAAAGGTAGCTCCTACCGATGCGCGAGTCCTCATCACCGGTGCCAACGGAACCGGCAAGGAGCTGGTAGCCAGGAGTCTGCACCAGCAGAGCGAACGCAGCAAGATGCCATACATCGAAGTGAACTGCGCCGCCATTCCTTCCGAACTGATTGAGAGTGAACTCTTCGGCCATGAGAAAGGTGCTTTCACTTCTGCCATCAAACAACACAAAGGAAAATTTGAACAGGCTGACGGAGGCACCCTGTTTCTGGATGAAATAGGAGATATGAGTCTGGCGGCCCAAGCGAAGGTCCTTAGAGTTCTCCAGGAAAAGAAGCTATCCAGAGTCGGTAGCGACAAAGACATTGAAGTGAATGTGAGAGTGATTGCCGCCACCAACAAGAACCTGAAGGAAGAGATCGAGAAAGGAAATTTCAGAGAGGACCTCTACCATCGTCTGAGCGTCATTGTCATGCAGGTCCCTTCGTTGGATGAACGGAAGGATGACATTCCACTTCTGGTTGAGTATTTCATTGGGCAAATTAGTGCCGAAACAGGCAAACAGCCACGTCCATTCTCTCCAGAAGCCATTGATCTGCTCAAGAACAAGCATTGGACAGGCAACATCAGGGAATTGAGAAATGTAGTAGAAAGACTGCTCATTCTGGGAGGAAAGACCATTTCTGCACAGGATGTGAAAGACTACGTACTATAGAATTCCGATTCCTTTACCGGACAAAAAGCGGGGGAGTGGAAATTTCCACTCCCCCGCTTTTGCATTTCCTGTCAGGCACCTACTGAATACCGGCATGCTCCTTTTGGGCCCGTTCCACGGATACAGAACGTTTGAGCACAAAGCCAGAACCCAAATATTTGGTCCGTACATCCTCATCATCAGCCAATTGCCGCGGAGTACCAGTCTGCAGGATTGTCCCTTCATAAAGCAAGTAGGCACGGTCAGTGATAGCCAAAGTCTCTCCTACATTATGGTCAGTAATAATAACACCGATGTTCTTGTACTTCAACTTGGCGATAATATACTGAATATCCTCCACCGCTATCGGATCCACACCTGCAAACGGTTCATCCAGGAGGATGAACTTGGGATCGATTGCCAAGGCTCTGGCAATCTCGCAACGGCGGCGCTCTCCTCCGGAAAGCTGGATTCCAAGACTTTTCCTCACTTTGGACAAGTTGAACTCGTCAATCAAAGATTCCAACCGGTCCTTACGTTCCGCCTTGGTCATATGCGACATCTCCATCACGGACATGATATTGTCCTCTACAGACATCTTTCTAAAGACAGACGCCTCCTGTGGCAAGTAACCAATGCCTTTCTGAGCTCTCTTGAACATAGGAAGATCAGTGATATCCTCATCATCCAGATAAATCCTTCCATCGTTCGGAACAATCTGACCAGTAATCATATAGAAACTGGTAGTCTTGCCGGCACCGTTCGGTCCCAAGAAGCCGACAATTTCACCCTGATTCACTTCCATGGACACTCCTTTCACCACCGTTCTGACACCATATTTCTTTACCAAATTCTTGCAATGCAGTTTCATGTTTTCGTATTTTAGACGGATCAGACATCCAAATCCATATCTTGTATCAAATTACGTACCTCAGGATTGGCATTTGCCAATGCCTGAGCTTTTTCCTTCTGTGTGAATTGCTTCTTGCCGGCCACTGCCACATCTGCCACATCAATGAGCAGACTGACCTTGCCGGAATTTAATTTCTTCTGAAGTTCAGCCTCAAGTGACCTCAACAACTTTTCGGCAATCCATTTTTTCTGCGCCTCATTGGACACTGAAAAAGTAAATTTCTTGACTCCTCCCTCTTCCGAGAAATGCAGTTCCGCCTCGGCAATGGCGATGGCGAGTCTCGGACGTTTCTCCCGGAGTTCTTCTGCCATCTCGTGCCATTTGAGGGTGATTTCTTCGTCGGTCGGAATCCGCTCTCCTTCTACCGTCTGTCCATCCTCTTCAACCGGTTCGCTCATGGCGACTTCCTGTTTCATGCCACTTATGGACAAGGCTGTATTGCCCACGACCGGTTTCTTTCTGCCGCGCTTTGCCGGGGCTTTCTTTTCCTCGGTGGCTGGGGCAGGTGCCGGAGCCGGCTGGAGCTCAAGGGGCTCTTCCTGTACCGGAGTTTCTGCCGGGACGGGTGCCGCCGCGGCTGTCGGGGCCTCTACGGGAGCAGAGGTCTCCAGCTGCACGGGAGCGGCTGTCTGTATTGGAGCTTCAGCCTGTACCGAGGTCTCCGGCTGTACAGGACTTTCTGGCTGTACAGCAGATTCCTCTTTCTGTTCCGGTGCATTGGCACTTACGAAACGTTTTCGCTTGACAGGCTTGGCAGACACTTTCTCTTCTTGAGCCGGCATTGCAGGAGAAGGTTGGGAAACGACAGGAGCCTGTCGGACATCGGACTGGTGCAGCATAAAGCTGAGTCTCATCAAGGCGAACTCGATATGAAGTCGGGAATTGACACTTGCCTTGTAGCCCGCCTCGCACTGAGCCGTCACGTTCAAGGCTTCGTAGAGAAAGCCCAAAGGACAACGGGAAGACTGCTCCATATATCTATCTTTCAACGATTTAGGCATTTCAAGAAGAATATCTGCCCCCCTGCTCTTGCACACCATAAGATTTCTGAAATGAGAACTCAATGCAGACACAAAATACAATGCATTAAAACCTTTGGATAAAATGTCATTGAAAGTCAGCAAAGCTGTTCCGTAATCACCGGAAAGAAAATTCTCCACCAGATGGAAGGTATAATCATAATCCAGAACATTGAGATTCTTTGTCACTTCCTCATACCGAATATCTGTCCCACAAAAAGCAACCGTCTGATCAAATATAGTCAAGGCATCACGCATTGCGCCATCACTCTTCATGGCAATCACATGCAAAGCCTCCTCTTCTATCTTGATGTGCTCCTGTTCTGCGATATGTCTCAGATTCCGGACCGCATCATTGACACTGATCCGGTTGAAATCAAATGTCTGGCATCGAGACAAAATGGTGGAAGGAATCTTGTGCTTCTCAGTAGTTGCCAAAATGAAAATAGCATGAGCAGGCGGTTCCTCCAATGTCTTCAAGAAAGCATTGAATGCAGATGTGGAAAGCATATGGACCTCATCCACAATATACACGCTATATTTGCCAATCTGAGGTGGAATATTCACTTGTTCGATCAAGCTCTTGATATCCTCCACACTATTGTTGGAAGCCGCATCCATCTCATGGATACAATAGGACCGCCCCTCCTTGAAAGAAATGCAGGATTCACATTCTCCGCAAGGCTCCATATTTTCGGACGGATTGGCACAATTTATGGTCTTGGCAAAGATACGGGCAGCACTTGTCTTGCCCACACCGCGGGGACCGCAGAATAGATAGGCATGTGCCAGCTGATTTCTTTTGATGGAATTCTGAAGTGTCTGGACGATATTGTCCTGACCTATCAGGGATTCAAACGAATCAGGTCTGTACTTACGGGCAGATACAATATATTGTGACATAAGTAATGTATAATTCTATGCTCCAAATGGAGACCGTTCCCGACAAATTTACACATAATATTTTGTAACTTTGTGCTTATGAAAAGAATTTTACTAATCATCGTGGCAATGGGCTTTTGCTTCTATTCATCAGCCCAGATTCAGATTACAACCAGAAAAGAGAAATTGAGTGACTTTCCGATGAAGACGACAAAAGTGGTTCTCACCGGAGACAAGTCAATGGACGAATGCATGAAAGTGGCCATGAAGAACGTTTGGGTTCTTTCTCCTTTTGAATTTTGTTCCAAAGAAGAGTTTGACTCCCATAAGTCTGACCAGGACTATTATTTCATGGTATTGGATGCCAAGAAGCACAAGAATGAGAAAGAGTCCAATACAGTCATGATCACCGTTGTAAAAGGAGGCACAGGAAATGACCTCGAAAGCATGTTCCAAGTGAGCCAGTTCCCTATCTGCGCAGCAGATTCCATCAATTATCACCGTTTGGATGCCTTTCTGCCAGCTATCGTAAACTTGATACAGAACCATATCAAGAGAGGTCTCTACAAAGGCTTCAACAAAATCAAGCCAGAAGCGCTGAACAAAGCGGCCGGCAAGCCTATCTTCATTGCCGAGAATGACCTGTCAGAATCTCTCAAGAAATATGTCATTGAGAACCTCTCATCTCGCAACATAATTGTAACCGACACAGAAAATGCAGACAATATCTTCATGGAAGGGGTAAACGCTCTGGTCAGTTACACCTTTGCCCCTTATCACCCAACCAAAGGCTCTGTCTGTTACAAAATGCTGTTTGATGCCAGAACATACGAACTGTACTATTATGAGTCGCACGTCTTGTCCGGAAAGAAAGGGAAAGGCTTCCTTAGGAAAGACATCAACAAACTATCACGTTCAAGATGATTACAGGAGTTGCCAAATGCGGCATGCGATATGCCGTCAAAAGAAGTGGAAAAGCGGTCGCCTATTGTGCCTTGAGCACCCGATGCGGCACCAGAGACGAACAGGGATTCCACAGCGGAATTGCCCACTTCACGGAACATACCATCTTCAAAGGGACTCTTCTCAAGAGTGCGACCACCATCAATCGCTATCTGGACAAACTGGGAGGCGAACTAAATGCCTATACCACCAAAGAAGAACTGGTTCTTCATGCGACGGTACTGAAAGAAGACTTGAAGAAAGCGGAAAGTCTTCTGATGGAACTGGCCACTTGTCCAACTTTTCCGCAAAAAGCGATTGAAACAGAAAAAGGAGTGGTCATTGATGAAATACAATCCTATAAAGACAGTCCTGCAGATGACATCTACGACCAGTTTGAAGAAAAACTCTTTACTGGACATCCTCTTTCCATGCCTATCCTCGGTACTCCAAAATCGGTAAAATGCATTCAATCAGAAGAACTCCAGCAGTTCATTTCTGACCGATTCCGGCCGGAAGTCATGGCCTTCACCGTTGTTGCAGACAAGGATGAAAAAAGAATGGAAAAAGAAGTGCTTGGATTAATCGAGAAGTTTTGGGGAAAAGCCGAAGAAAAGGCTCCTCTCACAGGACATCATCCGATTGACAAAGAATATGGCTTCATTCCATTCCACAGCCATTTTGATGAAAAAGTGGAAAAGAGAAACCACGAAGCCAATGCTGTCATCGGAGGCATTGCACCTTCTCTCTACGATGAAAAAGGCCGTCTGGCCACTATTCTGATGAGCAACATTCTTGCAGGTCCTGTCTCCAATTCCATCTTGAATGAGATCCTACGGGAAAAGAATGGTTGGGTCTACAATGTTGAATCAAACTATACCCAATATTCCGATACAGGAATATTGGCCATCTGCCTTGGATGTGACCGCAACAACTTGAACCAGTGCCTGACGGCTGTCAAAAAAGAAATTCTAAAACTACAGACCCTTCCCTTGACAGACAGAAAGTTGAAAGCCGCCAAAAAGCAGCTCATCGGCCAGATTGCCATCAGCTCAGACAATCTTGAATCACAATGTCTGAGCATGGGGAAAAGTCTTCTCTCCTATGGAAAAATCATTACAGATGAAGAAATGATTGAGAAAATCAATGCTATCACAGCTGAAGATATCCGACAGATTACGCTGGATATCTTCAGCCCAGAAAATACCTGTCGTCTCATCTTCTTATAACCGACAATATGGAAACACCTGAAGAAAAATATATCCGGGAGCACAGTATGCCCCAAAGTGAAGCACTTTCTTGGCTCGTCAAACAGACGCACCTCAAGACCGCTTATGCCAGAATGTTGACCGGTTCCGTCCAAGGAAGCTTCCTCACCACCCTGTTGAAACTGATGAACGCCAGAAAAGTTTTGGAAATTGGCACATTCACCGGCTATTCTTCTATCTGCATGGCCTATGGTCTGCCTGAAGACGGACATGTCGACACTCTTGAAATCAATGACGAACTGGAATACTTGATTAGAGAAGGTTTTGAGAAGGCAGGTGTCACCAACAGAATAACACTCCATATCGGGGATGCCTTCGACACATTATCCTCTCTTGAAGGAGAAACCTATGATTTGGCCTATATCGATGCCAACAAAAGAGAATACTCAGACTACTACGACAAAATCATTGATATGATTCGTCCAGGAGGCTGCATCATTGTTGACGATGTCCTATGGGACGGCAAGCCCTATGCAGAAGATGTACCCAACGACAAACAAACTCAAGGGATTGTCCATTTTAATGAGAAGGTAATCCAAGACCCAAGAGTGGAGGTCGTCATGCTCCCTGTCCGTCACGGAATGAGCATTATCCGAAAGAAATAATCTGTACTGAAAAGAAAAAGGACCGGCCTACTATGGAGCCGGTCCTTCTTTCTTACACTTCAAAGTGACGCATGACTAGAGGGCATAATGGAAACCATCCACCTTATCCCATGCACCACGGGTAAAATCAGGAATCTCAACTGGAGCATTGCCGTTCTCAATGGAAATACGACCCAATTCACCCAGACAACACCATTCAGCAAGGTCGTAAACATCCATATCCAGAGGAAGTCCCTTTCTCATGCAATAGATGAGACGGTAATCCATGATGAAATCCATGCCTCCATGTCCCCCGACATGTTTGGCAAGCTCTTCCAGTTCCGGGGTTAAAATAGGGCTTCTATATCGAGACATCATTTCTTGAAGTTCTGCTCCCATCAGAACTCTCTCACCGCCCAACTGGTCATATTTCACTTCTTGATCATTGAGAGCTTCCTCTCTGACACAGATCTGCTGTACCGGATATTTGCCGGCATAACCATCTGTACCTACCAGCTGATACATTCTGTCATAAGGACGTGGAGTCATCACATCATGCTGAATCAGAATAGTCTTGCCTTTTTCGGTCCGGAGCAGAGTATTCGTGACATCTCCATTCTCAAAGTTTTCACATGGTTGACCTGTATGGCTCTCCACGTGTTTAGGGCCATTGAAAGGATCCGTATCCATGGCAACCAAAGTCTTCAGACGGTCACCTCTATGAATATTGAATGCCTGACAGACCGGACCCAGTCCATGGGTCGGATAAACGTCTCCTCTATGTTCTTGATTGAAATCAAGTCTCCAATTGTTCCAATATGCATCCCAATATGGATCCAAATTATGATGGTAGGAACCTTGACCATGGATCAGTTCACCGAAGACCCCCTGTCTGGACATTTCCAATGCAGTAAGTTCGAAGAAGTCATAGCAGCAGTTTTCCAACATGATGCAATGTTTGCGGGTTTTCTCGGACGCGTTGATCAGATCCCAGATCTCTTTCATGCTCTGGGCTGCAGGCACCTCAATGGCGACATGTTTTCCATGCTCCATCGCATAGAGAGCGATTGGAGTATGATGTTTCCAGTCAGTGCAGATATACACAAGATCTATATCGTCTCGATCACAAAGTTGCTTCCAGGATTCCTCTTCTCCACCGTAACCGGCAGCCTCCGGAAAATTGCGGGCAACCAGATTCTGTTGCACACGCTCCACTTTCTCATTCTCCAAATCACAGACAGCCTTGATTTCAATGCCGGGAACATATGTATACCTGTTAACGGCATCTGCTCCTCTCATACCAAGTCCGACAAAACCAATACGGACCACATCCATAGGTTCATTGGTCAATCCAATCACATCTTTCTGGCCTGCTGGCCTAGAAGGAGATTGAATTCGAATAGTTCGGTCGATCTGTCTTGGGGCACAACTTATCAAAGTAGCGACAACCACCACAACAGCCAAAATTGATTTCAGTGTTCGTTTCATGATAATGTAAATTTGTTGATATAATATGTTAGTTGAAATCAGCCGATAACTGCACCATTCTTGAGGACTTCCTGAGGAGTGACAAAACGCATCTTGCCATCTCCCTGGCGAGCCATCAAAATCATACCCTGGGACTCTATCCCTCTGATTTTACGAGGTGCGAGATTGGCCAGGATACAAATTTGCTTGCCCAACATGTCCTCTGGAGAATAATACTCAGCGATACCTGAAACAATCACCCTCTGGTCAATGCCCGTATCAATAGTCAACTTCAGAAGTTTGTCTGTCTTAGGAACCCTTTCTGCCTCCAGGACGGTTGCCGTACGAATATCCATTCTATCAAAGTCTTCAAATTGGACGGTTTCCTTCTGAGGTTCAATCTTCTTGGCGGCTTCCTCTGCTTCTGCCGCCTTTGCCGCCGCCTCATTGGCGACCTTCGTGTCATTCAATCTCTGGACCTGAGCCTCGACCACACTGTCCTCTATTTTTGCGAACAGGAGTTCGGCCTCTCCCAATTCATGATTTTCTGGCAACAAATCTCCCTGCCCTATCATATCCCATGAAAGGACGATACCTTTCGGATGAGCATTGGTATGAAGGGCATGACCTTCTCCTTCCTTGAAGAAATTCTCAGTAGGAGCACCTTCTCCAACACGATGGTCTGTTCCTGCATTGATTTCCACATTTAGGATATGGCGGAGTTTCTCACAAGAGAATGGAAGGAACGGTTCAAATACAATCGCCAAGTTGGCACAAATCTGAAGGGAGACATTCAAGATGGATGCAGTTCGCTCCATATCTGTTTTGGCCATTTTCCAAGGTTCTGTATCTGAAATGTATTTGTTGCCGATACGAGCAATATTCATCGCTTCTTTCAATGCCTCACGGAAATGGAAGGTCTCAATATAATTGTCAAGAGCCTGCTTGCATGGTCTGATGGCGGCAATCGTCTCTGCATCTATCGGTTCCTGTTTCAAATTGGCAGGAACCTTTCCTCCAAAATATTTCTTGGTAAGGACAACTGCCCTGTTAACGAAATTGCCGAAAATAGCCACCAGTTCACTGTTGTTTCTCTGCTGGAAATCTTTCCAAGTGAAATCGTTGTCCTTCGTCTCTGGGGCATTGGCACAAAGCACATAACGAAGTACATCCTCCTGACCTGGGAATTGTTCCAGATACTCATTCAGCCATACGGCCCAGTTGCGCGAAGTTGAAATCTTGTCTCCTTCCAGATTCAAAAATTCATTGGCAGGCACATTGTCCGGCAAAATGAAACCCTCGTGAGCCTTCAACATAGATGGGAAGACAATACAATGGAATACGATATTGTCTTTTCCTATGAAATGGATCATACGGGTATCATCCTCTTTCCACCATTTCTCCCAACTTTGAGGCAGCAGTTCCTGTGTATTGGAAATATAACCGATTGGAGCATCAAACCATACATAAAGCACCTTGCCTTCTGCCCCATCTACTGGAACAGGAACTCCCCAATCAAGATCACGGCTTACCGCTCTTGGCTGAAGCCCTCCGTCAATCCAGGATTTGCACTGGCCATAGACATTCGTCTTCCATTCCTTATGTTGTTCCAGAATCCAGTCCCTCAACCACGGCTCATATCTGTCAAGAGGAAGATACCAGTGCCTGGTTTTCTTTTTGACCGGTTCCGATCCGCTCAAGGCAGATTTTGGATTGATCAGCTCCTCCGGGCTCAAAGTGCTGCCACAACTTTCACACTGGTCACCATAAGCATGCTCATTTCCGCATTTAGGGCATGTGCCCGTAATATAACGGTCTGCCAGGAAAGTCTTTGCCTCCTCATCATAATATTGTTCGCTTTCCTTGGTCACAAACTTGTTCTCTTCGTATAGTTTACGGAAAAAATTTGAAGCATTCTTCTCATGAACTTCTGAAGTCGTTCTGGAATAAATGTCGAAATTGATTCCGAGACCGGCAAAAGATTTCTTGATGATATTATGATACTGATCCACGATATCTTGTGGAGATACCCCATTTTTCTTGGCTTTAATGGTGATAGGGACACCATGTTCATCACTGCCACAGACATAGAGAACATCCTCACCTTTCATTCTGAGATATCGGACATAAATGTCTGCGGGTACATAGACACCAGCAAGGTGCCCGATATGCACTGGGCCATTCGCATAAGGAAGGGCACAGGTAACAAGTGTTCTTTTAAATTTCTTATCCATATCTAATTCTTGATTATATTCTTTCATTGCACTCTACCGAGCTTCTCTTCATAGGCTTTTCTTACAATCGCCAAATTCTGTATCTCTATCAATATCTTTTCAGCATCCGCCGCTCCTTCCGGAGTCGCAAGAAGCTGGGTCAAGCCGTTCTGTTTGTCTTTCAAACGCTTGGTCTGGTATACCATAATAGCACGTGGCACGCTGTGGGACAGAATCGTCTCTATTTTGGTAATCGAATTCTTCAACGTGTTGATAGTCAACAAATGTTTTTCCTGGGTCAGTTCAAGAACTTGCTCCGCCATATCCTGATCCGGTCCGGTAATCAGCTTCTGGATGATATCCTGTTGTGTCAGCGACTCGTCTTCATCGTACAAATCAAAGAAGGCATCATATATCTTCCTATACACTGAATTTGCCAAAGCTATCTTCTCAGATTCCAAACTTCCCCGAATGAAATCAGCTACTGACACTCCATCATTTTCACGGAATTCCGAATCCTGACTAAAAGAAAGAAGTTCCAGCCCATAATTGAGGATAAACCACACAAACTCGCGTTCAGAAGAAGCCAACAGCTTGTTCTCCAGTACAACTTGAGAGCCTTCGGCCGACATCTTGTCTGTCGGATTTTCCATCACCGCCCCCTCCTCTTGTCTCTCAGAATTCTCTGATTCTCCTTTCTGACGCGCCAAACGGGCTTCCCGACGTTCTTCTCGTTCAGCCGACTTCAACTGCTCCGTCAGGAACTTCTCTCGAGTAGAATTGATTCGGTCAAACAAAATTTGAGAGTCCATGCCAAAAGTCTGGCTGCTGCTCTGGGCATAAGCAATCCGCTTGATGGCATCTGGTATCAAGGCAATGGTATCGGCAACATCATTGATCAGCGCCGCTTTCTTCAAGGGATCTCCTTCAGCAGATTCCAGCAGCAAATCCGTCTTGAATGAAATGAAGTCCCTCTCATGGGAAGCAATAAACTGCTCCACTTCCTCCAAAGTATGTTTTCGGGCAAAGGAATCCGGATCGTCTCCATCTGGGATCAACACCACTTTCACATTCAAGCCCTCCTGCAAGACAAGACCGATACCTCTCATGGCAGCATTGACTCCAGCAGAATCACCGTCATACATGATGGTGACATTCTCGGTAAACTTATGGATGAGGCGTATTTGCTCTACAGTCAAAGAAGTTCCGCTGGAAGCCACTGTATTGGCAATACCCAGCTGGTGCATAGACAATACGTCCAGATAACCCTCCACCAGAAAGCATTTGTCCTTTCTGGCGATCTCACTCTTCGCAAACCAGATTCCATATAGGGATCTTTCCTTTGCATAGATCTCGGTCGTCGGCGTATTGACATATTTCATGGCCGGATGACCTCCCTGAAGAGTCCTTCCACCAAATGCGATTACTCTTCCTGAAGCAGAATGGATCGGGAACATCACCCTGTCATAGAAACGGTCAGTCAGGCTACCGTCATCATTCTTGTAGCAAAGCCCGGTTTCTACCAGATATTCTTCCTTGTAGCCAGCGGCACGCGCGGCTTTCGCCAAATCATCCCGATCCCGCCGAGACCATCCCAAACCATATTTCACTATGGTTTCATCTTCCAGTCCCCGGCTCTTGAAATAAGCGTAGCCGATATGACGGCCTTCCCCTTCTCCAAGGTTATCACTGAAATATTTCTGGGCGAACTCAGAGACCAAATACAAACTTTCTGTCTTCTGCCGGGCTTGGATTTCCTCTGCCGACTCTTCCTTCTCCACGACCTCGATTCCATACTTACGGGCCAGATAACGGAGAGCATCCGCATAAGACAGACCTTCGTGTTCCATGATGAACTTGACTGCGGTACCTGATTTGCCACAACCGAAGCATTTGTATATTCCTTTGGACGGTGTCACATAGAACGATGGGGTCTTCTCATTGTGAAAAGGACAGCATGCGACAAAACTGGCGCCTCTTCTCTTCAATGAGACAAAATCACCAATCACCTCTTCAATGCGGGCCGCATCCAATATTTTATCGACCGTCTCCTTAGGAATCATCCGACCTCTCCTTACTGCTCGTCAACCTTCTCGTAATCTACATCCTCAATCGTAGAGGCGAAATCTTTGTACGAAGTATCATGATCAATATTGTCATCGTCTTTCATATTCACCTCAAACACTTCCACTGCTTTCTTTACCCGCCATTGGGACAGCAATTCAGAAATTCCATAAACCACCAGCAAAGAGCCGGCAATCAGACTCATAATCCTCAAGCTAAATGGGTTGAACACGAGAATGAGACCACCGACAATCGCAACAATGGAAAGAAGCAGAGAAAAAGTCCCTCTGCCCACCAATGACATCGTGCTGACCATGACCACCAACTGGATAATGCCAAGAATAATCAGCACGACGCCAATTCCATAAACAATAAAATTGGAAATGGCATTAGGCCAAATGAACATGATGGCACCCAGCAAGCAATCCACGATTGCATTGAAAGAGAATAACGGCATGGCATTCTTTTCTTTCTGGCAAGCACCGAAAAGAATGGAAACCAAACCTGTAGCAAACAGAAGACCAGCAATTACCTTGACCACTGTTGTAGTGGCATTGTTACTGATAATCATGACCAGGCCAATCGCGAATGCGGACAAAGCACGTAAAATACTGCTGAACTTGTTCTTATATCCAAAAGTAATCATTTTCTCATTTGTTTATCTTAAAATACAAAAATACATAATTTTGATTATTTTTGCGCACAATTATGGGACTTTACGACAATCATAACCATAGCCAGTTTTCCTTTGACGGGAAAGCGACCAGTGTGGCGGACTCAACAGCCTCCGCCGTTTCCAAAGGACTGTCCGGCATTTGCTTTACAGATCACTGTGACTTCTATGTTCCACCAATGAAAGCTGCTTTCGAGCAGCTCGTTCCCGAAGTATTCGAAGTGGAATCACAACAGAACGAAATAGACCGCATCCAGCAATTGCCGGAGACAAAAGCGGCGGGCATCCAGATACTCAAGGGAATTGAAATAGGTATGCAGAAACCATGCAGAGAACAGATTCGACAACATCTCCACACTCATCAATTCGATCAAATCATCCTGTCTCTTCATTATCTGGATCAAACAGATCCCTTCTATGGAGGATACTATGAAGGGAAAGACTGGAAACAAGCCTATGGGCACTATCTCGAAACGATTCTTGAAGAAATCACCTGGGCCGGACCCGATTTTGACATTCTCGGACATTTTGACTACGTGGTCCGTTATGCTCGTTATCCGCAATGCGGTAT
Source organism: Bacteroidales bacterium (assembly GCA_020026275.1). Classification (GTDB taxonomy): domain Bacteria; phylum Bacteroidota; class Bacteroidia; order Bacteroidales; family UBA932; genus Cryptobacteroides. The sequence goes on from JAHHQQ010000001.1 coordinate 103,570, forward strand.
CCGGTACCAAGATTTCCCTGACATACTTGATGAAATTCTAAAAGTTCTCTCCTATGAAGGGAAAGCATTGGAGATCAATACAAAAACATACCAAGACTTCAGTGGAAGAACTCCCGTTCTGGATGAAAATATCCTCAAACGATATCAGGAATTCGGTGGAGAAGCAATCAGCCTCGGTTCTGATTCACACAAAGCTGAAAAGGTCGGATTCCATTTCGAACATTTTTCCGAGTATCTGAAACATCTTGGATTCAAATATGAAGCACATTACGAAAACAGAAAACTCCAAATGGTCAATCTGTAGCAGAGGCTTCTACCATACAGAACTGCCGCCAGCATAAGTTGACGGCAGTTTTCTCATATCGTCTTCAAGCATCAGTTCGCTTCCATTGAAAGGAACTGGATACGAACCAGACGGACTTCCAGCTCATCATAGTCCGGTCCAAGTTCATTCATCGCCTCCTCTAACGAATCAGAAGTCGCATCTTCCTGGAAATAGGCATAAACATCATCAAATACGTCATCATTGATATTTTGACGAATGTAATATTCCAAATCCAGTTTGGTCCCAAACTCCACTATATTCTCAATTTCCGTCACCAGTTCATCAAATTCCATATTCTTGGACTCGGCAATATCTTCCAATGGCATACGACGGTCTATACACTGAATGATGTAAACCTTGTTGGCTGACTTGGTTGCCATGGACTTGACGACGAAATCATCTGGTCTGACAATATCGTTTTCCTCGACATACCTTGCAATCAGCTCAATGAATTCCTTGCCGAAGCGTCGGGCCTTGCTCTCCCCCACACCTTGGCAGTTCTTGAACAATTCCTCAATCGTCAGAGGATACATGATGGTCATATCTTCCAATGCCGGATCCCCGAAGAGAACCCATGGTCGGACATTGAACTTACGGGCCATATCCTTCCTTAAATCTTTCAACATTGAAAGCAGGACAGGATCTCCTCCGCCACCGCCATGCATGGCACTGACATTGTTGTCTTCATCCTCGTCATCCTCATCCACATTAGCAAATTTCCGGTCTTCCGACATCATGATCGGAAACGGATGTCCATAGAACTTCTCGCCCTCTTCCGTCACATAGATGAGACCATAACTCTCTATCTCCTTTTCCAGTAAATTACGGATGATTCCCTGATGGATGATGGCTGACCAATATCTTTCATTATGGACATCATCCACTTTGAAAAACTCCGATTCATCATGTTTATAAGACTTGATCAGAGAATTCATTGTTCCTGAAAGAATATTAGCCAAATGTTCAATCTTGAAATGCTCCGGAAGAGACTTGATCAGAGACATAACTGTCTTCAAATCTTTCTGGGCATCAAACCTTGGTTTCGGATTACGGCAGTTGTCACAATTGCAACAACTGTCAGGTTCATATTTTTCACCGAAATAGTTCAGCAGCAGTTTTCTGCGGCACACATTGGATTCAGCATAGGCAACTGTTTCCATCAAGAGCTGTTTGCCTATCTCCTGCTCTGCAACCGGTTTCCCTTGCATGAACTTCTCCAGCTTTTCAATGTCCTTGTAACTATAGTAGGCAATACAAATTCCTTCCAAACCATCCCGGCCAGCCCGACCGGTCTCTTGATAATAGCCTTCTATGCTCTTAGGAATATCATAATGGATAACAAAGCGCACATCTGGCTTGTCAATACCCATTCCAAAAGCAATGGTAGCGACAATGACATCCACCTCTTCCTTCAAGAAACGGTCCTGATTCTCCGCACGGGTTTTGGCATCCAGCCCGGCATGATATGGCAGAGCCTTGATGCCATTGATATTGAGCAACTGGGCCAATTCCTCCACCTTCTTCCTGCTCAAGCAATAAATGATGCCGGACTTGCCCGGATTCTGCTTGATGAACTTGATGATATCCTCTTTCGGTTTTACCTTATCACGAATCTCATAATACAGATTTGGACGGTTGAAAGAAGATTTGAAAATCTTGGCATCGGCAATGCCAAGATTTTTGACAATATCACTCTGCACTTTCGGTGTCGCAGTCGCGGTCAGTGCAATAATCGGAGCGCGGCCGATTTCGTCAATAATCGCACGGAGGCGACGATATTCCGGACGAAAATCGTGTCCCCATTCTGAAATGCAATGAGCCTCATCAATCGCATAGAATGAAATATGGACTTCCTTGAGCAATTCTATGTTCTCCTTCTTGGTCAATGACTCCGGTGCGACATAGAGCAATTTGGTCTCCCCAGCCAACAAATGTTCCCTCACCTTGCTGATCTGGGCCTTGTTCAAAGAAGAATTGAGAAAATGGGCTACCCCTTCATTTCCTGCAACAAAGTCCCGAATGGCATCCACCTGGTTCTTCATCAATGCAATCAAAGGCGATATGACAATGGCAGTTCCCGGCATCATCAATGCGGGAAGCTGGTAACACAATGATTTTCCACCTCCGGTAGGCATCAAGACAAACGCATCATTGCCACCCATCAGATGATTGATGATCTGTTCCTGATCTCCTTTAAACTTATCATACCCGAAGAAATCCTTCAGTTTGGCATGAATGGCTGCTGAATCAATCTCCATATATCCCAATATGATTTTATCATTAAATCTACTCACGTAGTCCCCGACGTCCAGAATTACCGTAGAACAGTCTGGACAATCCAAGTATAAAAGTACTGATTTTTTTTCAATGTTCACAATGTTTGGCGAGAGAGTTGGAACAAGAAGTACAAAGATTTGAATATTATTCACCGTGAATATCTATATGTCAGATATTTTTGCGATATTTGCTTTTTGTATGTGTTTACAGAAAATTCAAACACTAAATAGATAAGTAATATGAAAAGAATTGGCATTATTGCAGCAAGCCTAGCTGTCCTCATGGCAGCTTCTTGTTCTAACGGGGAAAGCGTTTCTCCTGAAGCTAAAGCATTGGCTCCATCAAAAGCCCAAATTGACTCTGTCAGCTACCTGGTAGGTGTAAATTTCGGAACATTCATCAAAGGTTACAATCTTGGCGACTTGAACATGAGCGAGATTCAGGCCGGTATCAAAGATCTTGTCAGCTCAACCGGAAACCCAAGAGATCCTGAATTCTTCGATCAGTTCAAAATCAGCCCGGAACTTATGCAGCAGCTCCTCAACAACTATATTGAGCAGAGAAGCAAATATGTTGCAGCTGTAAATCTTGACAAAGAAAAAGATTTCTTCTCAAAGATTGCCAGCCAGCCAAACGTCCAGAAGACAGAAAGCGGACTTTACTATATCATCAACAACCCAGGAGCAGAAACTAAAATTGCTGTAGATGATGACCTGTATGTTCACTACAAAGGCACCCTCCCTGACGGAACCGAATTTGACAGCACTTCAGAAGATGGCCCATCCGCCAACTTCTCCCTCAAAGGCGTAATCGAAGGATGGAAAGAAGGTCTCCAGCTCATCGGTGATGGCGGAAGCATCAAACTTTACATCCCTTCTGCTCTCGGCTATGGCGAATATGGCCAACCTAACGCAGGCATTGAGCCTAACACACCGCTCATTTTCGACATTCAGGTGGATTCCTTGCATAAAGCAGCCCCTGCAACTGAGAACAAATAAGGATTATGGCAAATCTAGAACTTGAAGGCCAACTCATCCAGAAGCTTTCAGTACAATCAGGAACTTCCTCCAGAGGAACTTGGGAGAAACAGGAATTTGTGGTAGAGTTTCCAGATGGAAATTTTACGGGAAAGGCTGTCTTCAGTATGTGGGGTTCAGAGAAAGTCAAAGAACTGGCTTCCATTGCTGAAGGTTCCAATGTCAAAGTCAACTTTTCCATCTCCAGCAGAGAATTCCGCGGAAAATGGTATACAGATCTGAGAGCTTGGAGAATATCTCCTGCGACACAAGTCTATACCAAACCAAGTCCCGTCGGAAATGGAACGCCGATCGAGGGCAATCAACCAGGAAGTTTCGGGAACAATGCTCCCGCTCCGTCACTCGATGACTACAAGATGCCGGAGGGAGAAGACGATCTTCCATTCTAGAGAAACCACCGGATCTCCGGTAGACACAAAAAAGGTTGTGCTCTTGCGGAACACAACCTTTTTTGTATCTATATCTTTTCCTTCTCAAGACAAGAGCCAATCTTCTACATTTCAATCCATCGGACAGACGGATCACGTCTCCACCAGGTCATCTGGCGCTTGGCATAATTGCGGGTATGCTGCTGAACCAGTGAGACGGCTTCATCCAAAGAGCAAATGCCATCAAAATAGCTGAACAATTCTTTATAACCAACCGTCTGCAAAGCAGAATACTTACGATAAGGCAACAAGGTCTTAGCTTCCATCAGCAGACCATCATCCAACATCTGCACCACTCTTTTGTTGATACGGTCATACAATTCTTCACGCGGACGTGTCAAACCAATCTTCTCAATCTCAAAATCACGCCGTTTCGGTTTTTTCTGCTTGAACGAAGAGAAAGGCTTTCCAGAAATCAGACAGACTTCCAAGGCGCGGACCACCCGTTGGGTATTCGAAGTGTCCATCACCCGATAAGCTTCCGGGTCCAATTCCTTCAATTCCGCTTGCAAAGAGCCAAGCCCCTCTTCTGACAGACGTTCCATCAAAGAATTGCGCAAAGTCAGATTAGTCGGAGGAATTTCTTCCAATCCATTGCAAACAGCATCCACATAAAATCCAGAACCTCCAGCCATTACCAAAGTATCGTGTCCTTCTGCAAACAGCTTCTGGATAAGATCCATGGCCTGCATCTCGTACTTTCCAGCCGTATACAGCTGTGTCACCGTCTCGGTCTGGATGAAATAATGCTTCACAGCTGCAAGCTGCGAAGCATCTGGAACGGCTGTCCCTATAGACATTTCCTTATATATCTGTCTGGAATCACATGAAATGATGGGCGAACCATATCTGAGCGCCTGACCAATACTATAGTCGGTCTTTCCTACAGCAGTCGGCCCCACAATGATCACAAGTTTCTTGGGCATCTGTCTTTTTATCATTTTAATAATATTGAGAAAAATGCAGCCAACCTAACAGAAACGACTAGAAAATATCTTCGCTCTCGTCATAGATTTCCTTTCCATCCTCCTCTTCATCCTCCTCTTCCAAATCTGCCTCCTCTTCATCGTCTGAGTCAAAATCCATACCATCCTTGCTCCAACTCTTCTCCACAGGCTTATTCTCTGCCGGTCTATCCTCATAAGCGACATAACCATTTTCAAATTCAATCGGATTGGGCCCCTTGGTCTCTACGAGATATGGATAGACACGCCCCTTCTCCTCATCTGCTTCTCCCTCAAACGTGACAATCACACTCTTTCTATTGGGAACGTCATAGAAATAAATGAAAGATGCCACCTCTTTCCCGACCGTATCAGCAAAAGTGACATCATCCACCGCACCATAGCCGAGATCGAACAAGGCATAACGTGCAACCAGATTTCCTGAAGCATCCAAAGCCTTGAACTGAATCAACTGGTCATGGGAAAATTCCAACTCTGAATTCAAGAGCTTGTGGAATTTATAAAGAGTCATGTGAGACTCCACATCATAGACTCTAGCAAAACCCTTCAGGCCAGCTAAAGAAACTCTATATCTCAATATCATACGTACACAAATTCTTAATGCGACGTAAAGGTACAAAATATTTCGGCTACGTTGCAAAATAAAGTGATTTTACTTACTTTTGACGGCGATATGGATACAACAGAAAACACCATCCAAGATTCGTTCACCAGCATTGCCTCCCACACGGAAGGTCTCTTCAAGGATAATGGCAGCCGGTTCATCGCGCATGCCTATCCCGTAGAGACGGAAGAAGAGGTGAAAGAAATTGTGGAACGGCTCAAAAAAGACTACTATGATGCCCGACATCACTGCTATGCCTATCGGCTTGGCTACAAAAAAGACATCTGGCGTGCAAATGATGATGGTGAACCTTCTTCATCGGCAGGAAGGCCAATTTTGGGACAGATTGATTCCAATGGACTGAGTGATATACTGGTAGTGGTCGTCCGCTATTTCGGAGGCATCAAACTCGGTATCCCCGGTCTTATCAGAGCTTACAAGACCTCTACGGCAGATGCTCTCGCACAAGCGGAATTCGTTGAAAAGATTGCGGCACAGCGCTTCCTTCTCAATTTCGACTACGAAAACATGAACCAGGTCATGAAAATTCTGAAAGATATGAATCTGCCACAGACAAATCAGAACTTCGGCTTGAGCTGTTCTCTCGAAACCTCGGTCAGACTCTCACTGGTTGACGATTTTCTGAACAAATTTGACTACAGCTGCCATTGTACCGTCAAAGAAATTGCTCCAACGCCTTCTGCCCCTCCGTCAGATTCCCTGCAGCAAATTGAGGTTTGACCTTAATATTTACATAATATATGTCAAAAAGTCTTATTTCCATCAAAGATTTCTCCAAAGAAGAAATTCTTCATGTCCTTGATATCGCCAAGGAATTCGAACAGAACAGAGAACAGAACTTCCTCAGTGGAAAAGTAATCGCCTGCCTGTTCTTTGAACCCTCAACCAGAACAAGACTATCCTTTGAGGCTGCTATCAACCGACTCGGGGCCAGAGTCATCGGCTTTCCGGACAACCGAAACACCAGCCAGACAAAAGGAGAGACATTTGAAGACACCATCCGTATCGTATCAGGCTATGCCGACATGATTGTGATGCGCCATCCGACCGAAGGAACGGCTGAACTGGCCTCCAAAATTTCTCCGCTTCCAATCATCAATGCTGGTGATGGCTCCAACCAGCATCCGACCCAGACCCTTCTGGATATGTACTCCATCCTGAAGACACAAGGTTCACTGGACCATCTCAAGATAAACATGGTTGGAGATCTCAAATATGGCAGAACCGTTCATTCGCTGACAGAAGCCATGTCTGACTTCCATCCAAATTTTGTATTCACTTCTCCAGACGAACTTAAAATGCCTCAAAAATACCTGGATGAACTGACAGCGAGAGGCATTTCCTATCAGGAAGCCAAGGCCATTGAAGAACATCTTGATGACAGCGACATCCTGTATATGACCCGAGTGCAGCAAGAACGCTTCACCGATATGGCCGAATATGAGAAAGTGAAAGACACTTATGTACTCAGTGCAGATATGCTCGGCAATGTAAAGAAGAACATGAAAATCCTTCATCCGCTCCCGAGAGTCAATGAGATTTCCACTGACGTGGACAAGACCCCATACGCTTACTATTTCCAGCAGGCACAAAACGGCATGTATGTAAGAATGGCCGTCATCTCCTACCTGATGGGCATGCGGTAGGACATATCTTCTACAAGGACATCGACATTTTCCGGAGAGGAGGCCATCGGCCCTCTCCGGATTTTTGTAATCTTGTCCTCAGGACAAGGAAAGTATTTTATTAAAAAAACTCGACAGAATTTGGATTGAAGTAAATATTCCATATATTTACAACGTTTTAATACTGGGAATTTAAAGTCATTACTAAATTATACTTATAATTCATTATGGGAAAAGTTCATGTTTTCAATGCAGGTCCCTGCATTTTACCTCAAGTAGCCATTGATAATGCCATTGCAGCATTGAAAGATTTCAAAGGAACTGGAGTTCCTGTCATCTGCATGTCACATAGAAGCAAAGAATGGCAAGCAGTAATGGACGAATGTATCAGTCTCTGGAGAGAAATTCTAAACATCCCTGACACACACGAGATTCTGTTCCTCGGTGGAGGAGCCAGTCTTCAGTTCCTCTATGTAGCCATGAATTTTCTGGAGCACAAAGCCGCTTATTTGGAAACTGGCGTATGGGCCAAGAAAGCACTCAAAGAAGCCAAAGGAATCGGTGAAGCCTATGCAATAGCCAGCTCAGCGGACAAGAACTACAGCTACATACCTAAAGGATTTGAAATACATGAAGACATTGACTATCTTCACATTACAACCAACAATACCATCTACGGGACCGAAATCAAAAAAGATCCTGACGTGAACGTCCGTCTGATTGCAGACATGTCTTCCGACATCATGACCAGACCGATTGATTTTAGCAAATATGATCTCGTCTACGGTGGTGCACAGAAAAACGTCGGACCCGCAGGTGTGGCTTTTGCCATTGTCCGCAAAGAAGCACTCGGCAAAACAAGCAGATATATCCCTACCATGCTTGACTACCGCACGCATGTAGAGAAAGGCTCCATGTTCAACACTCCGCCCGTATTCTCCATCTTTGTCATGAACGAGACCCTCAAATGGGTGAAGAGTATCGGAGGCATCAAGAAGATTCAGGAAAGGAATGCAGCCAAGGCAGAACTCCTTTACAATGAAATTGACCGCAACTCTCTCTTCGTCGGCACCGCCGCGAAAGAAGACCGTTCTATCATGAACGTCTGCTTCGTCATGGCTCCAGGAAAAGAAGATCTTCAGGATGAATTCATGGCCTTCTCCAAAGAGCACGGCATCATGGGCATCAAGGGCCACCGTTCTGTCGGCGGTTTCAGGGCATCCATCTACAACGCCTGCGAACTCGAAGACGTACAGGCTCTTGTGGACTGCATGAAAGAGTTTGAATCTTTAAAGAAATGACATCATGAAAGTATTAGTCGCAACTCAGAAACCGTTCGCCCCTGCAGCGGTCGAAGGGATAAAAGAAATTGTCGAAAAAGCGGGACATACTTTCGCTCTGCTCGAGAAATATGCCGAAACAGCTGAATTGCTTTCTGCCGTTTCGGATGCAGATGCTCTGATCGTCCGCTCTGACAAGGTTACAGCAGAAGTTCTGGATGCAGCCAGACAACTGAAGATTGTTGTCCGTGCCGGTGCCGGCTATGACAATGTAGATCTGGAAGCGGCAACTGGCCACCATATCGTTGTCATGAACACCCCAGGACAGAATTCCAATGCTGTTGCGGAACTGGCCATCGCCATGATGATCTATGAAGCCCGCAACTGCTTCACTTCAGGAACAGGCTGCGAAATCATGGGCAAGACTCTCGGTCTGCTCGCCTATGGCCACATCGGCAGACTGGTGGGCCTGAAGGCAAAGGCTCTGGGCATGAATGTGCTCGCATTCGCCCGCCATAAAGACAAGGAGACTCTGGCCGCTGACGGAGTGGAAAAAGTGGATACAGTAGAAGAGCTGTTCAAACGCTCCAACTTCGTTTCCCTCCATTGTCCGGCCACTGCAGAAACCAAGGGCGCCATCGGATATGATTACCTTGTATCCATGCCGAAAGGTGGCTGTCTCATCAATACAGCCCGAAAGGAAATCATCGATGAAGCCGGACTCGCCAAAGCACTGGAAGATAGAGTTGATCTCAAATATGCTACAGATATCGCTCCGGACAACCTGGAAGAACTGAAAGCGTACGGCACCAGAATCTGGGCTTCTTCCAAAAAAATGGGGGCCCAGACAGCAGAAGCCAACATGAATGCCGGTCTGGCTGCCGCAAGACAGATCACAGACTGGTTTGCCACTGGAAACGACCAATTCCAAGTAAACAAATAAAACTGATTTGGACGATGGGGGCTTCCCACCGTCCAGTTCTAACCACACTCATAAAATAACACAAGAACATGGTCCAGGTAAAACCCTTTGCGGCAATCCGGCCGCAAAAAGAACTGGTCACTGAAATTGCAGCACCGCCATATGATGTGCTGGATTCAGCGGAAGCGAAGGACATGGCCGGAGAAAAATCACTTCTCCACATTACCAAACCAGAAATTGACTTTGATCCGATTCTTCCTGACCACGATAAAAAAGTATACGACCAAGCTGTCTCCAACTTTCAGAAATGGCAGAAGAAAGGTTGGCTTGTTCAAGACGAGAAACCTTGCTATTATGTTTATGCCCAGACAATGAACCAAAAGACCCAATATGGTCTAGTGCTCTGTGCACATACAGATGATTATGCCAATGAAAAAATAAAGAAGCATGAACTGACTCGAAAAGACAAGGAAGAAGACAGAATGATTCATGTCCGTATCCAAAATGCCAACATAGAACCTGTATTCTTCGCATACAAAGACAAGGAAGAAATTAATGAAATCGTTGCAAAAGTGACTCAGGCCGAACCTGAATACAACTTCACTGACGAGAATCATTTCGGTCACACTTTCTGGCCCATCACTTGTCAAGAAACCATTGACCGTATCACCAGTATATTCAACAACGAGGTAGACTCATTCTACGTCGCAGACGGACACCATCGCACTGCCGCGGCGGCGCGGGTAGGAGCCGAAAAGAAAGCCGCCAACCCTGGACATACCGGAAAAGAGGAATACAACTGGTTCATGGCCGTCTGCTTCCCTGAAAGTCAATTACAGATTATTGACTACAACCGTGTCGTCAAAGACCTCAACGGTCATTCTACAGAAGAATTTCTGCAGCTGTTGGCAAAGGACTTCATCGTCAAAGAAACCGGAGAAGAAATCTACCATCCTGACAGACTACATAATTTCGCAATGTATCTGGAAGGGAAATGGTATTCTTTAGATGCTCTTCCCGGTCGTTACGATGACAATGACCCGATTGGTGTACTAGATGTTACCATTCTTTCCGGAATAGTCCTTGACAGAATTCTAGGCATTACAGATTTGAGGACAGACCAACGGATAGATTTTGTTGGAGGAATCCGAGGACTTGAAGAATTGAAACGCCGTGTTGACAGCGGGAACATGAGAGTCGCCTTCGCACTTTATCCAGTTTCCATGGAACAGCTGATCAATATTGCCGACAGTGGCAAAATCATGCCGCCAAAAACTACTTGGTTTGAGCCGAAACTACGTTCCGGACTTGCTATCCACAAATTGGATTGAAACAAAGATTGCCCAAGAAAGACTTCATTCCAACAAAATGAATCATAGTATTTTTAATTTAGCAGAAAGCGCCCCGCCGGAATCGGCAGGCGCTTTTATTATATAGCGAAAAATCGCTACATTTACAATATCGCTTGACACAATGAAATACAAACTGACATATATTAATGAAATACAAACTATTGCTCCTCCTAACCTTTCCGTTTCTATTCTCTTGCCAAGGAAACCATTTTCTGAAAGAAAACCAATACAGAGAACAAGTCGAATCGGATTTTGAACAAAAGAAAAAACTCTTTGCAGACCAGAGTCTTTTTGACATATTCAACCAGCCTCTCACTACTCAAGAAAAAGAAGCGCTTGAATTCCTTTACGCCTATATGCCACTGGGCGATGTCACCGACTACAGTGGAGAATATTATCTTGAAAACATCCGTTCCAGTTTCCGTACAAGAAAAGAAACAGCTTGGGGAAAGAATGTTCCCGACCTGTTTTTCCGACATTTCGTACTGCCAATTCGCATCAACAATGAGAATCTGGACAACAGCAGAACTATCTTCTATGAAGAATTGAAGGACCGCATCGCCGGACTGTCCATGATGGACGCTGTCCTGGAAGTGAACCACTGGTGCCACGAGAGAGTCGTGTACAAACCTTCCGATTCCCGTACCAGCAGCCCACTCGCCTCTGTCAAGACCGCTTACGGCCGCTGCGGAGAGGAATCCACCTTCACCGTGGCAGCTCTCCGTTCCATCGGCATTCCTGCTCGTCAGGTCTATACCCCAAGATGGGCCCATACCGATGACAATCACGCCTGGGTGGAAGCCTGGGTGGACGGGAAATGGTATTTCCTCGGAGCCTGCGAACCGGAAGCCGTCCTCAACAAGGCCTGGTTCAACGATGCCGCCGCCCGCGGAATGCTCATGCACACCAAAGTGACCGGCGCCTACAATGGACCGGAAGAAGTCATGAATGTCACACCCAACCATACGGAAATCAATGTCATTGACAACTACGCCCCTACCGCCAGAGTGGACGTGAAGATTGTGGATGAAGCCGGCCAGGCAGTAGAAAATGCCTTGGTGGAATACAAGATCTACAACTATGCGGAATTCTACTCTGTGGCCAGGAAACGGACTGACAAAGAAGGTCAGAGCTTCCTTTCTGCCGGATTGGGCGACTTGCTGGTCTGGGCTTCCAAAGAAGGAAAGTTCGGCTACCGCAAAATCAGCATGGGCAAGGACAAGAACGTGACCATTTCCCTGGAGCATCAGGCAGGTGACCCGATTGAAGAAGCTCTGGACATCGTTCCTCCTGTTCCCGGCACCATTCCTTGCGAAGTGAGTCCGGAAGCTGCCGCCCGAAATCAGGAGCGTCTGGTCGAGGAAGATGAAATCAGAAACAAGTATGTTGCCACCTTCTGCAATGCGGAGAAATCCGCCGCTCTGGCAAAGGAGCTCAATCTGGATCCGGAGGCTGTCGGAAAAGTCATGATCGCCTCAAGGGGAAACTGGAAAGAAATTGAATCTTTCCTGAAAAACACTCCTTCCGGTCTCATGGACCTGGCGATGGAGCTGCTGAACACCATTTCCCGAAAGGATTTGAGGGACACTCCTGAATCTGTTCTCCGTGCCCATCTCGAGCCGGTTCCGGAAGGAATGGACCACGACATCTATGTACAGTATGTCATGAACCCACGCATTGCCAATGAACTGCTCACTCCTTACAAACAAGGTTTGAGGAAACATGTGACCGAAAAGGAAAAGGCGGCTCTGGTAGCCGATCCTGCTCTCTTGGCCCAAATCATTGCAGAACAGATTATGTCCGGTGACGAATTCAATAGTGCTCATATTCCAATTTCTCCAGAAGGGGTATGGAGAGGAAAAATAGCAGACAGCCCATCTCGTGACTTGTTCTATGTTGCAGTCGCCAGAAGCCTCGGTATCCCTTCCCGTGTGGATGGCGTAACCGGAAAAGTACAGTATTTGGACGGCCGGAACTGGATGGATGTGAATTTTGAAAACATGGAAACCTGTCTTTCCGACAAAGGCAGCGTCACCGCCTCTTTCACTCCAGACAAGATTTTCCCGGATCCAAAATATTACAGTCATTTCACGATTGCCAGGATTACTGAAGAAGGCACTTTGCAGACTTTGAACTTCGATGAAGCTTCCGACGTCAGCGCCGGAGATTCATGGAGCACCCTGCTCAAGAAACCACTTCGTCTGGACACCGGACATTACCTGCTGGTGACCGGAGCGCGTATGGCCAGCGGAAAGGTACTGTCTGAAATCCGTTCCTTCGACATCGAAAAAGGCAAGCTGAGCCATACAAAACTGGTGATGCGCCAGCCGAAAGACGAGGTGCAGGTCATCGGCAATATGGATGCAGAACAGAAATATCTGCCGATCACCATCGAAGGGATTGCAGGTGCCACCACAACGGGAAAAGGTGCGGAAGAGACTTCTATTCTTTCCACTACCGGCCGTGGCTACTTCATTATCGGGATCATCAAAAATGGCCAGGAACCGACCAACCACGCATTGATGGATATTGCAAAATACAAAAAAGAATTTGAGAAATGGAGTTGTAAAATGCTGTTCCTTTTCCCGAACGAGGCTGATGCGGAATCTTTCAATGCAGACTATTTCCCAGCCCTTCCTGAAACATTGTCCCTGGGCATTGATCAAGAGGGGAAAATAGCTCAGATGCTTGCAAACGGCACTCATCTTTCAAGTTCCACTTCCCTGCCAATCATCTGCATTGCAGATAGTTTCGGGCGGATTGTCTTCGTGTCACAAGGTTATTCCATCGGAATTGGAGAACAGTTGATGAAGACTGTCAGCAAACTATGACCACCTGAATCCTGACAACAAACAGAAATCCGGCACTTTACCAATGCCGGATCTCTGTTCGATATTGTCTTGATGAATTACAATTCCCATGCAAGGGCAGATGCACCGAGGATAGCGGCATCAGACTCCTTTAAAGAAGAATAAACCAATTTCACCTTATTTCTCCACAAAGGAAGAGAATTCTCATTCATAGCCTTGACAATAGGTTCGGTCAAAAATTCCTTCGCCCTTGCCAGACCACCAAAAAGAACTATTGCCTCAGGAGCAGAAAAAGCAATAAAATCAGCCAAAGACTCTCCCAAGATCTTACCTGTGAATTCAAAAATACGAATGGCCAGTTTATCACCATCTTTAGCGGCTTCATATACGTCTTTAGAAGAAATCTTGTCAAGACTTCTAAGAGAAGAAGGCTCATCTGTCATGTCCAGCCACTCACGGGCAGTACGGGCAACACCTGTTGCAGAGCAATAAGTCTCCAGACAACCTGTTTTTCCACAGTTGCAGACACGACCATTGTGGCGGACTGCACAAGTATGCCCCAGTTCACCGGCGAAACCATCATGTCCATAAACCATCTCTCCATTGATGACAATACCACTACCGACACCGGTGCCGAGGGTAATCATGATGAAATTCTTCATTCCCCTTGCCGCGCCATAGGTCATTTCTCCCATAGCTGCCGCATTGGCATCATTGGTCAATGATACAGGAATACCATTCATGGCTTCCGAGAGCAACTTAGAAAACTTGATGGTTCTTGAACCACCCCAAGTAAGATTAACTGCATTCTCAATCTCCCCTGTATAATAATTGCCATTCGGTGCCCCCAAGCCAATACCGCGAATTCGACCTTCTGCACCTGATTCCCTGATAATTTTGTTCAATGCTTCTGCGAGATCAGCGATAAACAGTTCAACTTCAGTATGAGAATCTGTACGGATAACTGTCTGAGCGAGGACAGTTCCTCTGGCATCCACTACTCCACATTTGGTAGTCTGTCCACCGACATCAATACCAATTACTAAATCTTTTGCCATATATGTCTGATAAAAATTTTTATGTTAATTAATTAGTTTGCTTTTTTTGCAACTTTTGAGCCAGCCAAACCGAACCAAAGGATATATGCGACAGCCGCAACAACTACCCAATAGCTGGAAATGAAAGAAGAAGCATCAGCGACACCACCTTGTACAAGAGGAAGGATACCGCCACCACACACCATTACCATGAAAATACCGGAAGCGATGGAAGTGTATTTGCCCAGACCTTCAACTGCAAGATTGAAGATGGAACCCCACATCACTGAAGTGCAGAGACCGCAAAGTACGAAGAACATCACGCCGACAGGAATTTCCTGAAGGGAAAATTTGAGATTAGAAGTAATGGCAGGGAACATCACTGAAGTGGAATCTTTCAAGAAAATGCCGAGAAGAAGGAATACGATGGCCACAGAACTTACTGTTGAAATCATGGCACGGCTGGAAACCTTTCCACCCAAAACGCCACCCACAAGACGACCACAAAGCATCAGGAACCAATACATTCCAACGATTGTGCCAGCGACAGCCGGAGCAAGGCCGACGCCTTCAGTCATGTAGAGATTGGCAAAATTAGGAATACCGACCTCAACTCCTACATAAAGGAAAATGGCGATGATTCCGAAAATGAAATGTCTATATGAAAGAGCCCCTTTCACAGTCTCCATTGTAGAAGCTTTCTCTTCTGCAGACTCTTCTGCATCCGGTTCCGGAATGTTAGAGAAAAGGATGATGATGAAAGCCAATGCGAAAATACCCATAGCGATGAACAATGCAGGATTGGCATTGGAAATCTTTGCTTGAGCGAGATCACCAATCAAATATCCTACAAATACTGGACAAATGGTGGCTGCCAAAGAATTCAATGAACCTCCAAACTGGATAAGCTGGTTACCTTTGTTGCCACCACCACCAAGAGTATTCAACATCGGGTTGACAACAGTATTGAGCATACACATTGAAAAACCTGAGATGAGAGCACCGATCAGATAAACCACAAAGCTGTTTGCGATACCGGAAAGGAAAGTCACACCTACACCTACGAAGCCAACAGCAACAGCTGCCAGAGCCGTGAATTTGTAACCCTTCTTTGCAAGAAGGAGACCTGCAGGAAGACCCAAGAATGCATAAGCGATGAAGTTGGCGGCGTTACCGAGTTGAGACATCAAGTTGGTTGCGCCGAATTGCTGTTTGACAATAATTCCGAAAGGATTCTGAAGTCCAGTCACGAAAGAAATCATCATGAACAAGAAGAACATGATGCCAATCGCCAGAACGTTGTTGCTTTTTTGCTTTGCCATGTTTTTTGTTTTTTTATGTTATCAAATAATTTGTTTGAATCTTCTTCCAAACGTAAAGCCTCCTGACAGAGGAAAGACAAAACGTTTCAATTCGCAAATTTAAAAAAAGTTTATGAACTTGTTTTGCATTTCAAGTATAAAAAAACACAATGTTCCTGATTGGGACGAAAAAAGGCCCCACATAATAAACATAGGACCTTGAATCAATATCAAAGAAATTCCATTATTTCCATGGAAGTGAAATCAATTCGAAACATCAACTGTTACGATACTCGCTTGGAGTCATGCCTGTCCGGGATTTAAAGAATTTGTAGAAAACTGACTGATTCGGGAAATTAAGCTTGAACACAATCTCCTTGATAGGGGCATCAGAATATTTCAACATATTCTTCGCTTCCAAGATAACGAAAGCATCTATCCAGTCAGGAGCACTCCGACCACTGATGTTCTTTACCAGTTTGGACAAATATTTAGGAGACAAACAGAGTTTGTCGGCATAGAATCCCACTCCCCTTTCCCGGTCATGAAATTCTGTCACGAGTTTCAAGAACTGGTCAAAAATCAAGTTGGCACGGACGGACGGGGTTTTGGAAGACTGACGCGCCATAGAAAGACGGCTGGCCCAAATTGACCCGAACATATAGAAAACAGATGAAACCATCGCACCTACGATATCCTTTTTTCGGTCCAGATCAGAAGAAAGGACATCCGTAGCCAAATGAAGATACTGCTTGAAAATATTTATCTCTTTTTCTTCCAGACGAATACAAGGATTTGACAAGAGGGACATGCTTTCATTGAACATCTTGTTGAAATCAAGACGGATACCCGAAACAAACTCCTTGGACATAGCCACAATGAAGACCTGGACATCTTCATCTGAAGTGATGTTTGCAATTCTGAAGATGTTTCCAGGAACATTGACAATCAACGTGTTCTCTTCCACCGTAAAGGAATTAAGATTGATAGCGACATCCATCTGCCCTTTCAGACAAAGCAGAGCGACATAACCATCCAAGCGACATGGATGCTTCAAAATGGAACGTCCGCGTTCAAGTGTAAAATTGGCAATGAAGAAATCATCGCCCAGTTCCGTTGCCAATGACGAAAAGAATTGTGATTTGAACCTTTTGATATCAATTGTCTGTAATGCTTCTTCCATGACCTCCAAAAATTTTAAAATTGCACATTGCAATAAATAGAAGCAAAAATCTTGCTAAAGTTCGTTTTTCTACGACCTTTTGAACAATAATACAGCATTTTTATGTCATTTTATGGCAAAAATCCACAAAAAGCCGGATCAGAATATTTCCAATCCGGCCCTTTTTGTCTATTTCCAAGGATACTTGTCTATTTTTCGCTATTCTTGCCGTCTTTATTAAACAGACCGAAAAGTTCTCCGTCAATCATGTCCAAAACTGCCAGAAAATCTTCCTCCTTGTTGCCGAACTTATAACGGTCCGCATCAATTACCAGAAGTTTTCCCTTGTAGTCCTTGATCCACTCCTCATATCTTTCATTCAAACCTGTAAGATAGTCGATACGGATGCTCTTTTCGTAGTCACGACCACGCTTCTGGATTTGAGACACCAGATTCGGGATGCTGGATTTGAGATAAATCAGCAAATCCGGTGCTTTCACCAAGGACATCATCAAATCAAACAGATCAGAATAGTTCTCAAAATCACGAGAACTCATCAAGCCCATAGAATGCAGGTTCGGAGCAAAGATACGGGCATCCTCATAAATGGTCCTGTCCTGAATGATCACTTCGTCAGAATGAGAGATGTCGACAACATCCTTGAAACGCTTGTTCAAGAAATAAATCTGAA
Organism: Bacteroidales bacterium; assembly: GCA_020026275.1. Taxonomy (GTDB): domain Bacteria; phylum Bacteroidota; class Bacteroidia; order Bacteroidales; family UBA932; genus Cryptobacteroides. The sequence goes on from JAHHQQ010000001.1 coordinate 121,407, forward strand.
GATTGAACGACCATCTCTCCATATCATCATAAAAATCAGACAAATATGGATTGAAATCTACAGATTCGAATTTTGGAGTCCAACCATAATGACTTGCCAACATCTTGGTCAGAGTAGTCTTTCCACTACCAATATTTCCGGCGATCGCAATGTGCATAGCTATTTTACTATTATAAATTCAACAAACATTTATTTCTTTTCTATCTCAGCGGAAAACAACCCATATAGTTCAGAATCAATCATATCTGTAATGTGGGCAAAATCCTGCGAATTATTTTCAAAATCGAGATGGTCCTTGTCGATAACCAGCACTTTTCCAGGATATTGTGCAATCCATGAATCATATCTGTCATTCAATCCTGTAAGATAGTCAATTTCCATGTTCTTTTCATAGTCCCGACCTCTTTTCTGAATCTGAGATACAAGATGGGGAATAGAGGACTTAAGATAAATGAGAAGATCCGGAGCCTTCACCAACGACATCATGAGTTCAAAAAGATCCATATAAGTCTTGAAATCCCTTTCAGTCAAATTGCCCATCGCACGATTGTTGGCGACAAAGATATAAACTCCTTCAAAAATAGTCCTGTCCTGAATAATCGTATCCTGAGACTTTTCTATCTCAAGCACATCTTTGAAACGCTGCTCCAGAAAATAAACCTCGAGATTGAACGACCATCTCTTGATGTCCTTGTAATAATCTTCCAGATATGGATTGTAGGTGACAGATTCAAATTTCGGCGTCCATCCATAATGTTCTGCCAACATCTTGGTCAAAGTTGTCTTTCCGCTTCCAATATTTCCTGCGATTCCTATATGCATTGTTTTTTCTTACTTAATTGTGGATGAATTACAAATTTAGAGTCTTTTTCTTAAATTTGTATATAAAATTACAGCTATCATGCTCAATATCAAAAATTATTTCTTCAATCCTTTTCAAGAAAACACCTACATCCTTTGGGATGATAGCCAAGATGGCGTAATCATAGATCCCGGCTGTTATGATAAAAACGAACTGGATACCGTAACTTCCCATATTGCCGACAATCACGTTCAAGTGAAAGCGATCTGGCTGACTCATGGACATTTCGACCACATCTATGGAGCGGCCGCCTTGGCAAAGAAATATGGGGTGGACATTTACCTGTCTGAAAAAGACCATATCATTTTGGAGCACATGGCTGAACAGACCAGCCGGTTTGGAGTCAAGAATCCGGATACTTCTTTCAAAACCAAAAATCTCGACGATGGGGACCGACTTTGTTTCGGGAACACTTCCTTTGAAACAATTGCCACGCCAGGGCACACTCCAGGCGGAGTCTGCTTCTACTGTCAGGAAGAAAAAGTACTGTTGAGCGGAGATACTCTTTTCGCCGGAGCCATCGGCCGATCCGATTTGTTCATGGGAGAATATGACGACTTGATTGTCAGCATCATGGACAAAATCATGGGACTGGACGGAGATGTCAGAATCTATCCTGGACACGGACCTTCCACAGATATCGGACACGAGCGCACTCATAATCCTTTCCTCCAACCATTCAATGAAAAACCAGAAGAGATGGTTTGGGAGGAAGACGGATTGGAGATTCATGGATAAGGAGGAAATCAATGAAGCAAAAAGAATACATAGAGATTACAGGAGCAAAGGCGCACAATCTGCAAAACGTGAGCCTTTCCATTCCAAGAAACGAATTTGTCGTAGTAACCGGTCTCAGTGGCAGCGGCAAATCCTCTCTTGCATTTGATACCATCTATGCGGAGGGGCAAAGGCGATATATGGATACACTCAGCCCTTATGCGAAACATTTCATGGGCGCTCTGGAGAAACCAGAAGCAGAAGAGATTACCGGACTCAGCCCGATTGTCGCCATTGAACAGAAGACCACAGGCAACAACCCCCGTTCTACTGTCGGTACTATTACAGAAATCTTTGATTTCCTGCGACTACTTTATTCCAGAGCTTCCAGAGCCTATTCTCCTACATCGGGAAAAGAAATGGTCCGCTATACAGATGAGAAAATTGCCGATCTCATCATGACATGCTATAGTGGGAAAAGATGTTATCTTCTTGCGCCACTTGTCAGAGGCAGAAAAGGTCACTACAAAGAACTTTTTGACCAGATGAGAAGAAGAGGCTACACACAAGTCAGAATTGACGGAGAAATGGCCGATCTGGCCACAGTCTCCAGTCTGGACCGATACAAGCCCCATTTCATTGAACTGGTCGTTGACAAGCTAAAACCGGAACCAGGTGATGAAAAACGTATTTCGGAATCAGTAATGACTGCCTTGAGCCGAGGCAAAGGATCCATCGCCATCCTGGAAACAGACTGCAATCAGCTTCAACATTTCTCAAAGCACCTGATTGATCCAGATTCCGGCGTTTCTCTTCAGGAGCCGGCACCTCATTCCTTCTCCTTCAACTCTCCAGAAGGCTATTGTCCGCTCTGCAAAGGTTTAGGAAAAATCGTGGATATCAATCCGGACACCATCATTCCTGACCATAGCGTATCTATTGCAGATGGAGGCATTGTGCCATTAGGAAAAGTAAGAGAGACCAAGAAATTTGACATCATCCGTTCCATAGCAAGGAAATACAACTTTTCCATCTATGATCCCATCGATTCCATCCCTGATGAAGCAATCAGTCTAATTCTCTTCGGTTCAGATGAACTCTTCCGTGTCGGTGAAGGAGCAATGTCCGAAATGGTCACCTTTCCAGGCATTGCAAAAGATGTAGATGAGAAAATCGTCTGCCCGGTATGCCACGGCAGCCGCCTGAATGAAAACACCAACTGCTTCAAAATTGACGGAAAGACCATTTCAGAAGTCGCCGCCATGGAAATCTCGGATTTAGCGAAATGGATAGAAACTCTTCCACTCAAATTGAGTGAGCGGGAAAATGCCATTGCACGTGACATTCTGAAAGAACTCCGCGAACGCATCAGTTTCATGCTGGATGTCGGCTTGGATTATCTGTCTCTAGATCGTGCGACCGCTTCTCTCTCTGGAGGTGAAAGCCAACGCATCCGTCTAGCCACCCAAATCGGATCCAAACTGGTGAATGTCCTCTACATCTTGGATGAACCTAGCATCGGCCTGCATCAGAAAGACAACCGGAAACTCATCCATTCTCTCAAGAAATTACGGGATGAAGGCAACTCTGTCATGGTTGTCGAACACGATGCCGAGACCATGTATTCCGCTGATTGGCTCACCGATGTCGGACCTGGTGCTGGACAGAATGGCGGAAAAATTTGTCTGAATGGTCCTGTTTCCTACCTGCTCCACGGAGAAAAGCCAGACGAAGACACGCTCCGACACACCATCATGGGTCCTTCCATAACACTCGACTATCTGCGAGGTGACAAAAAAATTGAAGTGCCCAAGGTGCGCCGTACAGGCAACGGTTCCTTCCTTACATTGAAAGGAGCCCGAGGCAACAATCTCAAGAATGTAACCGTCAAATTTCCTTTGGGCATGCTCATCGGCATCAGCGGAGTCAGCGGAAGTGGCAAATCAACACTCATCAACGAAACCTTGATGCCTATTCTGAAAAACAAGTTCTACAATGCCCGGCTTCAGCCTCTTTCTTATGACGAACTTGATGGCATCCAAAATATTGACAAACTCATCGAAGTGGACCAAAGTCCAATTGGCAAAACGCCAAGAAGCAACCCTGCCACCTTCACGGAAGTGTTCAATGACATCCGAAACCTATTTGCCGATACGATGGATGCAAAAGTGAGAGGGTTCACCAGCAGCCGTTTCTCATTCAATGTTTCGGGAGGACGCTGCGAAGAATGCAAAGGAGCCGGCATCAAGATTATTGAAATGAACTTCATGCCCTCCGTCCATGTGATCTGTGACGAATGTGGCGGCAAACGATATAAAGACGACACACTGGCTGTCAAATACAAAGGAAAGAACATCAATGATGTACTGGAAATGTCCATCAGCGAAGCTTATGAATTCTTCCAGCCGGTACCGAAGATTGCCCAGAAACTGAAAGCGCTCGTCGATGTCGGCCTAGGTTACATCCATCTGGGACAATCAGCCATCACCTTGTCTGGTGGAGAAAGCCAACGTATGAAATTGGCGGCAGAATTGTTCCGTAAGGCAACAGGAAACACCTTATATATACTAGATGAACCTACCACAGGCCTACATTTTGAAGATATTCACATATTGCTGGACGTACTTCAGAAATTAGTAGACCAAGGCAATACGGTCATTGTCATCGAGCACAATATGGATGTCCTCAAGTCAGTAGATTATCTGTTCGATATGGGTCCGGAAGGAGGAAAGAAAGGAGGTCAAATCATTGCACAGGGGACACCAGAACAAGTAGCCGAGGATCTGACTTCTGTGACAGGACCATTCTTGAAGGAGATTCTATAACAATCCCTTCTTTTTCCGTCCCTTTGGGACGCATTTTAAATAGTAACCAAAACAAAAGAACATGAACAGTGCACAGATGGATGTCATTTGCAAAAATGACGAAAAAGTCTATCAAGTGGAAATAGGAAAAACACTTGGTGAATTTGCAGAACAAATCGGACTTCATTCAATCAAGGATAAGAAAACAGGTGTGGAATTCCTTGTTGTCGCCGCTTTGGTGGACAACACATTGAAGGAATTGAGTTTCCCTATCATTTCCTCACATCATATTGAATTCATCGGCATCAATCATCCGGACGGCAGAAGATGCTACATCCGTTCTCTCTGCTTTGTCCTGCAGAATGCTGTCAGAGAACTCTATCCAGACAAAATTCTAATTGTGGACCATTCCCTACCAAGCGGATTATACTGCGAAATCAAGGAATCATCCAAAGCTGAGGATGGCATCAATCCTACTTATTTCATCAAATCGGAAGAAATTGACCAGCTCAAAGAAAAAATGAAGGAAATTGTTCTCAAGAACCTTCCTTTCATCAAGTCTAAAATGGCCTTAGAGAAAGTGACCTCCATGTTTAGAAATCAGAACCAGCCAGACAAGGCGGAACTGATCAGTTCAGTAGGACGCATCTACAATAGTGTCTATTGGCTGGATGGTCAGGCAGATACCTTCCACGGACCGTTGCTGCCCTCCTCAGGATATCTTCATACCTTTGATCTGGTCGCCTTCAACAAAGGATTCTACATCCAATTGCCTTGTTTGGACGATCCACACAAAATCATGCCCATCAAGCGCCAATCTAAGATTGCCGCTTCCCTGGAAGAGTATTCTCATTGGACTAACATCTTGCAAATCAATGGCATCGGCACATTGAACAAAGCCATACAGAATGGACATGCCATTGAAATCATCAATCTTTCCGAGATTCTTCTTGAAAGGAAATATGCAGCTATCGCCGACCAGATATTTGCCCAAAAAGGTTCTATCAAAATTGTATTCATAGCAGGTCCTTCTTCCAGCGGAAAAACTTCCTCTTCCCTACGTCTGGCCCTAGAGCTAAAGACCTTGGGCCTAAATCCCAAAGTCATTGAACTAGACAATTATTTCGTGGACAGGGAATATACCCCTCGAGATGAAAATGGGGATTATGACTTCGAATCACTGCATGCCATGGACCTCCCTTTCCTCAACCAACAGTTGAACGAATTGATTTCTGGCAAGGAAGTGGAAATTCCAAAATTTGATTTTAAAACGGGCAGTCGAAAATTCATCGGCCATAAGATGCAGTTAGGAGAAAATGACATCCTGATTATGGAAGGAATCCATGCTTTGAATCCGGAAATGGTCTCCAAAGTGGACCAGACCAAAGTGTTCCGTGTATTCGCCTCAGCACTCACCTCTCTGAATGTAGATGAAAACAACAACATTTCCACTTCGGACAATCGGCTGTTACGTCGCATGGTAAGAGATAACCGAGTACGTGGTATTTCTCCTGAAGACACCATCATGAGATGGCATAGTGTTCGTAGAGGGGAAATCAGGAATATTTTTCCTTTCCAAGAAAATTCGGATGCCATTCTTAACTCTGCTTTACTCTATGAACTTCCTATGTTGAAGTATTATGCAGAGCCACTGCTTCTCCGGATCAATCCATCTTCTCCTGCCTACACGGAAGCGGTTCGACTGCTGAAATTCCTTGACTACATCGTCGCACTGCAGCCGGACGAGATTGCCGCCATTCCTCCGACCTCCATCATGCGAGAATTCATCGGCGGACAGACACTATAGATTCTTTGGAAGAACCGTCCTGAAAAATTCATTGGAGGACTGTCCCAGGCTGTTTCAGCAAAAAGCTCCGGACAATTCGTCAGCAGGTTTCTCCCTCTATTTTCCCGGACTTGCAATGCTCTGGTACAAAAAAGCCGGGCCGACAGCTGTCGGCCCGACATTGTGACAATATCGCCTAGAAAACCCAGAAACCCGACTGGACTCTTGCGAAAGTTATTTTTCTTCCCAGATATAGACTTTGTCACCACGACGGATATGCTCGTCAGGGAAAGCGACGGAGCAACGGACTCCCTTCCCGGCAGAAGGCGCCGAATTGAAATCGACACGAAGGTCATCCACGACCTTCTCCACCACGCCTGTAGTGGCACCGATGACCATAATTTCATCTCCCACATGAAGCGATGCAGATTCTACACTGATTTCAGCAACACTGATCCGGTCGAACCAATTGGTGATACGACCACAGTACACTTTCTTCCGGGTGGCAGAACTGCCATAAACGGAACTCCACTCTCCCAATTTGGCACCTTGATAGTAACCGTCCCAGAATCCTCTGTTGAACACTTCAGCAAGAGATTCTTTCAAAGATGCGGCCAATTCTGGAGTGTAACGGCCTTCGCATACGGCATCTGCCGCCTGACGGTAGCAGGAGGCGCAACGCTTCACATATTCGGCAGAACGGGCACGGCCCTCAATCTTGAACACCTTCACACCAGCACTGATAATCTTATCCATGAACTCAATAGTACACAAGTCTTTCGGAGACATGATGTATTTGTTGTCCACATTCAGTTCATTGCCTGTCTCCAGATCAGTCACGCCATATCCACGACGACAAAGCTGGAAGCAGGAGCCTCTATTGGCAGAAGCGCCATACGTGTCCAGACTCAAATAACATTTGCCTGAAACGGCCATACACAGAGCACCATGGGCGAACATCTCAATACGGACCAAATTTCCAGAAGGGCCTTTAATCTGATCTTTCAGGATTCCATCATAAATTTCACGGACTTGGTGCAGATTCAATTCTCTCGCCAGCACAATGACATCCGCAAACTGTGCATAGAATTTGAGTGCGGCCAGATTGGACACATTCAGTTGAGTGGAAATGTGAACTTCCAGACCAATCTCACGAGCATAAGATATGGCCGCCATATCCGATGCTATGACAGCAGTCACACCCGCCTCCATGGCCGCATCCAGCGCCCCCCTCATTGCCGGCATCTCCTCACCATAAATCACAATATTCAATGTCAGATAAGTCTTGACATGATTCTCTTCGCAAATGCGGACGATTTCCTTTAAATCTTCCGGCTGAAAATTATTGGCAGAGTGAGAACGCATATTCAACTTTCCGACTCCGAAATAGACAGAATTGGCACCTCCCTGTATAGCTGCATGCAGACATTCAAAATTGCCTGCCGGTGCCATTATTTCCAGTTCATTCTTCTCTAACATCTCAATTATCCTTTCAACGGGCCATCTTCTGGCGATGTCCGCCTCAACTATTTGTTTCTTCCAATCAATTTTTCTCCGAACTCCCTCAGAATCTCCTCGCCTTTACCGCCACAAATCTGTACGGCCACTTCCATTGCCCTGCTATGCAAGCGAAGAATCTCCTGTTGGGCCTCATCTCCGATATAAAGATCCGCATAAATGCCGGAAACCTTTTCAAACTTGACCTTCTTTTCCTCTTCTGTCTCTATCGGCATATCCATTGCAGCCAGCAATTCTGCTTTCTGTGCACCAGAAGCCTTCTCCAAAGCCTTGATCATAAGCCATGACTTTTTATTATTGATGATATCTCCACCAATTGGCTTGCCAAATACCTTTACATTACCATAGACATCCAACCAATCATCTGCAATCTGGAAGGCGAGGCCCAAATCATAGGCATAATCATATATCTTGGAACAGTCTTCTTCCGAACCTCCTCCTATGATGGCCCCCATCTTGGCGGAGCACGCAATGAGAACTGCCGTCTTCAGGCCGATCATCTTCATATATTCCTCCATGGACACTTCCGGCCTGGACTCAAATTCCTTGTCATATTGCTGTCCCTCACAGACTTCAGCATTGGTCTCTGAAAACAGATCCAGCACTTTTCCGAGCACATTCTCTGGCGCCCTGGCAATCCTCTTGTAACTGTCAATCAACATCACATCTCCAGAAAGGATCGCAGTATCTTCGCTCCATTTCTTCCAGATAGTATCCACCCCTCTCCTCAAAGGGGACTTGTCCATGATGTCATCATGAATGAGAGTGAAACAATGGAAAACTTCCAATCCCGTGGCGGGAATGAGGATGGATGAGTCAAACTCATCCTTGAACAAAGAATAAGCGATAAGACAAAGACGTGGACGGAGGCGTTTTCCTCCTATCTCTATCATGTATCTCAACGGATCATACAAACCGGAAGGTTCTGCAGTAAATTCGATTTCCTCAAAGATTTTCTCAATTGTCTCTTCGATATGCGATTGGCTTATCATGTCAGAAAGTCATTTTATAATTATCTTACAAAGATACGGAAAAAGTATTATCTTCGTATCATATCATTGAAATGATAAAATTTCCAACCCATCAACTGATTTGTCATTTAAATAACTCTTGAGGCCATGGTCAAAATCTTCTGCGTCAACACCCAAACCAGCAAAACATTCCAGGAAGGAACCACATTGATGGAAATGCTCCCCGAATTCCAATTCGACCAGCCTTATCCGATTCTGTCGGCCAAGGTAAACAATGTCAGCCAAGGACTGAAATACAGAGCATTCAACAGTCGTCAGGTCGAATTTCTGGACTATCGCTCCTACACCGGACGCAGTGTCTATAGCAATTCTCTCTGTTTCCTGCTATGCAAAGCGGCCCATGACATTTTCCCGAATTGCAAAGTCACCTTGAGGAGACCCATTTCAAAAGGTTATTTCTGCCATATAGAAAAAAACAACCTGATTCAGGAAGGGACAACAAAGAACAATGTCTTTACGGCTGAAGATCTCGAAAAGATCCAAACTCGCATGAGAGAACTTGTAAACCAAAATCTTCCATTCAGAAGATGGGAAGTCCGCCTCGAAGAAGCCATTGAGCTATTCAGAAAATTGGGTCGTGAAGATACCGTCAAGATGTTGCAGACGTCCAATGATGTATACGTAAACTATTACACCTTGGAAGACACTGCGGACTATTACTATGACGTCCTGCTGTCCAGCACCGGTTATATGAAGGTATGGGAGCTCAGCATTTACCATGACGGACTGCTCCTTAGAGTGCCGGACCGTCACCACCCGGAACAGCTGGCACCCTTCATGGAACAACCCAAGACATTTGAAGTCTTCTCTGAAAATCTACGTTGGAACAAGATCATGGGATTGGAAAATGTCGGAGATGTGAACATGGCATGCAAAAGAGGAGAAGCATCTGACTTGATCAAAGTCGCAGAAGCTCTACAGGAAAAGAAAATTGTCCAGATTGCTGAAGAAATCAACCGTCGTGTACACCGGCCGGAGCCGGTCAGGATAGTGCTCATCACAGGACCAAGCAGCAGTGGAAAATCAACTTTCTGCAAACGTCTCAGCATTCAGCTCAAAGCTTGTGGCCTCCATCCAGTCTCCTTCTCAACAGATGACTATTTTGTAAACCGCCTTGATACCCCCAAACTCCCTGACGGTTCTTACGATTTTGACAATTTCGACACCGTGGACCACGAATATCTACAGAACGACATCATGAAACTGCTTGCTGGAGAAACCGTGGAAGTTCCAGAATATAATTTTGTGACCGGCATCCGAGAAATGAACGGAAAAAAACTCAAGCTCAACGAAGGGACAGTCCTTCTGGTCGAAGGTATCCATGCACTCAACCCAGCCTTGACCTGCCGTGTACCCGATTCAGCCAAATACAAAATTTTCATCAACACCATCACGAGCATTTCTCTGGACGACCACAATTGCATCCCGACCAGCGACAACCGTCTCATGAGACGTATCCTCCGCGACTTCAACAAAGGAGCCTTCACTGCTCAGGAATCCATTTCCAACTGGCCGAATGTCCGCCGTGCAGAAGTGAAGTGGATCTATCCTTTTCAGGAAAATGCCGATGTGCTGTTCAATTCCACTTACATTTTGGAATTTGCAGTTTTACGATCCCATGCAGAAAGAATACTCATGACCATCCCCAAAAACTGTCCTGAATATAGTGATGCCCATCGTCTCAAAAAAATTCTCAATTACTTCACTCCAGTATCCGACAAGGATATTCCGGCCACATCACTGATTCGAAGCTTCATAGGAGGAAGCAGCTTCTAAGCCATCTCTTTTTACTCTGATCCGGACCTTTTCACATAATCACCCCATAACCTGGTTGGGGTCAGACAATCATATCCCCTTCCCTCACCATCTCGTTTTTATTATTCTTTTTCAGAACGAAATATTCACAAAAAGAGGAAAAGAATTATCATATTTTCATCAAAATTAGAAAATATGTTGATTTTTACATACAATCTGCTATATTTGACCTTGAATATATGAAAAGTGATGTGAATCACAGGTAGCCCCCTACTCCTAAAGAAACTGATTTAAATACCTGCAGTTCCTATTATAAAATTAAACCCATTTCCGCTCATTTATGAGGAAAATCTTTACAATTCTTGCAATTTTTCTTTCCTGTGCATTTATCAGCACAGCACAAGAGAAAAAAAACATATCTGAATCTATCCTCTATTTCCGTTTGAACCAAACCGAAATAGAACTTGCTTATATGGACAATGAACGTTCCATCAAGATGATAGACAGACTGATAGATTCCGTTTCACTGCCAGCCATTGACTCCATCATCCTCATTTCAAAATCTTCTCCAGAAGGTCCCTACAGATACAACATCCACTTATCTGAACAACGAGCCTGCAATGTGGCACAATTCCTAAAAAAACGATATCCTTCTCTTTCGCCGAAAATCAATTCTTCCCACACAGGAGAAAATTGGAAGCAGTTGGTATCAGACATTAGTACAGACCATATTCTATCCCCTGAAGAAAAAGAAAAAATACTGAATATACTCAAGGCGGACATCTCTGTTGAAGCCAGAAAACAAAGAATGAAACAACTCCCATTCTGGTCCCGTCTCCATCAAACCTACTACTCAAAATTGAGATATTCCACAGTCAGAATCATATACATGTCCAGAGCAATCCCCCCTCCTGTTTTACCGGAAATTGAAATTCCAGACATCCCCGGAGAAGAACTTTCTATACAGGAAATCAGATACCAGACACTCTCTGACACAACTACAAGAATACCTGAGCGAATGCCCATGAAACAATTTAGGATTCCAATTCTCGAATTACGGACAAACCTTCTGCTTCCGGGGCTCAATGCTGGATTGGAAATCCCCGTCGGCAACCATTGGTCAGTCGGAGCCAACTACTACTATCCTTGGTTCTGGCCTAAAAAAAACAACAGAAGCTGCTATGAATTGCTCGGTTGGACCCTGGAAGGACGCTACTGGTTCGGCAAAAACAGACAGCCCCACCAAAGGCTGCTGGGACATTCCATAGGACTCAACATCTATGGTGGCTATTACGATTTGGAGAAAGACTTCCGAGGAATGCAAGGTGAATTTGTCAGCACTGGTATAGAATATCGATACGCTCTGCCACTTGGCAAAAAGAGATGGGGACATCTCAACTTCTCCATCACCCTCGGCTATCTGTATTCAGCAGGACGCACCTACGACGTCAGACAGGAAGGTGGCCCTCTATATGGAGATGACAACCTCGTCAAATTCCATTTCTTTGGCCCGACCAAAGCGGAAATATCCTTGACCATCCCCATCTATAAAAAACAAAGGGAGGCCGGCCGATGAAAAGAAACACTCTCATATTATGCGTTCTTCTCCTTCTCTTCAACACCGGTTGCATAAGGCGCCCCTTCGTTGAAGACAGGACTGAAATCTATCTCTCCTTGAAAGTCAATCTGGACATCCAGCCCAGCGTCTTGACACCAGAAGAAACAGATATGGCTCTTCCGGAATTGTTCCGGGTCTGCCTCTGCGACAGAGAGACTGGAGAACTTGTCTATGAAGATTTCGTAGGGCCGGAAGGTGGCTACATCTATCCGAAAGCCGGCACCTACAATCTTCTCGTCTACAACTTCAATACGGAAGCGACCCTGATCCGGAATGAAAACAATCTCTATACAGCAGAAGCGTTCACGGGAGAAATTTCCAAGTTCCAGAAAAGCCAGCTTAAAAGATTCCTGACAGTCAGAAGACGTGCATATGAACTGGCGAAGAAGAAAAAAACCAAGACGGACAAAGTCTCCACAGAAAATGAAACGAAAGTTCCTCAAGAAAAGATTGTCAATGAGCCGGACCATGTTTTTGCAGGAAGAAAAGAAAACCTGGTCATTCCTCAGCTTCAAGCAGGAGCAAACAGGAATCTGGTCATTGAAGTCAAGGCAAAAACCATTGTGGAAGTCTGGAATGTCAAGATGACCCATGTCGAAGGCTGCCAATACATCAGCAATGTGAATGCTTTGATGACAGGTATGGCGGAATCTTCCATGTTATATTCCGAGAAAGACTCTGACCGCCCGGTCACTCTCTTCTTTGGGATGAAAGTCGGCAAGGACCATAAATCCCTGATTGCCTCCTTCAGAACCTTTGGAAAGATTCCGTCCAGCCTGAACTACTTGGAACTGGACCTCAACATAAGCGACTCTGGTGGACAAGAACACGTCAACCATTTCGATGTTACGGATCAGTTTACCGGCAACGAAGAGCACTTGATTATCGTAAACCAGCCGATTGTCATCCAGCCTCCGAAAAGTGGAGGTTTTGCTCCAGAAGTGGATGACTGGGATGATGTAGAAACAGATATCATCATTTAGCACAAATGATGACATATCAAAATAAAAACAAACAGATTGTTAACTATTAAATTTTCAGATTATGAAAAAAATTTTATTATTCACAGCTGCCACCATGGCAGCGCTCGTCTCTTGCAGCAAGACCCAAGTGCAAGACCTCAACGAACCACAGGAAATCAGCTTCAGAGCCATTACTAGTGTTCAAACTAAAGCAGAGCATCCAGCTGCAACACTTGACCAATCTGTTGCTATGGGTGTAGCAGCATACTTCACTGGAGGTGAAGAGTATTTTGCACAAACTAAATTTGTGCATAAAAGAGAAAATGCGTGGGGTGGCGAAACTGTACAATTCTGGCCACAGACAGGAACTCTTGATTTTTACATGTACGCCCCTTTTGATCAAAACATCAAAGTATCAAAAGACAAGGTAACTTCCGAAGCCAATCTTGTAGAGAGCACCACAGACTTATTATATGGATATGTCCTTAAACAAGGTAGAACTCAGAGATATATACGCACAATATTGAAACATGCAGGTGCGAGAGTTTGCTTCACAGGAAAGAAAACAGGAGATGCAGATATTAAAATAACAAGCATTCAACTTTCCAAGTTCCCAGACAAAGGAACAGTGGTCATTGAACCTACAACAAACAAGGTTACATGGTCAGCACAAACCATCACAGGAGATGTTACATTTACTCCTACTAATGGAGTAACATTAACAGCTAACACTACCCGCATACAAGACAAAACCGGAAGCGAAGGCATACTTGTCATTCCTCATACTTTGACAAACGATACCAAGATAATGGTAAAATACAGCATTGGAGGCAAAGATGTACCAACTCCTGCCATATTTGAATTGACAGGAACAACTTGGGAAGCTGGAAAGAATTACACGTACAACCTCAATTTCACAACAGACGAAATCCTCTTCGAACCAGCTGTTGACAAATGGGAATTTGACGCAGCAAAGGACCTTAATCCTGTAATATAAAATCAATTAGTTTCCACTTTCCAGAAGAGGGGGCATTCCCTCTTCTGGAAATTGATAACAGATATGTCTATCACAAAATATTCCATTAATGCCAAAATTCATTCAAAAATATTTAGCAATTGCGGCTGCGGCAATCGTTGTGTTCACAGCGTGCAGCAAGACTGAAAGCCAATATCTGGGAGAAAAGGAAATCGGTTTCAGAGCCATCAATTCCACATTGACCAAAGCGACCGTCCCTTATACCGGAGATCTTGGTGTCTATGCCTGGAACCAAAGCACTGCAAAAGAGACTTTTCCCAATACCCAGTTCACACTTCAAAACGGCATATGGAGAGGTGTAACCCCTCAATATTGGCCAGGTGGAGATGCTCTTCGTTTCACCGTCTACGCTCCATTCAACTGTTCTGAAGGAAGTGTCGGAAACGGCAAGATCACCAATGCCGCTGTTGCTGCAAATGTAGATTTCCTTTATGGCAGCCAGGTTTATGAGAGCACCCGTTCTCAAGGAGCCATTCCGGTAACACTCAAACATGCCAAGACACTTGTCAAATTCAACGCAAGTTGCGAATTGGCAGATTTGGCAACTGTCGAAAGCATTACTTTGAACAATGCGGCAGTCAGTGGCGGAATAAAAATTGACTATTCAGCCCTAAACCCTAATCCTACAATTACCTGGACAAAAACTGCTGGAAAGGTAGGAGTGGAGGGCATCAACAGCTTCTCGGTACCGAAAGAAAGCACTCCTGCAGGCAAAGAACTCATGATCATACCCAATGACAGCAATGACCTGACGACAGAAAAAGGGACCTGCACCATTGTGTATAAACTTAAAGGCCAGTCAAGACCGATCACCGTAGAGAAGAAAATGACGGGTGTCTGGGAAAAAGGGAAAAGATACATCTACAACCTTCATTTCTCTCCCGATGAGATTTCTTTCAAAGTTGAAGTTGAAGACTGGGCAGATGAACCGGCAGAAACAATTGCCGCAGAATAACATGAATCCAATCATAAGGAACTGAACTTCCACAAGAAAGCGACTAAACCCCAAAACAAAAATGAGAACAGGTACCTGTAACATAAGGCTTATTTCACTGGCAACATTTTTTCTGCTACTCTGGCTTGCCATGAGTTGTGAGAAAACAGACTGTCAACCAACAGAAAATCAGGAAATCTCTGTCAAGGCATTTTCTGACGGCCTGACCAAGGCAGGCACCCCTATATTTCCTGCAACCTTCGGGCTCTATGCCAATTACACCACAGCATCCGACGGAACGAACTGCAAGACCGTCTGGGATACCAGCATGGACAAATATCTGGACAACAACTGTTTCGCGAACATTGACGGCAAGACAACCTATGCGAATGTCAATCCCCAGAACATCACAGAGCACCAGCCAATCTATTGGCCCAATACTGGTTCGCTCATGTTCACTGCCTATGCTCCCCATATCTCCCAGAACACCTGCATAAAAAGCATCCGATATCTCCGATATGCCAAGCCGACCAATCAGTCCCGGATGGAAATCAATGTAGTCCTGAAAGAAAAATCGGCCGGACAGAAAGAGACAGCAACCATCCAGCTGACAGACGGCAGTTCCCCTTTAGATTTGCTCTGGGTGGATACCCAGCATATCAACGGCAATCGATCGATCGGAAGACAAGCCCATCCTGTACCACTGAAATTCCGCCACGCCATGTCCAAAGTGACCGTCAAGATTACCAATCCGGAAGCGCAATACAAAGCAACGGTCAAACTGCTTCATTGCATCAATGCCGCCACCTTTTACAGTGGCGTGACTCCCGGATGGAAACCCGACTTCTCCGATATGGAAAACGGGATGGTGAACTACGTGTTGTTTGATGACACGACTTTGGACGATAGTACCCAAGCCTCTTCTGTCTGCACCATACCGGCAAAACTGGATGCACAATATCAAGAAGCCCCTCTCAATTTTTCGGAACCTGTTGTCTTGAGAGTCAGACTGAGTTCCAAAGATGGCGTAGGAACAGAAACGAAAGATTTCGTGCTTTCAGACTATACAACGATATGGAAACCGAACAAGCACTATATTTATAGTCTCACCATACATTCTCAAAAAATAGAATTTGGAGAACCAATTATAGAAAACCGTGAACAGATTATAGAACCATAATGAAAGAGATCAGACACATATTTTACATTTTGCTTGCAATTCTGGCAATTTCCTGTAAAAAAGAACCAAAGTTCGTCGCGACTCCAAAGATTGAGTTCTATCCGACCGTCGCGACCAAATCCTACATCACCTCAGCTCAAGACCCGGCGTTCCAAAAAGGTTTTTCCGTTTTTGCCAACAAAACAGAAATAAATGATTATTTGGATTCAAGACAACTTCCCCAATCCATTGAAATCATGGAAAATTATCATGTCCACTATAAAAATGGTGTCTGGACCTATTCACCTCTTCCAGATGTTTATTGGGGGCCCAACTGCCACCATGAATTTCTTGCCATCTATCCCTATTCGCCAAATGCCTATACCTTCCGGGAGGAAGTATGCCATATTCCAGGAATACGAACCATTCAAGAAAGCGGAAATGTCGGATATCATACAGGAGAGGATATCCTATATGGAAGACAACAACAAGACTATATGATTGGCGACAAGCCTGCCCCTATTGTACTGAATATGAAACATGCTCTCAGTGCCCTCTCTATCCGTATCAGGAACGCCTCTGGAAATGACATTGAATACATTGACAATATCCGTATCAGCGGATTGTATACAGAAGCGACAGGACTTCAAATCCCGAGAGATATCAAACAAGATCCTATTGTTGAACTTGACAGAAACAGTATCGGCACCTATCTTTACCCTCCTAAACAGGGGAGTCCGCAGTCGCCATACATTTCCAAAGACCAAACTCATTTTCAAGATTTGACAGGGCCGGAAATTATACTTCCACAAAAATTTCTGAATCTGGATGTCGCACTGCAAATGCACATCCACTTCAAAGATCATGTTCAGAAGCTCTCCCACAAAATCAGTCAAATTCCTCTTCCGGGAGGTGTCAAGAACCAATATAGCTATCTTCCCGGAAAACATTATATATACAGGATTGATATCCTGAATAATTACATCATTTGTAGTGTGAATATCGTTAACTGGATAGAAGACACCCCGATTGATTTGCTATGATACAAACAAACAACATCCATATGAATATCCTGATGATGACCTTCCTTGCTTTTGTCGTCAATTCCTGCGAGAAGTCTCACCATGCCAATAGCTTCCATCAAGAAGAAATGGTCTTTCAAATCATCCTTCCTGATGCAGACAGTCCTCTTTTACCCTCTGCTGAAGTCCAGACCAAAGCCGAAGTTTCAAATGAAAATATCCAATCCATCACTCTTTTCGGTAAAGAAAACACCAACGACGCCTTCTCGCCGAAGCCTTCCATCATCATAAACCGACCGGTCCAAGGAAGCATTTGGAAACCAGATACTCATTATTATTGGAAAGATACCTCCCATTACACCTTCCATGGCTATGCACATACCCCCATCCATCCGGGTTCTTCCCTCTCCCTCCAGAATGAAGGTAGGACCGTGAACATCACGCAACCTGCCACATATCAAGTGATATCCGGGGTAAACACTACCATTGACTACCTCCTATCCTACTCGGTTCACTACAAACCTTCCAAGATTCATCAAGCCATTCCTGTTATTTTGGAACATGCCTTTTCCAAAATAAGTCTCTATGTCCAAAGAGCCCCCTCCATGAATGGAATCAATATAAAAAATATACAAATTTCTTTTGCGAATATCAAGAATCAGGCGACCCTGCACTGCAACAAACAAAAGGATTATGGAAAAGACAATGAAAGCCGCAATGAATGGTCCTATCATGTAGGAACAAGTGTTGCCAACTATGCTATCCAACTGAAAGATGGAAGCCCGATCAAAGATTCCTACCATACAGCAACTCCGATTATGGATTTCATCGCCATCCCATCAGACCACGAAGGAATGAAACAATACACTCTTTCCATCTCATACGAAATACATACCGGGAAAGCAACACGTTCCTACGCCAGGACATTTCATCTCGACAAAATCACTCCGATGTGGGAAAGCGGGCATCACATTACGTACAATTTCCTGATAGACAACGGAATACATCTCACAGGAGCCGTTTCTGAATGGATAACTGAAGACATCATTGAAAGCACTATCCTACCCCCTATTTCTTCAAAAACAGAATAGTCCGAGTAAAAACAAGAACAATACCATGACACACAATAAAAAAAACATTCTCTTCCATATCATATGTCTGGCCCTTGGTCTGCTGACCATTTCTGCCTGCCTGCAAAAAGAAGAACCGGAACGAAATGAAATCAGACTGAAAGGATCCTTGATACCCACATATATCTTGAAAAAAGGAGTCGATGTCCAGAATCCAGGATATTCCGAAGACATGATTATCGGCATGGCCAGAATCGACCAGAAAGAAACCCCCGGCTATCCTTCTTTCGCCAATGCGACCAAACAATTACGCGCCAAGATGGCAAAAGGAAACCAAAACTCCAATCTGCTGGACATCTATTTCTTGGACGAATATCAACAATTCAACAATGAAACAGATTATATCAGATATGCCTCCTGGCATCCTTACTCTCCTGACAGTTTTCATGCAACAGAACATTCCATCAGCCACCAGATTGATGGAAAAACAGATTTTCTCTATGGTTCCGTAGCCACAGGAAATCAGAAACATGGATTCAACACCATTTATTTTGACCACGCCTTATGCAAACTCACCTTCCATGTTTACACTCAGGAAACACAGGACCTGACTCATGAAGCCATTAATGAATCATGGGGAAAAATCAAAGATATCCAATTGTTCGGATTGGCAAAAACCTGCAAGCTGACTCTCCCACAAACGGAAGAAGATATCTACCAAATCCAGTACCTTGATGAATCGGCCGGAAATCTGTTCTCGATCTCAAAATCACAACCCGATGGAGACTTGCTGGATGCCATTCCTGTCGGTATTGCGAACGCCCGGAAACTGCCTTCACTGATTATAGCTCCACCTTCTGACAATCAGCTCAAAATACAGGTTCTTACAAACAATGGCAAATCGGGCAATCTGGCTTCATCCAAGACACTTACCATTGCACGGAATTTCAAAAGAGGAAACAATTATGACATTTATCTGCGATTCTCCGATCACGGACAAATCAATGCAGAAATCTCTGTGGCTGAATGGATGCCAGGCAAAGATATTGAAGAAAAAGACACTGACAATATCGTATATTATGATCTCAGTGCGACAGAACATGCCAATTGCTACATTGTCGATTCTGCCAACCATTACTATTGCTTTGATGTCACATCCATCGGAAACGGACCCGCCGGAGAAATTGCCCACTTCTCTCCCGACATCAATCCGGGATACATAGACATCATCTGGATGACCCACGGACTGGAAAAATATTTTGAACTGAAAAGCAATGAGCCGGTTCAAGGAAGGGCTTTATTTCATATCAAGAATATGCAAACTGGAACCAACTCCCATGACAAGAGACTCAGCCAGAAAGGGAACGTCCTTATAGGGGCCTATGACCAATCCCCCTCTTCAGGAGGAAAACTTTTATGGACCTGGCTTATTTGGCTGACTGACAGACCGGGAATACAGGCATATCAAAATGGCTTTGTCGTAATGGACAGGAATTTAGGGGCCACTTCTGCTCATGTCACAGAAAAAGGGAAAGCCGCAGAAATGGACGGACTTTACTTCCAATGGGGACGACCGACTCCTCTCCCATTGGGAACAACCGTATATACACCTGTCCGTTCATCTGAAGAGGGATTCTATGATATGATTCCTTTTCAGATAAAAGATTCTCCGGAGCCCGACAATATGCAACTTAGAATTTCACATCCAGAAAAATTCTACACAGAGGCATCCGCAATACAATCCTCTCCTGAATTTGTCCGATTCTGGGGATTCCATCCTAAAACTTTCGAATATGAAAAAACCATCTTGGACCCCTGTCCGCCAGGCTATCGGATTCCAAGCAAAAGTATGTTCAAACATATAGAATACCTCAAAATTGAACTTAATAAAGACCACGGACATTCATACCAGTCAACCGCAGATTCCTACTATGAATTGGACAACGCCTTGACGGGCTACTACATCAATGCCAAGAACCGAATAGGTTACTATATGGGAGAGGAACAAACAGTCCCCGACCAGGCAGGTGCCTACCTTTGGTCTGGCTCTCTCAATTTTTTAAAAAAGCCACGCCCCAATGTATGGAGTCCTTTTTCACTTGATTGTCTCCTGCAAAACGACAAGACTCCAAGTGACGAAAAAATCGAAGAGCGACAACCGACCTGTGCATTGCCGGTCCGATGCGTATCAAAACGTTCCATTCATGAAATCAAGAATCTAAGTGAATATCAAACAGCAAATTCATATATCATATCACAAACAGGCATCTACAAATTCAGAGCTGACATCCGAGGCAATGGAATTGCACAACTGACTGCACCTGGAAGTGGCAAGTCCATTGATATCTCAGAAAATCTCACTCCCGATATCTCCGAAAAAGCCTATCAATTGGTACCATTGTGGTGGCAAGGAGATTTGTCCAGTACGGATGGCAACGACAATCCAAACCACAATCCGGTACCCATCTCATTCATTCAGGACGGATTAGTCCATTCTGATGGTTATGTTTACTTTTCTGTCACGAGTCCAAGAAAAGGGAATCTGATAGTCGGGGTCAAAGATCAGCTAGGAAACCTGCTCTGGAGCTGGCATATTTGGCTGACCGAAAAACCTAGAATACACAATTCCTACGACTATGCTGTAATGGACCGTTTTTTAGGAGCGACCACAATCCCCACAAATGACCCGACAGAAAAAGAATATCTAGGTTCTCTTGGATTCTATTACGAGTGGGGACGGAAAGATCCTTTCCCTGGTCCCAATAGAAAGAATGGAACAGATTATTCTATCTGGTGGAAATATGATGAGGACAATCAGACCTGGATTCAAATGAATGGATTGGAATCCACTACCAACCAACCCGCCCAAAAGACCGTTAGAAATTCCGTTGAACACCCAATGAGATACCATCTGTCGCAAGACGACCTGTTCAAAGGGAAAGATGTTCCCAGAAACTTCACTCTTGAAGATTACGAAAACAGAATGGAAAACCAATGTTTCAGCAACACCGCCAATCAAGCATCAATGTGGGGGTATTCATCCATGGCCGGATCTCTAGGAAAAACATCCACCAAAACCATGTATGATCCTTGCCCGCCTGGATATTCTGTTGCCTATTACCTGATATGGACCTATGCGGACATTGCTCAAAGAGATCCCATCTACACCTATAAAGATGCAGGTAATGTAAATGCGACCAAATATTCCTCCTATAATGATTTTGGAATTTTTCTGGAAAGGACGGGATTTTCAAGAACTTGGTATCCATATACCGGCTATATTGACAGTTCCGATGGGAAATTCAGGGAAGTGGGGAAAATAGGAAGATTCCACTCCAGCACGCCAGCTGGATTCGGCTCAAGAAGCTTATGTTACTGGCCGGAAAATAACGTTTTAAGCTTCTATAATACTACTATCTATACTTCCCAGACAGTAAACAACAAAAGTTATTGGGGCATTCCATCCACATATGCCTATCCTGTACGTTGCCAAAAAGATTAGAAAAAATGATCATGAACAAAAAAATATTGACTTGCCTCCTTCTTTTCCCGCTGCTGAGTGTCTCTTGTCTGAAAGAAACACTCAGCCCTATGGATCCGCCAATCTCTTCAACCCAATCAGACAATCGAATTCTGCCGGCAATGAAAGGTCTTTCCTCCGATGAAGACCCCCTTCCGCCATATGCGACCCGATCTCTCATCAATGCACAAACCTCCAGACAGCTCCATGTCCAATTCCTTCGTATCGATGAACAAACGGGAACACAGGGGAAAGGCTTGTATACCTTCCCGACATGGGACGAAGGTTTTCTGGCAGAAGGTTCTGTCACCACCTCACCCGGCGACCAGTCTCATGGCTATATGCGGTCCGTCATACTGAATCCCATCCAGCATTATGCCAATTATATACACCCTGCACAAACTGCCATGGAAAAGGCAGATACCACCTTCTATCATTCCAGACTCATCAGCTGGTATCCAATTACCTGCCCTCTCCATAAAGAAGAAGGCATAGCTTCATCCACCCAACTTAAACATTATCGAGAAGCGAATACCGGCTACAACAGTTATGAAAAATATCCAGACGGCAATATCCGCCTTCTTTTCAACAACCTGAATGGAGAAACAGATATCATGGTCAGTGAAGCACGAGAAGGACAACAATGGCACCAGGCTTCCACTACCCATCCGAGCAACATCCATCCAATCACCCAAGAATCCATCTACAGGCAACCTTTCGGAATGAATGAACATGCTCCGGAATACAATAACTGTTTCCGGTACAAGCACTATCTTTCTGCCGTGAAGATTTATGCTTTTTCCGAAAATTCGCCACAAAGTGCCACCATGTGGGGGAAAATCAGGAAAGTCATTGTACGGAACCAACCACACTCTTGTTCGGTCAACATTCCTTCCGTCAGTTTACCTGAGTGGAAAAATGGAACCCTCCACCAGCCTATAGAAAGAAGGACTTATGGAGAAGCGCATTTTTCAAAAAATGACCTGACTTCATTTCCTCTTGTCAAGACTCCTATTTTTGGAGACAACACTCTTGCAGATGATATGGAAACAGTACTTGATTCGCCTACACTAGATGGAACCTCTGAAAAAAATAAATTGTACCTGGGCCATGCGCTTATCGCCCCCCAGACCGACTTGTTTCTGGATATCCATACAGATTCCGGCATCTACTCTGTCAAAGTAGACTGGAAACAAGAAGAAAAAGATGCTGCCGGACACTTTCTCCAGACAACAGAAATCTTCCAGCCCGGATATCTTTACAGCATCCTTTTGGACTTTGGAGCGAACAATACTATTTCCACGTTGCTCCTAGAAAATTCAGAAGGTACGTACTATGACCTTACTACAGGGGAGACATTTGGGGACAATTCCCATCAAATATACCGCTACAAGACGGCCAACAGCTACATCGTAAATCCATCCCTGCAATATACCGATCCAAAAGGCAATAAACATTATTATGACGGATTCACTTTCCTTGCCAACACCATCGGTAATGGAGAGGAAGGCATACTGGATAATTTTCCTCAAAAAAATAGCAGAATACACCCTGTCTCTGCCGGTCTAATATGGGAATCCAAAAGAGGACTTGTAACGCAAGTCGAATTTCTCTACGATTACATCCGATTCCAAGTTAAGCCACCAACCACCGAAGGAGAAGATTTTGAAGAAGGAAACGCCGTCATCGCCGCCTATGATGAAAATGGGAAAATACTCTGGAGCTGGCATATTTGGATAACAGACGAACCCCAAAGATATGATATCAAATCTGGAAACCAGATTATCGGCATTATGGATAGAAATCTCGGAGCGACTTCTGAATTTGCCTCCGACAAAGGAGGAGAATTGAGCACCTATGGACTATATTACCAATGGGGAAGAAAAGATCCGTCCATGCCTCCCCCAGAAGCAAACTACCGTCCACAAAGTACGGCAACGATCCCTTATTATGATTATTATGGAAATAAATTATATCATGCCGGCGTCATCGAACGAGGGAAACCAACCATCGAGGATGGCATTGCCAATCCCATGTTCCTTATTCTCCCAACTGATATTCCGCCATATTATGCATACGACTGGCTCTACCAGAGAATCAACACACTATGGGGTTCTTCTGATTCCGATCAAAAAACTATCTACGACCCTTGTCCTTTCGGATATAGAGTACCTGGAGAGGAATTAGGTTCGCTGCTAAGCAAATACTTCCATCTTGCCACTCTGGAAGGAAATGCCTATATATATAATCTCACCGGTTCTGAGAACCAGCTTATCGACATTGCCTTTCCACTCGCCGGCTATAAAGGAGTTGACCGAGGCAACTCATCCCTGACTGCAGCCTGGAAATACGTAGGAGAAAAAGGTGACTATATGAACAAATGCATCTACCCAGAGCCTAACAATCACCGAGGAAGAACCTATCTGTCCAAGACTGCGCCATGGACAGAAATCGGATCGGCCTCAGGCAACGACGGACATGGAAAAAATTCTTTTACTTACAACAACAAGATTTTCACAGACTTCGCCAACAGAAGAACTGCTGCCTCCATCAGATGTGTCGCAGACATCTCCCTCAAAAAAATGGGACAAATTTTCCCATTTATAGACGGGCCTGACATCATTCTATTAGGAGACGAAAATATAATGGATTGGGGAGCGACATCCAACGGAGGAAGATTAGACCGCATCACCTTTACAGAAAGCCGTCATGGGCATAACACTTACTCACGTACCGTCTATCCCAATAGCAGAGATTACAAAGAAAGACATCCTCTTCCCGGGAAAAATGCGAGTGCGTACAATGAACTCGGACTCTACACTTACAAAATTATTGCAGGCAACAATATGGGGATAGAGACCAATATAACGAAGACCATTCCAGTCCTCAATATCACAGAACTGTATGATGTTCGCATTGAAGGAGAAAAGCCATCCTCCAAATTCATGCCTGGCTCACCTAAATATCTTTCCTTCAAGGTCAATATGCGAGAAGCAGGCACTGCCGGACAAGCAGCGACCTCAGTTGCCGATCTGAAACTTTTGTTCACGCATACCGAAATCTGGATTGATGGAAAATATGTTGATATTGAGTTTGACATCCCGACCAAAACTTTCACTGCCAGTACCCCGATTTACTTGAATGGAGACATTATCATTGAATACCGGACCAAAGCAGGACGGGTTCTGAAACAGTATGTCATGAAAATGATGGAATCTTTCCAACTTGGAAAACAAATTACCAACATCAAAAATATTGAAAATGAAAAATACTATGGGTTCGTAGCGAAAGACGAAAATCAGAAAGACTTGTTCCAGAAAAGATGGTGGCGTCTTGACAATGGGGAAAAACTGGCATTATCCGCACCAGCAGACCATGGCGGCAAACTGGATGCCAGCAATTTATTCAAATTCCACGGAAAAAATACAGAAGCCCAAATACAGCAATATGGAACCGCCAATTCTCTTGACGAACAATTCCGTTCCAGCAAAACAGGAATGATTATTTACTATGAACCTTACAACAATGAGCCGATGATACAATTCTACCAAAATTTATGGTGGACACATAGTGCCATCCTTTACAATGAACAAAGCCGACAGTTTGGCATTGAAAACAATGGCGATGCGACTCCTTGGTTCATCTATGAAATCAATCCTATGATTTCCTATGCTGGACCGACAGCAATTCCATAGCATCCACAGGACTGCCGACAGTCATTTACTGCCATTCCAGCCAGAATGACCGGAATGGCTTTTTCTATATAGGATATAGGTATAATTCATCTGAAAGAACTTATATTTGCAGATATATGTAATTACCGGGAAATACCGGACAGATCAAAAAATATGCTGGTAAAAGGCACTGCTACAGTCATCAAGAATGCAGGAAGCAATTTCCTGCTGTCAGAGCTTCCGGAATGGAGGCCCTTCCCTGCTGTATTGAAAGGGAAAATCCGATTGAAGGAATCTGACTCCACCAATCCCATTGCCGTTGGCGACCGGGTGAATTATGAAATCGACGTGCCGGAAGGGACGGAGGACTACAAAAGTCTGATTACGGAAAACCAGCCGGCCACCATTTCTGAAATCTTGGACCGCAAGAATTACCTTATCCGAAAATCCACCAACCTTTCCAGACAATCCCATGTGATTGCCGCCAATCTGGATATGGTGTACATTGTCGTCTCTCTCTATTTTCCAGAGATCAAACTGCCTTTTCTGGATCGCATTCTGGTAACCTGTGAAGTGTATGGCGTCCCTGTAACCATCGTGATGAACAAGGTGGATCTTTACAGAGAACATGCCACAGAATATATCCAATATTTCCATGACATCTATGAAAATGCAGGCTATCGGGTAGTCGAAACTTCAGTGAAGACAGGAGAAGGCATCGATTTACTGAGGGAAGACTGCAAAGGAAAGGTATGTCTGTTCTCCGGTGAATCAGGCGTGGGAAAATCTTCACTCATCAAAGCGTTGGATCCGGCATTGGATCCGAAAATCGGAAAGATTTCCATCGCCCATCTCCAAGGGAAGCACACAACCTCCCTATACGAGATGTACAATCTGACAAATGGCGGATGGATTATTGATTCTCCAGGAATCCGAGGCTTCGGATTAGTCTCACTGGAAAAAGCAGAAATTGCACTTTACTTTCCAGAAATGCTGAAGCTGGCCCAAGATTGTCGCTTCACTCCTTGTACACATACACATGAACCAGGATGTGCCGTGAAAACGGCCGTAGAAGAAGGACAGATCAGTACGGAACGCTACAATTCTTACCTCGGCATGCTGGAAGAGGACACAAAATTCAGATAGTTTCTAAAGGTGCTGTTTTCGCTTCCGTACCTATTGTTTGTTCAAATGGAAAATGAAAGGATTGAATAAAGACATATTGAAACTGGCCTTACCCAGCATCCTGGCCAATATTACAATCCCAATTCTGGGAATGGTAGACATCGCCATTGCAGGACATTTAGACGTGAAAAATGGTGAGTCAGCCATTTTGATTGGAGGCATTACCATCGGCAGCATGATTTTCGACCTTATTTACTTTTCTGTCGGATTTCTCAGAGCTGGAACAGGAGGATTGACGGCGCAAGCCTATGGCAGGAACGATTTCCAGGCGGCAGCAGATACCTTTTCCCGCTCAATTTGCATCGCCCTTGCCTCTTCCTTTTTCTTGTTAGCCATCCAATGGATTGTAGTGCAACTGGTATTTCTGTTTGTAGAATGTACTCCAGCGACCCAAGAACTGGCCTCAACCTACTTCTATATCCGAATCTGGGCAGCTCCAGCCGCAATCAGTCTGATGGCATTCAAAGGTTGGTTCATCGGCATGCAGGATACGGTCAGTTCCATGATGAGCGATTTGACCGTAGTGTTCACCAATATGATTGCCAGCGCCCTGCTCGCTTTCGGAATCGGTTCTTGGGATGGTATTGGTTTCAAAGGCATTCCTGCAGGAACAGTGATCGCCCAATATACTGGACTGGCCCTTGCCATTACTGTCCTTTGGAAAAAATACCGTCCGATGGTATTCCATCACTACACAATCAGAAAAGCATTGAATGTCTACTACAGTCCAGGTACCCGTGTATTCTTCCAGACCAATGGGGATTTGTTCATCCGAAGTGCATGTTTTGCTGGAATTTATATGGGATTCACAACCTTGTCTGCAAAATATGGAGACATGGCCTTGGCATCCAGCGCCATCATCATGAAACTGATGTTGTTCTTCTCCTACTTCACAGATGGATTTGCCTATGCAGGTGAAGCCCTCACTGGAAAATTCTTTGGAGCGGGTCTTCCGGCAATGGTCCGGCAGACCATCCGGAAAACCTTCATCTGGAGCATGTCAATTGCTTTGCTTTTCGTTATCATCAACGGAGTATTTGCCATTCCTCTCTTCAAAATGATGACTTCAGATCTGGCAATCGTGGAATTTTCCAAACATTTCATCATCTGGATGCTGCTCGTCCCTATTTTCGGCTGTCCCGCTTTCGTATGGGACGGCATTTATATAGGAGCCACCTGCACACATGAAATGAGAAACTCCTCCATCTGGTCTGTCGTCGGCTTCTATCTGATCTGGTTCGGCATCGGCTCTATATATGGAGTAGTACAGGAAACCGGAACGATCCACGAATTAGAAGCATTGCACATATTGCTGCTCTCCTACACGATGCATCTGATTGTCCGTACAATATATCAGAGTATCATTTACTCTAAAAAGAAAGGGACATTTGCCTTTTTGAAATAGGCATGATTGCCTTTTTCTCAAAAATATGTACCTTTGCAAACCCATTGTGGGACCGGCATCATGGTATCCCCCAAAAGATATATTAAATTGAAGATATGAGGCTTCCTAAGAGATTTTTCAAGATTTCAGACCCTTCGACAGAAAAAGTACCTCTGGAAAAGACACATTCCACCTATATCCGTCTCCGAAACAGCACCTTCTGGGGGGTCACTGCCGCCTATAGCCTATATTACATTTGCCGGATGACTCTGAGTGTGGTCAAGCAGCCGATCATTGATGACGGTATCCTGACTGCCGGACAGCTGGGATTGATCGGTTCCGCCTTTTCCTTCATCTATGCTTTGGGCAAATTCACCAATGGTTTCATCGCTGATTACTGCAATATCCGCCGGTTCATGGCAACCGGTCTGCTGGTATCTGCCCTGATCAATCTGATTATGGGTGCATTCGGACTACTTTATGGATGGGTGCAGATTTCATCCCTCCTCCTATTTCTCGTATTTGCCTTCGTATGGGGTGCAAATGGCTGGGTCCAATCCATGGGAGCTCCACCAGGTGTCATCAGCCTGTCCAGATGGTTTCCTCTGAATAAAAGAGGGACTTTCTATAGTATCTTCAGCGCCACCCCTTATCTCGGAAAATTCATTTCCATGGTACTCATCGGACATATCGTAGTTCTGTGGGGTTGGGAGTATGGTTTCATCGTATCCGCAGCAGGCGGTCTGATCGGTACAGCCATCATCCTGTTCTTCGTTTCGGATACTCCCGAGAGCAGAGGTCTCCCATCTGTCCAAGAACTGGCAGGCGAAGAACCGATAAAGACCGATAAAGAGAAAATCAGCATACTTCACAAGGCAGTCATCAAACATCCGGGAATCTGGATTATCGCCATTTCCAGCGCTTTCATCTACATTACCCAATATGGTCTTTCAAACTGGGGAATCCTGTTCCTCCAGAAAGCCAAACATTTCAGCCTGACTGAAGCGGCCTGGGTCATCGGATTCGCCGAGGCTTTCGGAATTGCCGGAACGGTCTGCGCCGGCTGGCTGTCTGACAAACTGTTCAGAGGAAATCGAATCAAACCAATCATCATTTCCGGAATCATCTGTACCATAACACTTATAACATTCTTGTTTACAAAGGGAGGAGCTTTCCTTAACATTGTTTATATCGGTGTTTTCAGTTTGTCGATTGGTGTCCTGTACTGCATAGTGGCCGGTCTGATGGCACTGGACATTGTCCCTCGAAAAGCGACAGGTGCGGCACTGGGAGTAGTCGGAATTTCCAGTTACATTGCGGTCGGAATCCAGGACATTGTGAGCGGATACCTGATTCAAGGAGGTCAAAGCACGGGTCTGTCAGAAAATGCCGACTATAATTTCATGCCGGTAGCCATCTTCTGGATTGTATGTGGCCTCATTGCCTTCCTTCTTCCTGCATGCTGCTTGGAAAAATTACAGAAACCGCTTAAAATCAATTAGTCATATAACATTTAAACAAGAATGTTTTGAAGCATTCATCTCCTATTTTCAAGGATTTTGGTCCTTCAGGAAAAGAAAAAGCAGAGGTCCGTACCTCTGCTTTTCGATTGACTGTCTCGGCAGGCTTTTATTTCTTCTCAGGCAGTTTGGAGAAGTCGGCCAGCGGCGTTTCCAATGCCTTCTTCAGCTGGATGTCGTACTGAAGGGCATGTTTCTCTGCCTGTGGACGAAAATAATATCTTGCCACCACTTCTCTCTCCAACAAAGGAAGAATCTCTGTCTTGTGAATACGGATAGATTCTTCCTTGTCCATATTGAGCACCTTATCCAACGCATCGAGCTGTTCTGCCACCTTGTCCTGTATCTTGTCTTGCTTGAGACTTTCTACCAGTTTGTCATACAATGCTTTGGACTCTGAACGGTAATCGAATTTCTTGCCCATCGCCACTTTGACGAAGAGGTCAAAATCTTCATCGTCCAGATGGAACTTGTCCGGATCTCCGATCTGGTCGTGGAGTTTGACATATTCCATGATGAAATCTTCCATGATTCCATTATAGAAGAGGACCAGCAACATCCGGCTGGCCGGTTCCGCTTTGATCTCCACATCAGGAGTGATGCCGCCGCCATCACGGACAGCACGTCCGCCGACGGTACGGAATTCGTGGGTCAAAGAATCCGGAATGGCCTTCACACTACCGTCCTCTCCCCTTTTCGCATAATCCAATGCCTGGACACAACGTCCGGAAGGAGTATAATATTTGGCGACAGTCACTTTGAGCTGGCCGCCATAAGGAAGCGGACGGATTCCTTGAACCAGACCTTTGCCATAACTGCGTGTTCCCATAATCGTGGCACGGTCCATGTCCTGAAGGGCTCCTGATACAATCTCTGAAGAAGAGGCAGAACCGCCATCCACCATAACCAGGATAGGGATTTCAGTATCTACCGGCTCTTGCGTTGTATAGAGTTTCACCTCCTCCTTGATGGATTTTCCCTTCTGGCTGACGACCAGAGAGCCCTTCGGCACAAAGAGGGAAACAATGCTCACAGCTTCATTGATCAGACCGCCGCCATTGCCTCTCAAGTCTAATACCAGTTTGGTCATGCCCTGTTTCTTGAGGTCAAGAAATGCATCTTTGACGGCCTGGGATACGTTGGTAGTGAATCCCGTCTGCGAAATGTAGCCGGTGGTATCATTGAGCATTCCATAATAGGAGACATCAGAAAGATGGATATATTCACGGGTCAGCACCACATCCTTGATTTCTCCGGTCCGTACTTTGCGGACCTTCATCTTCAGTCCGGTGCCCGGATTACCCTTCATTTTGTCGGTACATTGCTGGGCGGTCAGACCGTTCGTGACGGTTCCTTCTATCTCGAGCACCTCATCGCCGCATACAAGACCGGCACGGGCGGCAGGTGTGCCGACATAAGGCTCATTGATGAGCAGATTGCCTTCCTTCTTGGGTTTGTACACCAATGCGCCAATTCCTCCATAAGACTTGTTGAGCATCATCTGCAGATCGTCACGGTCTTCTTCCGGAATATACATGGTATAAGGATCCAGGTTTTCAAGCATGGCATTGATGCCGACCATCTGCATACGTGACAGTGGCAAGGAATCCACATACGAAGCGTTCAGTTCCTTGAGGATGGCATTGTTGATCTGCACCCACTGTCCCATCTGGAAACTTCTGGATTTGTGTGGCGCCTTCACTTCAGAAGACTTCTGTTTCTGGAGGTCTTTGTTCTGACCGTAAGAAATGGTTCCTGCCATCATCATCACGGACAGGAGGACCATCATTCTTCTCATTTTCATCATATCGTACAAAATTAGTCACAATCCAAGAAAGATCATGACAGGATTCATTATCGTTTTAATGATTGCATATCGGCAATAGTTGTGCCTAGAAGCACAAATTTAAGAAAATTATATTTTTTATGTAGTTTTTCATACCTTTGCAATGTATAAAAATTTTAATTTTCGTCATTATGAAAATCGTATTTGCAACAGGCAATCTTGCAAAACTTCGTGAAGCGCAAGAGATTTTAGGCGGGGATTATGAATTGGCGACTCCCGCTGACATGGGAGTTGTGGAAGAAATTCCCGAAACGGGCAAAACGTTGAAGGAGAATTCCATACAAAAAGCGCAATACATCAAGGACCACTGCAACATCAATTGCTTTGCAGATGATACCGGTCTGGAGGTAGAAATCCTCAAGGGGGCTCCGGGTGTCTATTCAGCGAGATATGCTGGTGAAAACCATGACTTCCAAGCCAATATGGAAAAACTTCTTTCTGAAATGGCACTTCATGAGAAAGAAGCATCCATGATCCGGGAATACGGGTTAGCCACTCCTCACGCAACGAGAAGGGCCCGGTTCAGAACCGTGATCACTTTGGTTCTAGATGGACATTGGCAATTCTTCGACGGTACGGTCGAAGGGATCATTTCCCGTGAAAAGACAGGTACCAACGGATTTGGTTACGATCCAGTCTTCATTCCAGATTTCATTCCTGGAAAAGAGGGAGAACTGGTTCCTAATGTAGAAAGGATTTCCATGGCACAACTGTCTGACGATGAGAAGAATATGATTTCTCACAGAGGCAGGGCTCTCCGTGCAATGGCAGACTTCATCCACGCGCTTTGATGGCCGGGCATTCCGATGCCGCACCAACAATAATCCCATTGGACTACGGCTCAAGCCTTTGGGGCTGAGACCGTAAATCCATTTTCAAGAAACTAATTCATTTCAATATATTTATCTCAGGTTTCCACCTGAGATTTTTTTTATTTGTAACTTTGTCTTGCCCACATGAACATTTCCCGTGAAACGGGGAAGGGGAAAATTTTTGAATTTATGACAGAGAATACCGAACTGATTGTCCTGAATTTTACCAAATTCCAAGAGAATTCCATCATCCTGCACACTTTGAGCAAGGAGTATGGAAGGAAGAGTTTCTTTGTCAAGCTGGGCAAGAAGGCCAATATGGCTTTGTTCCTGCCTTTGAACATCATCGAGGCGGACATCCAGCCCAATCCCAGGGCCAACCTGTGGAATGCACGGAATTTCTCGACCCGCTTTCCGCTGTTCGGCATCCGCAACAATCTCTACAAGAACACCATGACTCTTTTCATGAGCGAAGTGCTGTTCAAGATTCTCCGGGAAGGGGGCATTGAAGAGGGCTTCTACGACTGGTGCATCCGGGAAATTCTGCTGCTGGATGCCATTGAAGAGGATTTCTCCAATTTTCATATCCGGTTTCTGCTGGAACTCGCCGTGGCCATGGGATTCCGACCGACTTGGGAAGACATGGAGCCGTTTGCCGGGAAGGAAGCGGACAAAATACGGACTTTCATGAATTCCGGCTTCGAAGATTCCATGCTGGTGCGCATGAAGGGGGAAACCCGCAACAAGTTGTGTGAGCACTTCATCTCCTATCTCGAATTCCATACGGAAACGACCCTCCATATCAAATCGCTGGCGGTGCTGAGGGAATTGTTCGTATAGATTATAAGAAAGGCGCATCCGTTGGGGATACGCCTTTTCCTTTATCTCGTGCTATTTGTCAGAGGATTCTGTCTTCTTGGTCTGGACAGATTTCCTTGGCTTGTCGCTTTTCTTTACCTTGTCGGTCTTTTTGGCTTTGTCGCTCTTCTTGGGCTTGTCGGTCTTTTTGGCCTTGGAAGGGGTCTTCTCTGATTTGCGGAAAGACTTTTCCAGTTTCTTCTTGGCCTCCTTGGCGGCTTTGATGACGGCCTTGATGGCAGACTTGCGGGATCCGTAGGTTTCTCCATCCGCCCCGGAGTAGTCAGCCAGCTGGACTTTCTCTTTCGGATCTGCGACAGACTCCTGTACAACCGGCTCCGGATTGCTGAAGTTCTTCTTGGAACGGCTCTGACCCTTGCGACGTTCCTCTTCCCGTTTTGAACGGCTGCTCTTCCGGTTTTCCTTGCCGGACGGACGGGTGCCGCTGGCTTCTTTCCAGGAACGCCTTTCCTCCACTCTGCTTTCCAATTCGGTCTCGATCAGTTCATAATCCAGCAGCCGCTGGTCCAGATTGGTGGACTTGACGCGGATACGCACCGGATCACCCAGACGATAGACGACTCCCGTACGGCGGCCTACAATCTTGTAATGCTGCTCGTCGAATTCGAAGAAATCGGATTTGATGTCACGCAGCGGCACCATTCCTTCAATCTTGGTCGGTTCCACCTCAACATACATACCCCATTCGGTCAGACCGGAAATGTGGCCGTCGTATTCTCCACCGACCTTGTCCTGCATGAACTCGACCAGCTTGTACTTGACGCTGTCTCTCTCCGCATTGGCGGCAATGACTTCGCGTTCGGAAGCATACTGGCATTGTGCGGAATAGTAGTCCTTGTTCTGGGAAGAAGCCCCATCCAGATACATCGCCAGAAGACGATGGACCATGGTGTCCGGATAACGGCGGATTGGAGAGGTGAAATGGGTATAGAAGCGGAAAGCCAGACCATAGTGGCCAATATTGTCCGTGCTGTAACAAGCTTTGGACATGGAGCGGAGAGCCAGAATCTCAATGGCCTGGAACTCCGGCTTGTCTTTGGCGGAATCCAGCAGGGCATTCAGTTCCTTGGCAATCTTTCTGCCGTTTCCTTCTTCTCCCAATTCGGTCTTGTAGCCGAAGAAGCCGGCAAAATCCTTGACTTTCATCAATTTCTCGGCGTTCGGTTCATCGTGGACACGGTAGATGAAAGTCTTCGCCTTTTTTCTTTCTTTGCCGTCCATATGACCTTCCGTTGCAATGAATTCCGCCACTGAACGGTTGGCCAACAACATAAATTCCTCAATAAGCCAGTTGGCTTCCCTCGTGAAGACTTGACGGACATCTGTCGGCTTGCCTTTTTCATCCACGACAACCTTCATTTCAGGACGCTCAAAACTGATGGCTCCCTCTGCGAAACGTTTTTTCCTCAGAATACTGGCCAAATGCCACAGCTGAAGGACAGCCTCTTTGGTTTCCACCGGCACCAGCACCTTCTGATCGGAATCATCGTGCATCTCCACATTCATGATTTCATCTGCCCGGTCAATGATTTCCTGGGCAGTGGAATAGGCGAAACGATAGTCTGACCTCATGACGGTACGGCCGAACCATTGGTTGAACACCTTTCCACGCGGAGTGATTTCAAACATGGCAGAGAAAGCCAGTTTGTCCTCGTTCGGACGAAGAGAACACAATTTGTTGCACAATTTCTCTGGCAGCATCGGAATGGTACGGTCCACCAAATAAACAGAAGTGCCACGAGCTCGCGCTTCTTTGTCCACAACAGAATCTGGGGTCACATAATAAGAGACATCGGCAATATGGACACCCACTTCAAAATTTCCGTTCTCCAGAGCCCTGAAAGACAAGGCATCATCAAAATCCTTGGCATCTGCCGGATCAATGGTAAAGGTCAGGCGATCCCGGAAATCGGTACGCCCCTTGAGGTCTTTGGCAGTAATCTCTTCTGAAATACTGTCTGCGGCATTTTCCACTTCCGGTTCAAAACGGTAAGGCAATCCATATTCCGCCAAGATAGCATGCATTTCCGTATCATTCTCACCCATCGGTCCAAGCACATCAATGACATGTCCATGAGGATTGGGCTCTCCCCTTCTCCAGTCATCCACGATGACGGCCACCTTCATGCCTTTCTGTTCATAAAGCGCATTGCGGTTTCCTTGCTTGTCCACCACATCTACGCTGATATCATATGGCATATTCTTGCTCTGCATGAGCACCCATGCCTGATTTCCGACAACATGTAGAACTCCAATGAATGGCTTCTGAGATCTTTCCACAATCTCCACCACCTCTCCTTCCATCCTTCTGGTCGTGGTCTTCGGACTCTTGATCTTGACACGGACCATATCTCCGTTCAATGCACCCCTGGTCTTGTTGGCCCGGACATAAATGTCATCCTCCTGGCCTTCCACCTTCACAAAAACAAACCCTTCTCGGGTCATCTGCGCGATGCCGGTCACATCTGGAATGTTCTTCCTTTCTCTGACGCTCTTCCTGAAAACCTCATTTTTCTTCTTGGAATCGCCGCCACCATATCTTCTTTCATTTTTTCTACTCATATTACCGGATTTTAGTTATTCTATTCTTACTTACAAATAACTATATTTGCAGATACAAATTTAATAAATAAAATATTGATTTGAATTAAATCGGAGAACAGATAAGTTTCAACAGAAATAATTAAATTTTCAATATAATGGAAAAGAACAAGAAAGTGCTTCTCATGATCCTGGACGGATGGGGAGAAGGAAGATGTGATGATTCAAACGCAATTTGGAAACAGGGTACTCCAAACATTGATGCCCTGAGAGCGAAATATCCACACAGCCACATTCAGGCATGTGGTGAATATGTCGGACTGCCAGAGGGCCAGATGGGCAACTCTGAAGTAGGCCACATGAACATTGGCGCAGGCCGTGTCGTATATCAGGATCTCGTGAAGATCAATATGGCATGCCGCAACCACACCCTTCTGGACAATCCAGAAATCAAATCTGTCTATGAGTATGTCAAGAAGACCGGCAAGAAACTCCACTTGATGGGACTTACCTCCACCGGTGGTGTCCACTCTTCACTGGAGCATGTCTATGAATTCTTGAATGTCGCCAAAGAAGAAGGTATCAGCAATGTATTCGTACATGCTTTCATGGATGGCCGTGACACAGACCCTCATAGCGGAAAAGGTTTCCTGGAAGATCTTGAAAAGCACATGGCCCAGTCTACCGGCAAGATTGCCACTGTCTGCGGACGTTTCTATGCAATGGACAGGGACAAGAGATGGAACCGTGTCAAAGAAGCTTATGACCTGCTCGTAGAAGGAAAGGGCAACGCATTCGCTTCTGCCATCGAGGGTATCCAGGCTTCTTACGATGCTGACGTTACCGACGAGTTCGTGAAACCGATCGTAGTGACCGATGCCACCGGACAACCTCTTGCAAAAATTGAAGAAGGCGATGCTGTCATCTTCTACAACTTCCGTAATGACAGGGCCCGTGAGATCACTTCTGTACTCACCCAGCAGGATCTTCCAGAAGAGGGCATGCATACCCTGCCTCTCTATTTCTGCTGCCTGACTCCTTACGATGCTTCCTTCCAAGGTGTCCACATCCTCTTCGACAAGGAAATCGTGAAGAACACATTGGGAGAGACTGTTGCCAAAGCAGGCAAGAGACAGCTCCGTATCGCAGAAACAGAAAAATATGCCCATGTCACCTTCTTCTTCAACGGTGGCCGTGAAGAACCTTTCGAGAACGAAGAGCGTATCCTGGTCAAATCTCCAAAAGTAGCCACTTACGATCTCCAGCCAGAGATGAGCGCACCGGAAGTGGCCGCCAAACTGATTGATGCCATCAATTCCGAGAAAGAGGACATGATTATCCTCAACTTCGCTAATGGCGATATGGTAGGTCACACCGGCATATATGAGGCCATTGAGAAAGCAGTGAAATGCATTGACGGTCTTGTAAAGGACGTAGTGGACGCAGCCATCGCTCACGATTACGCTGTCCTGCTCACCGCTGACCATGGCAATGCAGACTACGCTGTCAATGAAGACGGTACACCTAACACTGCCCACTCATTGAACACCGTGCAGTTCATCGTCATCAATGCAGGCGACGACGTGAAAGAAGTGAAAGACGGTGCCCTTTGCAACATTGCTCCTACCATGCTGAAGATCATGGGAATTCCTCAACCGGCCGACATGACCGCTGAGCCATTGATCTGACCCCTCCGGAATCATATCAGATTTATCATGATCGGACCTGCACAGGCCCCTTCATGATAAATTTTTATCAACTGAACCTATAACCAATATTCACAATAACACATTATGAAAATAAAATTGTTTTCCATCCTCTCGGCAATTCTGTGCCTGACCTCCTGTGAATCTTGCTGCGACAATGACCTTACACAATTTGTCAATCCCAAAATAGGTAGTGGTGGACATGGACATGTATTTGTCGGAGCCAATGTCCCTTTCGGCATGGTCCAATTAGGCCCGACCAGCATTCCTCAGAGTTGGGATTGGTGCTCAGGTTATCATGAATCAGATTCTACAGTCATCGGATTCTCTCATACCCATCTTCAAGGAACCGGTATCGGGGATCTCTTCGATATAACGGTCATGCCGACGGTCGGAGACATCCAGTTGGGCAGGGGGACAGTTGAAGATATCCTTTCTGGTCAAGGCTCCTACGCAGACCGCAGTCAGGAGATTTCCGTTCCTGGCTATTACAGCGTTCCGCTCCTCCGCTATGGGGTCAAAGCAGAAATGACTGCTACTGAACGAGTCGGCTTCCACCGGTACACTTTCCCAAAAAGTGACCAATCCTCCCTCGTATTTGATCTGCAAAATGGTGGATGTTGGGACAAAAGCATGGAAACCGGCATCGAAATCGTAGACGACCAGACCATCAAAGGCTATAGATTTTCCAAAGGTTGGGCCAACAATCAGAAAATTTTCTTCTATGCCCGATTCTCCAAGGCTTTCGACAGCGAGGAGCTGGTTGAGACGGAACTTCCGACCGGAAAATGCGTAGTCTATGGAAAATTCAACTTCAAGACCGCTGAGAATGAACAGGTGCTCCTGAAAGTCGCCCTTTCCCCTGTCAGCACAGAAGGGGCCCAAGCCAACATGGAGGCGGAACTAGATGGATGGGACTTCGACTTGACCGTTTCTGCAGCCAAGGAAAAATGGAATCAAGCTCTGGGAAGAATCTGCATCGAGACATCCGACCCAAAGCAAAAGACCATCTTCTACACGGCCATGTACCACAGCCAAATTCATCCTGCTCTCTTCTGCGATGTAAACCAAGATTATAGAGGAGCAGATGACCGAATCTACAATGGTGAAGGAAAAGACACCTATACCATCTTCTCTTTATGGGACACTTATCGTGCTGAAATGCCTCTGCTCTGCATCATGCAACCAGAAAGAATGGAAAGTATGATTCATACCCTGTTGTCCATTCATGAACAGCAAGGGAAATTGCCAGTTTGGCACCTGATGGGTTGTGAGACAGATTGCATGGTCGGCAATCCAGGTGTCATAGCTACAGCAGATGCTCTGGTGAAAGGTTTTTGCAAAGAAGACAGAGAAAAGGCTTTTGATGCCTTGAAAACCAGTTCCTTGCTTCCAGACAGAGGCCAAGACTTGAGAATGAAATATGGCTTCATCCCTTCTGACCAGTTTATGGAATCAGTCGCTTATGATATGGAATACGCCATTGCAGATGCAGCTGTCGCCAATGTTGCCGAACTAATCGGCAATGTGGAGGACACACGCTATTTTCGAGAAAGGAGCCACTCCTATCGCAACTACTTCGATAAGGGAAGCCTCTTCTTCCGAGGGAAAAAAACCAATGGTGAATTTACCATGCCATTCAACCCCTATGCATCCAGCCATCGTTCTGACGATTATTGCGAAGGAAATGCCTGGCAGTACTCCTGGTTGATGCCACATGACTTCGAGCATTTGACAGAAATGCTGGGTGGCACCCAGGTCGTGGAAGAAAGACTGGACAGCCTGTTCAATACCAGAAGTGACATCGAAGGGGCGAATGCTTCACCTGACGTGAGCGGTCTTATCGGTCAATATGCCCATGGCAACGAGCCAAGCCACCATATCATCTATTTCTACACCATGGCAGGTCTTCCTTGGAAGTCGGCAGACAGGGTGCGAGAAGTACTTAATACTATGTATACCAATACTGAACAAGGCTTGCCAGGCAATGAAGACGAAGGGCAGATGTCCGCCTGGTACATCCTCTCCAGCTTGGGATTCTACCAGGTAGAACCGGCATCCACCCATTTCTGGTTCGGCAGTCCGTCCATAAAGAAGGCAGATCTGAAAGTATCGGGAGGAACATTCCGCATCATCACTGAAAACAACAGTGAAAAAAACCGGTACATCCAGAGTATCCAGCTCAATGGAGAAGACTATACGCTCCCTTATCTCGATTACAATGATATTGTTGCCGGCGGAGAACTGGTCATCCGCATGGGGGCAGAAAAAACCAAATGGTTTTAGCTTTCCATAACGAATAAATGCCTATCTTTAAAGAATATAAATTACAACAGTCTATAATATATTGAAACATATGTATAAAAATGATTCAAGAATCGTCCTCACCCTTGATGCTGGTGGTACCAATATGGTATTCGGTGCGATGAAGGGTGGTGAGTTCATTACTGATCTGGTCAGACTGCCATCCAATTCACAGAATCTGGATCTCTGCCTGCAGACCATTGTTCTGGGATTCAATCGAGTTATTGAAAAAATTGACGCCCGACCTTCCGCTATCAGTTTTGCCTTTCCTGGACCGGCTGATTATCCCAAAGGAATCATTGGCGGTTTTCTTCCAAATTTCCCTTCATTCAGAGATGGAGTCGCTCTAGGGCCCTTCCTTGAAAACAAGTTCCATGTTCCTGTATTCATCAACAATGATGGTGACATCTATGCCTATGGAGAAGCCATGGGAGGCGCTCTTCCTCTCGTAAACAGACGTCTGGAAGAATTGGGCAGCAGCAAACGCTACCACAACCTGATTGGCTATACTTTCGGAACTGGTTTCGGAATCGGTTGTGTCATTGACGGAAAATTGAACAGAGGAGACAATTCCTGCGTGGAAACCTTCTGTCTGAAACATCCGAAACTAGAAGGCACCATCATCGAAGACGGAGTTTCCATCAGAGCTATCAAACGTGTCTATTCCGAATTAAGTGGAGAAAATGTCAGCAATCTGGAACCAAAAGACATCGCAGACATCGCGCTGGGAAAAGTACCGGGCAACAAAGAAGCCGCCCAAAAAGCCTTTGCTGAACTCGGAGAAATTGCCGGTGATGCCATGGCGACAGCGGCCACTCTGATGGACGGCATCATCTGCATCGGAGGAGGTCTGATGAATAGTTCTGACATGATTATGCCAAGCCTTCTCAAAACTATGAGAGGCAAAATCCACACTCTTTCCGGTGACGAGCTCAATCGTGTCCAGATGAAAGTTTATGACCTGGACAATCCTGATGAATTCGAACAATTTGCCAAAGGTGAAGCTCGTGAAATCAAAGTTTACGGAACCGACAAGACCGTAGTCTACGATCCACAGAAACGCATCGGCATAATGAAGTCTCCGATTGGAGCCAGCCAAGCCATTTCATTGGGAGCCTACATCTTCGCATTGGATCAGCTGGACCAGATGAACGAAGCCTAAACGGATCCAACGTAATCAGACAGTACTACCACTCTGGAAGAAATAATGAAATTTTGATTATGAGCACATTATATCCATTTAAATTCAAGCCCATCCTCAAATCTGTCATTTGGGGAGGAGAAAAGATTGCTCCTTACAAAGGGATTGCCACCGACCTCCAGAAAATCGGCGAAAGTTGGGAACTTTCTGGTGTAAGAGGCAATGAAAGTATCATTGCAAACGGAGAACTGGCCGGCCGTACCATCACTTCCGTCATCGAAGAGTACAAAGAAGAATTGCTTGGAGAACATATTTATGCCAATACCGGCACTCTGTTCCCTCTCCTGATCAAATTCATCGATGCCCAGTCAGACCTTTCCATCCAGGTCCATCCAAATGATGAACTGGCAGCTATCAGACACAACGGCTCCAAAGGAAAAACTGAAATGTGGTATGTCGTAGGCACTTCTGAAGGAGCACACCTGCTGACAGGCCTTACCGAACAGATTGACAAGGAAGAATATATCCGACGAGTCGAGAACAACACCATCACAGACATATTGAAAAGATATGAAGTGGCGCCAGGAGATATCTTCTTCCTGCCTGCAGGCCGTATCCATGCCATCTGTGGAGGCTGCTTCATCGCTGAAATACAGCAGACCTCAGACATCACCTACCGTATCTACGATTACGGCAGACTCGGACTGGACGGCAAACCTCGCCAGCTCCATACAGAACAGGCAAAGGATGCCATCGACTATACAGTCTATGAAGATTACAAGACTCATTACACCGCCAAGAGGAATGAAGTGAATGAAGTGGTGGACTGCCAATATTTCACCACCTCTATCCTGGATCTGGACAAAGCCTTGACTGAGGATCTGTCCGAGACCGATTCTTTCCTGGTGGTGATGTGTCTTGAAGGCCATGGACAACTGATTGATCAGGAAGGCGAAGTTCAACATACCCTTGACCTACATCAAGGTGAAACCGTGCTCATCCCAGCCTCCTCTTCCTCTATAGAATTCATTCCGAACAATGGAAAAATGAAAATCTTGACCAGCAAGATAAAATGACAGAATATGTCCCTTCGGGACATCTGGAAGTCAGGAACCGGAAAAATCCGGTTTTCTGATTGGAATATATAAAATGGCAAATCCCGCAGACCGGTTGGTCTACGGGATTATTCAATACCGGACAGAAAGCTCTATTCCATCAGTCCCCGGGCACGGAGAAAGGCATGCGGATCTGGTTCCTGGCCACGGAACTGCCTGTAAAGAAGCATCGGTTCCTCACTGCCGCCCTTTTCCAGAAAAATCTTGCGGAAACGCATAGCAATCTCCGGATTATACAAACCGTTTTCCTTGAAATAGGCAAAAGCGTCCTGATCCAGCACTTCTGACCATTGATAACCATAATATCCTGCACAATAGTCATTGTCAAAGATATGACCGAAATAAGTGGAACGATACCGTGGAATCATCTCGGCAATCAGTCCCATTTCCTTGCAGAAACGGTTTTCAATTGCAGCAATATCAGAGATCGTCAGCGACTGCAGTTCAGTCAAAGTCAATTCATGCCATTTCATATCTAAAATAGAAGCAGCCGTGACTTCTCCAGTAAGGAATCCCTGATTGAAATGAGATGCCGCATGAATCTTCTCCACGAGCTCGGCAGGTATCAATTCCCCAGAACAGTAATGAAATGCATATTTCTTCAATATTTCCGGCTGGAATGCCCAGTTTTCATTGAACTGAGAAAAAGTCTCTACAAAATCCTGAGCCACAGAAGTACCGCTGACATCATGATAATGGCATTGGGTCAAAAGTCCATGGAGAGCATGACCAAATTCATGAAATACAGTTGTCACCTGGTCAAGAGTCAAAATAGACGGTATCTCTTTTCCTTCGACATTGACTGACGGTTTAGCCAAATTACAGACATTGACGATGACAGGACGGACATTCTCCCCTTTCGCATCATGATATTGTTCACGTACATTGTTCATCCAAGCGCCACCACTCTTACTAGCACGAGGAAGATAATCGGTATAGAAGATTCCCAATAAGGATCCGTCCGC
The DNA here is from genome assembly GCA_020026275.1 of Bacteroidales bacterium. GTDB lineage: Bacteria > Bacteroidota > Bacteroidia > Bacteroidales > UBA932 > Cryptobacteroides. The sequence continues at coordinate 164,273 of JAHHQQ010000001.1, forward strand.
ATCAGTCACCTTGAAGGCCTCCACCTCTGGATGATAGACCGGCACCCCTCCTTCCGACGGCACTCCGAACCGGCTACGATCTGCCGGAAGAGATTCGATATCAATTCCATAAAGCTGATGCGCTGCCGCAAATGCGCCTTTTCGGACATTATCCAACTGAAAATAAGGTCTCACCTGCTCCTCATCAAAATCATATTCGATTTTACGGAGCTTCTCCGCATAGTAAAACCAATCCCACGGCTGAATAAAAGAACCCGCAGGAAGCAGACCTGCAGCAATATCCTCGTCCATCAGTTTCTGCATCTGAGCCACATCACCACGTGCCTTTTCCATACAGCAAGACATAATTTCCTCAAGAAAACAATTAACCGTTTCCGGTTTGCCCGCCATCTTATCAGCCAGCTGGTAAGAAGCGAAATTCCTAAAGCCCAGCATCTCTGCCTTTTCAGCACGAAGTTTCATGATATCAAGTACCAATTGCTTGTTATCATTCCCATCGTCATGATTTCCTCGGGAAGAATAGGCACGAAACATCTTTTCGCGAAATGAACGGTCCGGACAAGTAGTCATCGTATCTCCATAGGCGGAAACTTCAACTCCGCATTCCTTCTCGAAGGCATTGTTTTCCGCCAACAGATGATTGCTGAATTTCTGTTGGGCAACAGCTATGCCCTTATTGATTTCACGGAGACGATTTTGCCGCTCTGCCGAAAGGCCGACTCCATTGAGCTCAAAAGCTCTATAAAGCTTTTTGAGGAGTATCTGCTGTTCACGTGTGCAATTGGACTGGTCACCCTCATAAAGTGTCCTTACTCGTCGGAAAAGCCTTGAATCAAGGAATATTTCATCCTCCAGTTCTGCAAGAAGTGGAGTTGCTTCTTCCATGATTTCTTCTAATTCTGGACTATTGTCAGACAAAGACAGATTATACAGGACCCCCTCCACCTTGGCAAGCAATTCTCCAGACAATTCATACGCCTCGACTGTATTGGCAAAAGTCGGAGGTTCCGGATTGGTGGCGATTGCCTCAACCTGTGCCTTCTGCCGAGCGATTCCTTCCCGGATAGCAGGCATGTAATGTTCGTATTTGATTTGGTCAAAAGGAGGAAGCCCATATGGAGTATTCCATTCAGAAAGGAACGGATTTCCTTTCTGATCACAAGAAACAAATGTCATCATTGAAACGAATGTCAATAAAAATCTTTTCACCTTCTCAGTAAAGCGGCAAATAGCCAAATATAAAAATATTGAAGAAAAACGACAAAAAGAAATGTCCATCCACCGCCTTGACTCAGACATTGGATGGACAAATTTCCATTGGTCCAGTATCTATCAATTGATTTTCACTCCATCAAGATCAATGAGTGTAAACTGAATATCATTCTTGAAAATTGTCAGAATTCCAGTGACATCAATTGTCTTCTTTCCTAAAATGACTTCTGGATCTATTTCCAGATCAGAGAATTTGGCATAACCACTGGTCCTGATCTGGACATCAGCAGCCCCCATCTTGAAATATTGGCTCACTGCATTGGCCGTCGGGGTGATCTTTCCATCCTTTCGGAGCTGTGCTACGGTAAAGCTGTTATCTGCCGCACTGGCTGAATCAAACAGACCTTTCTCCATATTTTCAGTGAATTTCCTTTCGGACATAGCCCAAGTCGTAATGCCCCAGTTACCTCCTTTTTTGTCCAAGAATACACGGTTGCTATTATCTTTCTTGGCGGCATTTCCTAAATTTGGATTGATGTAAAACAAACAGAAAATGGCATTTCCATAAGATAATCCCTTCAATGTCACATAACATCCATAATTGTCCGGATTCTTCAAATCTGCTTCTGTCAGTACTTTCGGTTTGACAGGCTCAGCCATCGGACCACGAAACACATGAGTGTCAATAATATATTGCGCATCAATGTAAGAGGTCTCATATTCACCGGTCGGGTCCTTGTAGCCTAATTGTGGCATACCATTGTATTTCCCGACTGTCAGCCCATTGCAATCAACATAGACCCACTGTCCTGGCTTGTAGGAATTATAGAGGGCATTCTTGCCCAGCTTCAATTCAATACCGCCTGTTTCATCCTGAATATAGAGACTTTTGTAGATATTGCCTTGTTTGTCACTAGTCGTCACCTGCCCTTTGATGATTACATTCTTGGTAATCGTCTCAGGACCGCTCGTATACATTGCCTTCAACTCTGCAATAGTCGTATTGGCGGTCAGTTCTACAATTTCAGGTTCTTCCGGTGCAGGATATTTTCCTGTGAAAACCGGTTCAAATTCCTCACAAGATGCCAAAGAAATGATCATCAGCAGGAGGACATTCATCTTCAATATATTTTTCATCATTAGAATCTGAAATAAAGGTTCAACATATAGTTAATGCCACACATATAAAAATACTTCGGATCAAAACGATAGTATCTCTGTCCGCTGACACTCTTGATAAGACGAGTCTGCTCATAACCACCGGTACGCACACCGGTATTGTTGGTCAGGTTGCTGATATTGAGAGAGAATCCGAAGTTATATTTATAATCAATCATCCATGATTTTCCGATGCTCGCATTGAGCAGGAAAACGGGATCGAATTTCTCCTGTGCGGCCATGTATTCCAGTTCCACCGGTGTGGTCACCTTGTCCGGACCTGCCACCACATTGTCTGTCCTGTAAAGTGGATTCATGTCCAGATAAGAATTGGCGAAGAACTGTCCGTTGATTTCAAAGAACCAATAGGACGGGGTCTTGTAGTTGAAACCGATATTGGCTGCCATCTGAGGAGTGCTTGGCACATAATGCTTCTGATTCTTGTCAATCTTGGGAAGAAAGCCTTCACGGACAGTTCCATCTTCATTATAGGCCTCTTCGGCATAAATATAGTTTCCTTTGGCATCCTTCTGGAAAACAGGATGAGAAGCCCAATATGGCACCATTTCATCATCACGAACAATGTCTGCACTGTTATCGACGGTCATGGTCATTCTCGGAGTGGAAGTATAGACATATTCACCCAAACTCAAAGCCCCTTCCAAAGAAAGTCCATGAAGGAAGAATGGAGTGCGGAAACCAAGTTCCATACCCAGATGTCTCTGATCAATGCCTACCATCGCGAAATTCACGAAAGAATGTTCTGAATCATCATAGAAACTCATCATGTCGGTTTGGTCTTTGATCTTGGTCCAGAAACCAGTAACACGCAAGTCATAGCCATTGTTGCTGTACTGATAATTCACATCGGCAGTCATGGTTTTGACAGTCTCCAAATTCTTTACCATCGTATTTCTCGTACGAGGAGAAATGAAAGACTGGGAGAAAGTAGGAGCATCGTTCAGGTAAGCGACATCGGCAAATATCCTGTGGCCGCCGTTGAACACATACTGCAGGCCCAATTTGGCAGAATAGGTCAAGAAGGAAGCCTTGTCAGATTTTCCTTTGGAAGTGATGGCCTTGCCGTCTTCATCATAGGTGGTCAACACCTTGCCCTGATACTGAATAGGGTCTCCATTGTTGTCCAGACCTGGGAACAGACCTTTTCTGACCAGACCATCTCTCCAGAAAGAATTGTAACCGATTTCACCGCCGAGATTGGCAGTAAATCTCCCTACTTTGAAATTGCCGTTAAACCAAGCACTGGCATTACGGATTTGGGCATAATAATCATATCCATATTTGGCTCCTTTCTTCAGAAGGCGAGCTTCTCCGTTCTTCATGTAGTAATCCAGATCATTCTGTGTCATGGTTGGAGTAGCCGAGAAATCACGCTCTGCAAAAGAGTCGATATCCACATAGTACTCACCTCCCAGCAGATCATCCAATTTCTTGTAGTATTCGGTCCTGTTCCATTTCAAATCAAGTCCTCCAGTCAATGTGAACAAATTGTTCACTCGCCATTTTACATTGCCATTCAGATTGACATCGTTTTGGTCGACACGTCTTTCTTCCACTACATATTTGGAACGAAGACCGTATTTGCCTTCATTCATGCGGTTGATGTTGTACATGTTGTCCCAGTTCATGTGAGTATAATTGTTCACGTTAGTGGTCCAAGCTTCTGTAGCCCAAGCATATTTTTCCATATTCTGTCTTCCATAATCGGTATTCTCATTCCAGAAATAGCTTGGAAGATTTCTATAGTAGTCCGGTCTCGGATCCGGGGCATCATACCAGTCCAATGCGGTATAGCCATTCTTTCCGGTACGGTAAAGCAGGGTTGCAGACGCTTCCAAGTCAGTAGAAGGAGTGGCTGTATATTTCAATACCATGACCGGTTCATGGGTCTTGCGGACTCTGGAGTTGCGGACCTTGCCATTCTGATAACCCCAGTTGGAATTGTACATATTGCTGCCGACAAGATCATAGACCTCCTGAGTGGAAGCGTTCTGAGCTCCTCTGTAACCAGGAGCCGCAAAAATGGTCAGCCCCAATCTATGCACATCATTGAATTTTTTCTCGATACCGGCATAGTAGGCGAAATTGCGATAGAACACGCCCTTTACCCAGTCGTTTCCACCCAATCTGGCAGATACGTTGAAGGCATAGGACCAGCCGTTGTCGGATTCACCAGAAGCATAGGTTGCCATCAGTCTCAGACGATAGAGGGCACTGTTGCTCAACACGCTGAAATTCCATCCGTTACGAATAGTGGAAGGAGTTGCGAAAAAGTTGGTGAGACCATTGTAACCTCCTATACCATAATCCGATACTTCCGCCCCCATAACACTTTCCTTACTGCGCATGGCTTCATTCAAGCCACTCCACAAAGAAAATGGCGAATAACCAGTCACGGCATCGTTCATCTTGACACCACTTAAATAAACATCCTGACTTTCACTCGAATAGCCCCTGTTTTTAAAACGTAGAGCGCTGAAGCCGAATCCAACAATCTCATTGTATATATCATTGGATGAGAACAAAATGGAAGGGCTATCCGTAAAACCGGAAGCGTCCATATCAAATTCCAAAAAACTGGAATCATCTACTTCATTGACCTTCTGGTCAGAAATCAAAGATACAAATCTCATATCTTTGACATATCCTTCCACGGTAACGAAAATCTCTGAGGAAGTGAAACCTGTAGCGGTCACAACCATTTTGTAAATACCATTTGACAGCTCCTTGAACAGGAACTTGCCATCTTCTTTACAAATCTGGGAATCCACATATTCGTCAGAAGCGCTCTGATAAAGAGTAACCTTTGCACCAGCAATCGGTGTCCTGCCACTACGCTCGACGACGGATCCTTCAATACCTCCTTCCAGATTCTGCGCCAACATTACAAATGATGACAAAACCATAATCAGGAGAAGCGTTGCTTTCTTGAACATATTTTTCTTGATATTTTTTATTTGCCTATTACGATATAGGTTGGATAGTGATCACTGTAACCTCCCACAAATGCACCTCTTGAGAAAGTTCTGAAAGGGTAGCCCTTGTATTGTCCTTTCTGGGTGGTCATATAAGGCTTCTTGAAAATCTGGCCATAGAATGCCTTTTTCCCTTTCCCGAACTTCTGGATTTTGAGCCCTTCAGAATCATTGACCAGATTAGAATTGACCAGAATCAAATCAAAGATGCTCCATACGCCACGATAGCACAAGGTGCCGTAGCCAGCTTTCAACATAGAAGTGAACGGACAGAAGAAGTCAGCACTTCCCACCTCTGAAATGTTTTCCCTGCCATGGAGGAATTCGGCCATACTGGCATCGGTCGCATCATCATTCATATCACCCATCACCATAATCTTGATACCGGGGTATCTTTTCATGAGCTGCTGGGAATGATTGTAAATGATTTCAGCGCCGCGCTCTCTAAGCTGATGACTACCTTTCTTGTCACCGACTCTGGATGGAAGATGAGCCACATAGACAGCAACATCTTCTCCGGCAATCTGGCCACGGACCAGAAGCACATCACGGGTCTTGAAATATTCCTGTTCTTCCTTCGGCATTACAAAATCAATGCTGCTGCCTTCAAAAGTATAAGGGATGGACTCACTTTCAATATATTTGAACTGATCCGGTTTATAGAGAAGCGCACAGTCGACACCTCGTCTGTCCGGTCCATCATAGTGGACAATCTGATAGTTGGCGGCTGCAATTTCAGGCTGGGACACCAAATCCTCCAGAACAAGCCTGTTCTCCACTTCACTCACACCGAGAATCGTATGGAACCGACCGTTCTTCTTGGCCATATCTGCAATGACGGTCGCCATATTGTGAAGTTTCTTCTTGTATTTGACCTCTGTCCACTTGTTCTTTCCTTCTGGAAGAAAATCATCGTCACGTTTGACAGGATCATCATAAATATCAAATAGATTTTCAAGGTTATAGAAACCTATGACATAATTCTGCCTGGTCTTCGGGGTCCCGGCCATTGCGCTGGTACCGACAAGCAGCAGAACCAAGATTGAATACAGTATTTTTTTCATAATTCAGATATGCTTACCACCAGAATGCGACTTTCTGTGGATTTTGTTTTTCTATTTTTTCTGCCTCTTCCTTACCAATCTTTTCTACCAGATGAGGGAAGAAATCAATGCCGGTCTTCTTCTCCAGATCATCAATTGACATGGCATCTGACTTGACGATGGTTTCCCTATCATATCTTTTGTGGTCCAAGTAGAACGCTGCTCCCATCCACTTGGAATAGGTTGAATTCTCATGGTAGGCAAGCAAAGCCTTATAAAAGCCTGTCGGAACCGTTATCCGTTTTCCGTCAGAATCACGAGACTTCTCCCTGCTTCCTTCCAGAATACAGCCAGTAACAACATAGAGTGTATCTATGCGCTTTGCATAGCCTCTGACCTGTCCTTCCAACTGTGCCCAAATATTCTGATTGAAACCCTTTCCGATCTGCGGTGCCATATTGCTGCCATAGAAAGTCTGTTCGTTCGCTGAAACACAGCAAGTACGACTTCCCGATGGAAGAAGATGACCTCTGTCCATAGATCCGCCATAACCGTGAAATGGAGCAGGGGACAATTCTTTCAAAACAGGATCATAAGCCCACTTGTTGGTTCTTTTCAGACTTCCCAGATAGGAAGCACAAAGCGGATAGGCCACCCAGATAGAAACCACATCCTTCTCACTATAGGCAATTGAATAATTGCGATAACGTCTTCCTTTGTTTGTGAAATGATGGGCGACATAATCCAGATTGCTGTCGCTCATGTCTGGAAGTTCCATCCAAGATGCGTTGATGACATATTTTCCAGGATTAATTGGCGGACGGTCCGGATCAATTGGTTTTTGAGCCGACTTTCCTGCCTGAATGATCTGTTGAAAACATTGTTTACCAGAAGCGACCAGCGCAATTTCAAATTTTCTAGGTTCATCTGCCGTATTTTCCTTGTAAGAAAGAATGATGTTGTTCTTGCAACCGGCACCCTCTGTCGTGCTGAGTTCAGCCCATGGTTCCTGGTCTCCAAACACGAGACTCAGCTTCCAGGGCCCTTCTGCCTGGACAGAAACAAACATATCTCCAGCACGCTGGCTCACCTCTGCACTCTTGATCTGTATAATCGGATCAGCCGACCCTCCCGTATTCTTGTCACAAGAAAAAAGGAACAAAAGCGACAGGACCATCAACGTCCCGGAAAACAATTTAAATTTACCGAATTTCATCTTATCTGGGGGGTAAAATGACTGGTCCCGTCCTGAAGACGAAATCAGTCAATTAAAAAACAGGTCACAAGCCGCTCCTGCAGCAGCCCGTGACCTTTATTCCATAAAGTATTATTTTACAGGATTGATTCCGAAAAGAATGGCACGTTTTCCCATCTCAACGGTCTCTACAGAAAGAGTACCTTCATCTCCTTTCAGTTCAATCTCATAGTAATCGATTGCAGTAATGTCTTTCATGGCATAAGGATTTGTACCGGTTGCGCCATCATTGCCACGTTCCAGTTCCACCTTTGTTCCGTTTCCGAATTGGAGGACAGCAGCATCACCCTTCCATGCGACTGCATAGAAACCAAGTTTGGTTGTACCTGCAGGAACAGCCAGATTGGCCTTTCCATAACTCTTGCCTTTTCCCAATTTCAAAACAGGAATTTCTTCATCCCGTCCATTGATTTTTGCCTTCTCTTTATAGGCGGCATCTGCAATCTCGTATGCGATAGAACTGGTAAATTCCCATTTGGCTTCTCCGTCAGGCTTGGATGGATCTCCACCCTGCCCCTCTTTATGAGAAATATAGAAAGCCGGTGTGCTTCCACCGCCTTGTGGGGTTCCCTTGAATTCTGCTCTGAGTGTACCCAAGGTAACCTCATCACCTTCTTTGAGTCCGATTGAAGCAAATGATTTGTCATTTTTTTCAACGAATTCTTTCACAAGACCGTAAATATATACCTGGCCAGTAGCGTCTTCAATATAAATGTTACCATATTCCGCACCTGAAATCTTAGTAATCTTTCCTGTCAGTTCGTACCAAGTGGCACCATCTACCGGAGCGGCAAGGAACTCTTTGACAGTCACCTTTTTAAGATTTGCAGGCTTTTCCGGACCTGGAGTCACGTTGCCAGTCTCGAAAGCAAGGATTGTCGCTTTCTTGACCTGATGGGTTCCTTTCTTCTCAAAAAACTCATAAGGACCTACTACCGTCACTTTGCCACCATCAGAAAGCTTGTCTTTCCACTCGTCCCAGTTGGCAGGGAAAGCGGCTGTCACGGTACCAGTGCCGTCATTGATGTCAAAACCCCAAAATCTATCACCCTTTGCGACATTTTCAAGAGTACCGACCAATTTATATGGTTTCTGAGTATCTGCTTTCTTGATGAAGTCTGCAACTGATATCAATTCTGCTTCAACAGGAGGAACCACCTCACCCGCTTCGAAAGCAAGGATTTTAGCTTTCTTGACCTGATGGGTTCCTTTCTTCTCAAAAAATTCATAAGAGCCTTGTACAGTTACCGTACCACCATCAGAAAGCTTGTCTTTCCACTCGTCCCAGTTGGCAGGGAAAGCGGCTGTCACGGTACCAGTGCCGTCATTGATGTCAAAGCCCCAAAATCTATCACCCTTTGCCAAATTAGAAAGAGTTCCCTTCAAGACACATACCTTGTTCTTGTCTGCAGCCTTGATGAAGTCTGCAACTGAAGTGATCTCCAGAGCGGCCTCTCCTTTGTCCCCTTTCTGAGAGACGGTGAGAGATTTGGTGACCATTCCAATTGAGAAAGAAGCCTCGCAGGTTCTGTCATTCTGAGGATTTGCCAATACGGTAACGGTCACTTTCTGTTCAGAGTTGGAACCCTTTCCTGATGCTGGATCAAAAACAAGCCAATCCTGATCGTTGGTTACTGCCCAATCCCTTGTAGCTGTAATAGTAAGTATCTGCTCACCTGCAGCAGATTCAAATTGCATTGTCTCCGGATTAAGATTCAATGCAGGAGCTCCCAGTTGCTCTTCTTTCTGCTGACAAGATGCCAACACGGCAACAGAAGCCGATAATCCAAGAATTAAATTCTTCAATTTCATCAGTCTTATGATTTAAGTTAATATTCAGTAGGTAATGTTCCTTCATAATATAGTGTGGGTTACAAAGATAGCTAAATATTTGAATTATTGTTCTATTATGGACCAAGAGAATGACAATGAAAAATCAGAGGACCTTATCGTCACTTCATGGCATGAAAAAGGCTGCTCAAGAAAGAGCAGCCTTCATTATGTCCAGATTAGTTGAATCTTATTTGACAAGATTGATGCCCAAAAGCAAACTTCTCAAGTGTCCTGAGACAGATGCAACTTCAATTGAAGCGGCATCTGTCATTACAACCTCATAGTAATCAGCATCTGTCACATTGATGATACAGGCAGGAGTTTCTGCTGCTCCCACATTCGCTTTTGCCGAAACAGTGCCGAGAACGGTCGCACCATTCTTCAGAATGAATTCGAAGGTCTAGCCTTTCCAGGATACAGCATAGAAGCCGATCTTCTTGGCACCAGCATTCATGCCTACGCTGAAGGAAATGTCAGAAACCAATGAATGTTACCTGGCCCTGGCTATGGAGCGACTTCACCGGTTGACTCTGCGAAAGAAGTGACGATGACGTTGAAATGTTTTCCACCAGACACCTGTACGAGATAACCGAAAATGTCTACATTCTTACCATTAAGCTTCTTCAATTCCGCTCCCATTCCCTTATGATCAATCTTGTAGATTGAAGCATCGCCATCTTTGAATCCATCGATGAAGATATTCTGGAAACGATTGCCATAGTCAAGTTTACCGGTAACTTTTACATATTCGATATCGACAAGAAGATCTTTTACCTTATCCTTATCGACCAACTTCGCCATGATTGCGCTCATTTCAGCACTTGCAAGAACTTTCACTGCAGGCTGCTTGAAGTCTTTGTCGTCACCGATCTTCTCATCAAGATCAGGATCAGTGATCTGGCGTGTGAAGTTGTAAGTGGAAGTCTTGCCGACGACCTTGACCTTGTCTCCAACTTTCTTGACATCCTTGTATTCTGCATCCTTGTAATATATCATGATAGAACCGGTTGCATCTGAGAGGACATAACCGGCAGTACCTGCCGCGGCCACAGTACCCTCAACATATACATAAGGAGAAATCATTGCATCTTTCACGGTGCTCTTGGCAGGGATGTTGCCCTTCTGGGAAATGTTGCTGAACACTACAGACGCATCTTTTCCTTTTTTGGAAGTGAAATATACTTTAGCGGAACGAGGTTTCACATCACTGTTTGAACCAATATGAAGTTTGACAACGCCATTTTTACCGGAAACATTCATGGAAGTTACAGAAATCCAGTTGCAATCCACTTCCTTTCCCTCGACGTTAGTGACTGGCTTGATATCGAGTCCCTCACCATAAACACTGAGTTTCACCTCAATGTCCTGAGCTTCCTTCTCCAAATCAAACTTGCCCATGCCTTCTTCTAGCAGAACAAGCGATTTCTTGTATTTGTCAACAGTGATATTCTTCAACTGAGGGGTACCCTTGTAAGGGCTGAATGGACCATGTGCCCAGATTTCATCACCGACACCAAGACCCAGATCAGCGAAGTGACCTTCCTTGCCATCCTCGTTGAGAGTACCGTATACATCGAGTGTACCGCTTTCGTCCTCAAGAAGGAGGTTACCGTATTTACCGTTCTTTATGGCCTTGATAGTTGCATGAACATAGTAGGTCGCACCCTCGACACCTTCTGTTGCGATAGTGTTGAGAGGAGTGATTTCCTTGGATTGTACACCCTGTTTAACGATCAGATGCTGCACGTTGAGTACATGTTTTTCTTCATCAAGGCAATTTACATTGAGGTCAGCCTCATGAGCCACTTTATCAGGGCCGGCTGCAGTAAAGGTCACAACAGTCTCACCTTCACCACCCTTCATTGGCTCAACAGTGAACCAAGTAGGGAATTCTTTAGCAGTAGCGACAATCTCCCAGCTGCCAGTAGCAGTGAAAGTCACCTTTACCGGCTGAGGATTCTCAGCATCGAAACCGATGATGCTCTGAGAAACCTGAAGCTCTGAGAGCTGAGGCAATTTCTCTTCCTCACAAGCAGTTGCAACAAAAAGAACTGCAAGGAGAGACATGAATATATTTTTAAGCTTCATAGTTCAATTCAAGAATTTAGTTAAACATGTATTTGATACCAACCTGAACATACCAGCACTGGAGTGGGCTTGGGCTGTATTTCCAAACTTCCATACCTGGCTGAACTGCCTTGTTGGTCGTATATACTGGGTAACCGTCCTGGTCAATGTGATCCATAGCAAGGAGACGACCCTCTTTCAGACCCGGTTCCATGTATTTGCTGATACCCCAGCTTGAGTTGAAGAAGTTGAGGACGTTCTTGAAGTCAAGGCTGAGCTGGAGAGTATTCATCTGATTGCCTGCTTTGATCTTGAAGTCATGAGCATAACGGAAATCGAGTCTGTGCATCCAAGGAGCGAAAACGCTATAACCCTCAGCATACTCACCTGCATGTTTGGTCAGATACTTGTCATTCTTGGCATAAGATACGTAACGATCTCTATCATCGGTTGAAGCGAATCTGAACTCGTTGTTCTCAATCTGCTCCATAGTAGGGATGAACATGGCATCGTAGTTGTAACCATCGCCGTTCATATCGTTATCCAGCATGTAAGAATATCTGCCAGCCGGATGAGCCTCGTAGAACAAGCTGAAGTGATTGTATGCCTTATCCATGTAAGAAACGGAAGCGATCACTCTGTGTGGAGTCACATACTGTGAAGTATGAAGATCAGCGAAATTGGGACCGTTGACAGTTGGAGTGTAAGTGAATGCAGACTCTGCGTTGGAACCTGGCAGACCGGTCAACTCTTTCTGTTCAGTATAAGTATATGCAGCCATCAAGTTCAAGTTCTTGACTGGTTCCATCTTCAATGTCACGTTAGCGACATAACCATAACCCTTGTTGGTGTTGGTCAACACGAACGCATTAGGGTTGGCGACCTCTTCCTGATAAGGCTTTCCTTCTTTATCTACTCTATCTACCATGTGAGTATACTTGGAAGCGATACCTGCAGGATAGATGGCACGGTTATCTGGACCATTGAACTTCACAAATCCATCAATTGGTCTCTGATTCCAGTTGGACATGTTCACCCCATTGACAGTCTTGTTGAAGATGAACTCACCTGTAACAGAGAATGGGAAGGAGGTAGGGAAAGCATAATCCAAAGCGAGAGAAGTCTTCCATACCTGAGGCATTCTGAACTTAGGATCCACTGCCTGAATCTGAGAAGGAAGAACACCGTCCTCAGGAGAAATGGAGGTAGGGAATCTCTTAGGATCAAGTTTATTGAGATATTCAACCATCTTCTGAGTGTCAACGATCATGTCACCCTTGAAGTTCTCAAGAAGCGGATCAGCCTTAGCACCGGACTTCTCATATTTGGTTGTCAGAGAAACTACGTTCTGAACCATACCGGAGTTGGTAGGCATGTTGGTGAAGAACACCAATGGAAGACGACCGGAGAAGAGACCGGAACCACCACGGAGTTTCAAGCTTCTGTTGCCGAGGATATCCCAGCTGAAGCCGACTCTTGGAGAAATGGAAACATTTGCACCTGGCCATTTGCCGGTATCAATATGTCTTCCACCGTAGTCCAAGTCCTTGATAGCGTTGTTGGTCATCACATCCTGGTTGTCGAAGAACATACCGTCGAGACGGAGACCGTAAGTCAACTTGAAGTTGTCATTTGCACTCCACTCATCCTGAGCATAGAGACCAGCCTGGTGGAATCTTACACGTGCAGCAGGATTTTCCTCACCGTCGTAACCGTAAGTGATGGCGACAGTCTCTGGAGTGGCGCCATTGAGGAAGTCATCCAAGCTGTTGTAACGATAGTAACCTGTACCGTTTCTCATGTATGAGTTGTCAGCCATCTGATACTCATAGTTGAGACCTGCAGTCACTTTGTGGTTTCCTGCATAGTAGGTAATATCATCTTTCACTGTGAAGACATCGTTGTGAACACCGTTATTCCAAGTGAAGAGCTCGTAACCGGCTGACATATACGGAGTCACGCCTGTTCCATCAAGAATGTCGATGAATGGGAACTTCTTGGAGTTTGTACCACGGATATCATCCAATTTGGAGAAGGTGAACAGGAACTGGTTGGAAAGGTCATTGCTCAAACGGCTGTTCAAATCGACAGTGACAGAGTTCACATTGTTGTCCATTGAATACATGGAGTTTGCGAAAGACATGGAGAACTCTGACATACGGGCCTGAACGGTACGGAGACCACAGTTGGATGAAGATTTGTTCGGAGCTTTCCAGCTTGTATTCTTGGTATAGTTGTAACGGACAGCAAGATGGTGTCCGTCAGTAATGTTCCAGTCGATACGGGCAAGGAACTTCATATTGCTCTCATCTGCAGGGAAGTTGGTATAAGAACCTGTGTCATAGCCATATTTGTCCATGAGGTGCTTCTTCACCTTTTCCATATCCTCTACAGTAGTACGGGAAATGTAGCGGTCCGGATCAGCGACACCATCTACAGAAGCCTGCCAACGGTTGGCAATCTGTGGGCTCTGGACATACTCGAAGTTCACGAAAAAGAAGAGTTTGTTCTTTACAATTGGTCCACCGAGAGTCATGCCGTAAGTGGAAGTACGCTCTTTTGCGATAGGACCAGCCTGAGCTGTTTCCATACCGTTGATGGCACTGCCTCTCATGTTCTCATTACGATGGTAAGCGTAAGCGGTACCCTTGAATGTGTTGGTACCAGATTTGGTAATGGCGTTCAAACCACCACCGATGAAGTTGGTCTGACGTACGTCAAATGGAGAGATGACCACCTGGATCTCCTCGATTGCATCAATGGAAATAGGGCTGCCACCACCAGGAAGACCAGCATTCAAACCGAAGTTATTGTTGAAGTTTGCGCCATCTACAGTGAAGTTTGCAGAACGACCGTCACCACCAGCGAAACTCATGCCATCGCCACCATAAGGTGAAAGTTTTGCGATATCTGTAATACTTCTACTGACAGAAGGCACAGAAAGCATCTGCGCTCTGGAAATGTTGGTAGAAGCGCCCGTTTTCTCAACGTTAAGCTTTGATTTCGGAGAAGCGATCACTACAGATTCCTCAAGAGACTCAGCAGACTCCTTCATCGTTGCGTTCAAGCTATAAAGCTCACCCAACTGAAGGACAACCTCCGTATAGGTCATGGTTCTATAACCAAGGTTAGACACCTCTACTTTGTAGGGGCCACCGGTACGCATACCCTGAATAGTGTAACGACCGTCGAGATTGGTGACAGCACCATAAGAAGTACCAGAAGGCTCGTGTGTTGCAATAACTGCAGCACCTATAACAGGTTCTCCTTTTTCATCCAAGATTCGTCCACCAAGGGATGATGTTGTCACCTGCGCAAAGGCTGTACTCATCATGAAAAAAGAAAGCAAGCCTAGCAGAACAAACTTGATAGAATGTTTCATAAATAATAATGGATTAGTTAATGTAAAGCACAAATATAATACGAAAATTATTCAGAATTAAATATTCAGTCTACAAAAAATCAATCAGTTATGCGTTTAAACGTTACAAATTATAAGAACCCTTGCATACCTTTATCTATTGTGGAGACATCACATAAATTTTGGAATTACAAAATATTGCCCTACCTTTGTGATGAAAATCGAATTGTGGAGAGATTTGGCTGCTTGCAACCACGTTAAAAAATGCTAAAATTCTATATTCCAGCGGAATAAGAATCATTTTATAGTGTTTTTCGACGGCTCCTTTCAGGAGCTATTTTTGTATCCGGCCCTTTTCGGAAACGGATTTTCCGACCAGAATCAAAGATTTCCCGTTTTTTCTCCCCCTCTTCGAGAAATGAGAAAACAGAAATATAAATTTTGATACAATGAATTATTTATTTACATCCGAATCCGTATCTGAAGGACATCCTGACAAGGTTTCCGATCAGATTTCCGATGCCGTGCTCGACGAATTCCTGAGACAGGATCCAGAAGCGAAAGTGGCATGTGAGACCTTCTGCAGCACCGGTCTGGTGGTAGTAGGTGGCGAAGTCCGTTCTGAAGATGCCTATGTAGACATCCAGAACACCGTACGCCGTGTGATCAACACTATCGGCTACAACAAGGCCGACTACATGTTTGACAGTAATTCCTGCGGTGTGCTTTCCGCCATCCACGAGCAGAGCCAGGACATCAACAGAGGCGTGGTCCGCGAAGCAGCGGAAGACCAGGGCGCCGGAGACCAGGGAATGATGTTCGGTTATGCCTGCCATGATACCGAGGACTATATGCCGCTCCCATTGGCATTGTCCCACCGAACACTGGAAGTGCTGGCAGAAATCAGACACAAGCACATAGAACTGATGCCTTACCTGCGTCCGGATTCAAAATCCCAGTTCACCATTGAATACGACGGAGACACCAACAAACCAGTCCGTATCCACACCATTGTGGTGTCCACCCAACATGACAATTTCGTCTCAAGCGAATTGGGCAGCATGTCTTACGAGGATGCCGTCAAACAATATGGCCAGGCGAAGGTCGATGACGCGATGCATGCGAAAATCGAGAAAGACGTAAGGGAAATTCTGATTCCTATGGTCATGGAGACTCTTCCGGCAGAGACCGCCAAACTGTTCCAGGGCGATTTCATCCTGCATGTGAATCCGACTGGAAAATTCGTGATCGGTGGTCCTCACGGTGATACCGGTCTGACCGGTAGAAAGATCATCGTGGACACTTACGGTGGAAAAGGCGCTCACGGTGGTGGAGCCTTCTCTGGAAAAGACCCTTCCAAAGTGGACCGTTCCGCAGCCTATGCAGCCCGCTACATTGCCAAGAACATGGTGGCTGCCGGCGTTGCAGATGAAATGCTGGTACAGGTAGCCTACGCAATTGGTGTAGCCCGTCCTGTCAGCATCTATGTGGACACCTATGGCACTGCCGCCAAAGGAAAAGACGGCAAACCATTCTCAGACAGCTACATCGCTGAGCAGATCAACCAGCTGTTCGACCTCAGGCCAGCCAAGATCATCGAGAAGTTCCAGCTCAAGAACCCTATCTATGAGCCGACCGCCAGCTACGGCCACATGGGAAGAAAACCATACACCAAAGCCATGGAACTGATCCGTGACGGCAAGAAGGTCAACAAACTGGTCCAGTTCTTCGGATGGGAACTGCTGGACTCCGTGGACATGATCAAGAAAGCGTTCGAGCTCTAGTCCGGACAGACCGAAAAGACAAAAAGCAGGGTTGGAATCCAACCCTGCTTTTTTATTTCCAGCAATGGATCAGTTACATCCGCTCCATCTCGCGGCGCATGTCCTTCTCCTTGATGGACTGTCGCTTGTCATACACCTTCTTACCGCGTGCGAGGGCGATATTGACCTTGGCATAGCCGTTTTCCGCAATGAACATTTTCGTTGCGATGATGGTCAGACCCTTCTGTTTCACAGCATTCTGCAGATGACGCAGCTCCTTCTTGGTCAGAAGCAGCTTGCGGTCTCTCGCCGGCTCGTGCTGTCCCCATGAACCCCAGAAATATTGGGCAATGTTCATTCCCTTGATATAGAGCTGGCCACGGAGATCAAAATAGCAGAAGGAATCGACAAGGGATGCCTTGCCGGAACGGATGGACTTGATCTCGGTTCCGACGAGCACGATACCTGCGGTATAGGTCTCCAGGAATTCGTAATCGAAAGAGGCCCTACGGTTGCTGATAGATATTTTGCTTTTTGCTTTCGGCATAGTCTGCTACATTTAGTCTTCATTTCCTGACAAACAATCTGTTTGCTCAAGTTGGAAATGCAAATATACCATTATTTGCTTAACTTTTAAGATATTTGCAGAATTGAAGGAGAAAGCCCATAGAATCATGACCAAGAAAAAAGGAAATTTCAATTCACCGATTGCCCCACTGCCTGAACCCGAGCAGATTGATGCTGCTGGAGTGCTGCAGTCCTATCTGGATGGAGAGATCGATCTGATCTGCGTTCTCGGGCCGACCGCTTCGGGCAAGACCCGCTATGCCGTGCAGCTGGCACGGGAATTCAACCGGCTCTGCCGGGACGGAGCAGGAAACCTTCCGGGGCAGAATGCCCCTGCTGCGGAAATCATTTCAGCGGACTCCCGACAATTCTACCGGGGGATGGACATCGGCACAGGAAAAGACCTGGAAGAATACGAAGAGATCCCATATCATCTGATCGACATCTGTCCGGCCGGTTACCGGTACAATATCTACCAGTATCAGCAGGACTTTGAAAAGGTCTATGCCGACCTGCGCGAAAGGCACCGCATCCCCATTCTTTGTGGCGGTTCCGGGCTCTATATCAAGGCGGCGGTGGAAGCCTATTTCAGCACGACAGCCCAGAAACTGAAAGTCTATTATATCGGTACTCTGGTATCCAGAGAAGAACGGGTCCGCAGGATTGACCGGCGGCTGGATGCCCGTCTGGAAGAAGGGATGGTCGAGGAGATCCGGGGGCTGCTCGACAGCGGAATTGCCGCAGAAGACCTCATCTACTATGGTCTGGAATACAAATATGTGACCTTGTATGTGACCGGAGAGCTGACCTACGACGAGATGCGCACCCAGCTGGCCCATGAAATCCACCGGTTCGCCAAGCGTCAGATGACCTGGTTCCGGAGTCTGGAGAAGCAGGGCACTCTCATCCACTGGACACAGATCTAAAAAAAATGGAGACCTTGTGCAAGGTCTCCAAAACGACTAAAGTTCCTGAAGTTCCAAATTTCTCCAACGGACTTTGATTCCTCCACCATCGTGAATCTGGAGGCAGATCCGGCCTTGTGCCGCTCCGATCTTCTCATCACGGAGATCCGTCATCGGTTCACCGTTGAGCCAGGTCTGGAGGTGGTCGCCTTCCAGACGGATGCGCAACTGGTTCCAGTCTCCGTATTTGAGGATATTCTCCTTCTCGTCAGGGATCTGATAGAGCCAGCCTCTACCATAAGATTCATAGACTCCACCGGTATCGTGATTGACTGGGGCTACTTCCACCTGCCAGCCATGGACACGGACACCTTCCGGTACAAATGAACGGATGAAGACTCCGGAATTGCCGTCGGACTCCTGTTTGAATTCAAGAGTCAGTTCAAAGTCATCGTAATATTTCTGGGTTCCCAAATAGCCATAGGCCTTGTCCTTGCCACTCTCGCAGACCAGGTCACCCTCTTCCACGTACCATTTTTCGGTACCGTATACCTGCCAGCCGGTCAAGTCCTTGCCATTGAACAGAGATACCTTCTCCGGTTTGGCAGGAAGTTCCTTGATCTTGATGTTCTTGAACCATGCCGGATAGCCATGGTCCTGAAGACAGATCAGTCCCTTGCGAGCCATACCGTATTCCGGGCAGTCCTCCCATTTTCCGCTGTTCTTGCGGGCCAGCCAATCTGGTGTCCAGGCATCAAATTCCACCGTTTTCTTGCCATTGAGGAAATAGGTGGCGTGGCCATTGTCAAAGATGATCTTGGAAGTGTTCCACTCTCCTGCCGGCTTCATGATACGGGCCTCCAGGTCTGGAATGTACATGGCGTAATCCACTGCACAGCGCTGCCAGTCCAGCAGCTGGTACCCATCGTTCATCTCGGCGAAGTGTTCTTCGTCAATGAGCTGATATTCAGGACCGGTCACAAACGGATATTTGAATTCCGGACCTTCCTGGACATGATAGATCATGCCGCTATTGCCTCCCTTTGAGATTTTCCAGTCCCATTGCAGTTCAAAGTTCTCGAACTGCTGGTCATAGACGATGTAGCCGGAGAACTCGTTTCCGTCTCCTTTCGCTTCAATCATCCCCTTTTCGACGGTCCAAGGACCGGTCAGTTCCGTACCGTTGTAATCTCTCCAGCCATCGAGGGTCTTGCCATCAAAAAGCAGCTGCCATCCTTCGGCTTTCTCTTCTGCGGTCAGCGTATTGTCTCCGCCCTGGCAGGAGACGGCACCGGTCAACAACGCAGTGCCGGCCAATGCTGATAAAATCTTTGAAATATTCATACTTTGTGTTATTGGTTATCAATCTTGGTGTTCTTTCCGGTCAGACATTGCGCAGATGTCCGAAAGTGCGACGTCCTCCTTCCACTGCCTTCCAATAGTCCACATCCCATTCCGGCTGGACAAATTCTCCTTCATGGTCAATCTGGAAGGAAAGGTAGGTGATTTTGAGTCCTTGCTCCAGAAACATCTTCTCATAGTAAGTCTGCACTTCAAAGAGGGCATCTACCGCATCTTTGCCGCAAATGGATGCGACTCCGCTGTGATACAGATCCTCACGACCCTCTCCATACAGGTCATCGGCACAGGCCAGGATCTTCAGATGGTTCTGCAAAGCGACTTCCTTGCTGTAGTGATGCAGAAATTGGCTGTCCGTCTTGAGGTGGACAATACCTCCCGGCTTGAGGAAATGACGGTAACGTTCCAGGAACATAGGACTGGTCAGACGTTTGTTTTCACTCTTGATCTGCGGGTCAGAAAAAGTCAGCCAAAGTTCTGAAATCTCTCCTGGTGCAAAGAATGCCTCGATGAATTCGATACGGGTACGCAAAAAAGCGACATTGGACAACTGATTCTCGGTGGCATATTTGGCCCCTTTCCAGAGACGGGCTCCTTTGATATCCACTCCGATATAGTTGAAATCGTTGTTTCTCATACCCAGATCAACTGTATATTCACCTCGTCCGCAACCCAGTTCAACTACGACAGGGCGGTCATTCCCGAACATTTTCTTGTTCCAATTCCCCTTGATCGGATGATCGTTGAGATGGAGTCCTGTCTTCCTCTCTCCGGAGGATGCTATCACCTCGTCTGAAGAAGGTTGCAGAAGACATGAGAAACTCTCGTTTTCCTTGAACTTTCTTAATTTTCCGTGTCCCATTTTGATTTATGCTGTTTTTATAAGATTGTCAAATTAACATTTTCAGGAGGAAGACATCAGTGTTTCTCCAACTGTAGTCCTATCCCTAAAAGTTGAGAACCAGCTACACAAGAGTCCGGTACCGAAATTTTGATCTTCCATTTTCCTCTTTCTCTGGGAACGAACCCCTCCCGATAAGAAGCGGCTAATTGCTTGCTGTAAAAATCCCCTCCAATAAACGCATCTCGATTGAGACAAGCATCCTCTTCATAGAGAGAATCTGTCGGAGACTGCCAAAGAAAATGCAAAGGAAGATTTTCAAAAGAGGCGAATTCCCTGTCATCGCATTCCATATTGACCCCTACACGAAGATCATAGCTGGAGAGTGGTTGGGAGAAATCCAGTTCGAATACGTATTGTCCAAAAGCATCTTTCTGATAATCATGTACATACATCTCTTCAGAAGAAGGACGTGAACATGCGGAGCCCAGTGCCAATATCAGGCCCCACACAAAAATCAATCCTCCTTTTTCCTGTATCTTCCCCATCTGTATCATTCTTTTTCTGAATTGGCAGGTTTCCCTGCCTTATCAGATATTTTTCCCCCATTTCGACTACCGTTTCCTGGATTCTCCTGTTTCTGTCCGTTGCGTTGTGCCCTGGAACTCTTGGCGTTGCGAACCTCGCGAGAACCTTTTTGTCCTCCCTTGCCATTGTCGCGGTTCCGGTTGTTTTCACGATTTTTCTTTTCGTCACGGGAACGTGCTTCCTGAGGAGCCACTTTCTTGGCAGCCTCCGCTTCTTCACGATTCCGGTTGCCACCACCATTGCCTGATCGGCCTGACTTCTTTCGGTTGCGTTTCTTGTTGCTGTTATCAAAACGGGAAATGCTGTCATCACCGACAGCCGTCACGAATTCTGGCAATGGCTGCTCTTCCTCCACTTTGAGGGATTCCGGTTTGCCTCCATTGCGATTCATCTTCATGATGGAGCGCACTTCACTGATAGTCAAAGGATAAATACTAGCCATAGAACCTTTGTCATAAGAAAAATACAGAATACCCTTCAACACGTCTGTCTTGACAAGGAAAGCCTGTCCATCTTCAAATTCCAATGGCTCATTGATACGTGGTATCTGAGACTGGGCATCCAGATAGGTGGCAACCTCATAATTGAGGCAGCATTTCAGCTTGCCGCACTGCCCGGCCAGTTTCTGCGGGTTCAATGAAAGGTCCTGGCATCTTGCAGCAGAAGTGGTGATAGACTTGAAGTTGGTAATATAATTGGCGCAGCAGAGTTCTCGTCCGCAGACGCCGAGTCCACCGATCAGACCGGCTTCCTGACGCGCACCTATCTGCTTCATTTCAATCCTGATACGGAATTCTTCGGCAAACACCTTGATCAGCTGACGGAAATCCACACGACCGTCAGCTATGTAATAGAAAATAGCCTTGGTTCCATCCCCCTGGAACTCGACATCTCCTATCTTCATCTCCAACCCCAATTCAGTGGCAATTTGACGCGCACGAATCATGACACTCTGTTCTCTTGCGATGGCTTCCTGCCATTTTTCAATATCAAAAGTATTGGCTTTCCGGTAGATACGGCGCACTTCCATTGTTTCCGGATCAAAATTCTTGCATTTCATTTGGCGTCCTACGACAGGACCTTCCAAAGTGATGATTCCCAGATCATGACCGGTCTGAGATTCCACTACCACCAAATCACCAATCTTGAGACTTTGACCGGACTCATTCCGATAGAAGCCCTTCCTCGTGTTCTTGAACCGGACCTCAAAGAAGTTGGCGAATTGTTCCTGACGGACTCCGTTGAGCCAGTTGTGAGACCTCAGTTTGCAGCAGCCAATGCGATAACTACATTTCAAGTCATCATTCTGGTCTCTTGTGACCGTACAACCTCTGCTGCAATCGAAATATATATTTTCGTTTTCGTTCATAATTAATTATATAGCAGTGAACATCCGTGTGACCAAATTGCAGAAGACAATCTTTTGATTGACATTCCGCTCGACCAACAAGGATGCCCTATCCAAAAACATCATTGATTTACGAGAAAAACTCCTTTTGACCGATAAGGCCATCTTTTCATAGAAATCCTTCTCTTCCGGAGCGATGCCGGCCAATCCTTCCATATGCTGCTGCACGAGAAAAATCTTACGGATACACTCTCCTGCAAAAGTACAAAAAGCTTTCTGTTTTTCTCTAGAATCCAACCCGGCCAAATCCTCACCCAGCTGCAAGGTTCCTTCCAGATCACGACGAATCAGACAGTCCATCAGATCGGAAAAAAGATCAAAAGTGACGGAGGAAAGATATTGGTCTGACAACATATACAAAGCTTGTCCCACACTACCGCCAGCATACTGTGCAACCCGTTCCGCATCGTCCTGCCCAACGTGAAACTCATTTTCAAGAACACGAACGATTTCCTCAGCAGGAGCTGGTACCACCCGGATCCGCAGGCAACGGGAAGCGACGGTCTTCATCACCTCTTCTGGAGCATGGGTCACAAGAAGAAAAATAGTCCTCGAGTCCGGTTCTTCAATCTCTTTCAAAAGAGAGTTGGCGGCCGCAGCGTTCATCTTTTCCGGCAACCAGATGACAATGGCCCGATAGCTGTCCGTAACAGTAGCAAGAGACACTTTCTGTAAAATATCCTTCGCTTCAGCGATACCGACAAGACCACTTTTCTTTTCAATTCCCAAAGCTTCCGTCAGTTCATTTTCCAAAAAATAGGGATTCTTCATCGCCAATTCACGCCACAGGTGGACAAAATCGTCCGAGACCAACTTACTGACTTCTCCCGATACCTTGCGGCCGGAAGTGACGGGAAAGGTATAATGGATATCCGGATGCAGGAATCGGGCAATCTGCTGACATGAAGGACACTGTCCGCAAGATTCATTCCCCCGTTTCTGTCCGCAGTCAAGATATTCCAAAAAAGCTTGGATCAATGCCAGAGCACCACCTCCCTCGTCCTCATGAAACAGCATGGCGTGTGGCACACGCCCGCTGTCCACGATATGGACTAGAGCCTTCTTGACTTCCTCATTACCTGCGATTTCCGAAAATTTCATTTCCTATTTTCTTCTGCCGACAACAAAATTGGTCAGGCTGGCAAGATAGTCCCGATCCTTTCCTGACGGCATCTCCGACAAGGCATCGTTGGCCTGCGCCACCAATTCTTCCAATCGTTGTTCTGCATATTCTATTCCATTATATTTTTGTACGAAAGATACGATTTCCTGCTGATACTCAGGATGTTCTGAGATATCCACCAACTTCTTCCGGATTTCTTTCTCTTCCTCAGGACTGGCCTTGGCAAAAGCCCCCAATAATGGTAGAGTGATCTTTTGCTCCTTGAGGTCCTGTCCCAACGGCTTGCCGATATCCGTCCCATTATAATCCAGAATGTCATCCTTGATCTGGAACGCCTGCCCCAATCTAGTAGCATATTCAATAGCGGCAGCTGTAAATTCTGGAGAAGCCCCGACAGAAATGGAAGCGGAGTGGGCTGTGGCTACGAAGAGAGAAGTTGTCTTGCTGTAGATAATTCTAAGATAATCCGCTTCCTGCGTATTGCATGTGTCCGCTTTCTGAAGCTGCAGCATCTCCCCTTCTGCCAGATCTCCCAAAGTCTTTGTAAAAACCTGGAACAGTTCATCACTGGAACAACTGGTTTCCATGATCCGATCTACGGCCTTCACCAGCCAATAATCCCCCAAAAGGACAGAAGCACGTCCTCCCATCAGAGACATGATGGTAGGCATCCCTCTCCGACGGCTGCTGTTGTCAGCGACATCATCATGCAGAAGTGTTGCATTGTGCAGCAGTTCAGATGTGGCCGCCAACTTGATGGAATCTTCCGTCACCTTGCCACCCAGATAAGTCTTGGCAACCAGCAGAGAAAGAACGGGTCGCACCATCTTCCCTGAACGGGACAACAACATCTTGTTGGTCTGTTCCAGCAAGGGAATATCTGAGGAGAGAGCTCTCAACATTTCCTGTCTGACACGTTCCAGCTCCGGCTGGAGATATAATTTTATCTCATTGAAATCCATAAATCTTCGTTAATCTATCTGTTCCATCAATTCCTCCACTGTCTGAGGAAAACGGATGAGATTTCTGTCTTCTGATGTCATCATGCCAGCGGCCACATAATGATCCAACAAGTCTTTCAAAGGCTGGTAGAATCCATTCAGGTCCAAGACCAGGATACGGGCTTCCAATTGATGGAGTTTGACCAGAACATACGTCTCAATCAATTCATCCAAAGTCCCGATACCACCAGGCAAAGCAATTACATGAGTTACCCCCTCACGCATCTTCTCTTTTCTTTCCGCCATGGTATCCGTCCAACAAGTTTTGCTCAAAGCAGGATATTCCAAACCTTTCATGAAATGGGGGAGGACCCCTATATGATATCCTCCGCAAGCGGCAGCCACATCGCCAATGACCTTCATCGTCCCCTTGACAGTGCCTCCAGAAACGATCTCATATCCTCGCAAACAAGCCGCACGGACTATCATCTGTGCAGCTTGATTGAATTTAGGATCAATTTCCTTACTGGCTGAGCAAAAAAACAGCAATCGATTCTTTCCGCCCATAAGCCCTGCTAGAATAGGATTCCCAACGTAATTGACAGACCGTTGAAGCTCTTTCCCTCGGTAAATGCCTTTTTGGCTTCATCCGGGAACTTGTTAACCATATCCTTGAAAGAATCATCCTCTCCATACATCTGCCCGAAGTTCCAGAAATACTTGGCTGAAAGCTGGAACATCATGAACTCAATACCGGCACCAACAGCAAGTCCATATTCTGTCTTCTTGAGATGCTTGTCCAATACATTTTGGAAATTTTCCCCTCCCTGAATGTCAGCAATAGAACTCTTGAAGTTAGAATTCTGATAAACTCTGAATCCGATGAAAGGCTCTGCAAAGACATAAGGTCGGAAGGCTATCAAGTCCGGCCCCCACTGAACCTGTACTGGAATCTCAACATATCCTACTTTTGTATCAATCGTAGCCAATGCCTCTTTGGCATCAGCACCTTTCAATGCATCAAGAGAAGCACCCTTGACTTGATACAGGACAGATGGCTGGATGGCAAATCCCAAAAAAAGCGGAACTTTGCAGGTGATACCTGCATGATATAGAGATACTGACTTTGTATCAAAATTCTTGATGTTGGTGGAGGAAGACGTAAATCCGCCAGCAACACCAAATCTTACTCTGGAGAACTGGGCATCGGCACTGAAGCTGGTTGCCAGCATTGCAAACGCAATCGTAATTATTGCTAAAATCTTTTTCATAGTTAACCAGTTTTTATCAAAATTCAAAACGACACAACAGTCCCATGAAAAAGAACCATTGTGTCGCTCTTGATTAATATTTAGACCAATTTTTCCAATTTTGACTGGATGTCAGACTTAGGCACAACGCCTACAGACCTGTCCACCATTTCGCCATTCTTGAAATACATCAAAGTAGGAATGCTTCTGATACCATACTGCATTGCTATATCATTGCAATCATCTACATTGCATTTCACGACAGTCGCTTTACCGTCATATTCCTTTGCAATCTCTTCCACTACTGGAGACAATGCCAGACATGGTCCGCACCATGTCGCCCAAAAATCCACCAAGACAGGCTGTTCGCTTTTCAAGAGACCTGCAAAATTCTCGTTTGTCGCTATAATTTCCATAATTCTTTCATTTTTACTGTTTGAACAAGTTCCAATTCCCTGATGGAATTGGACACCTTCTACAAAAATAAATAAAATTCAGAAAAAAGCAAAAAGCGGAGAAATCTATATACTCGACTCTATATTCCAGACAAAGGCTCGCAATCCCAAGGCTTCGCTACTCTCATTTTTTGCCTTCAGATCGGCCAGAATCCCTTCCACTTTCTCATCAGGCACAACAGCCATGATTCCGATGTTCATGGTCGGCCAGGCATGATTTCCCAAATGAGGTTCACCATCCACACTGCCCTTACCATGGATATCCACCCAACGAGTATATCCTCTTTGCCCATGGGCCTCGAGGAGATCACTGATCTCCTCATTATAAGCCTGGTTAAATGCTATGAATATTGATTTCATCTTATTTTATACTTTATTATGTTGATTTATGCTTTCTCCAACTTCTTCTTGGCGGCACGACGTTCCTGACGAAGTGCGAATGCACAATAGATAGTCGGGATCAATACCAAAGTGACCACTGTGGAAATGGACAGACCCCATGAAACGGTCATACCCAGAGATTGCCACATTTCAGCACCTTCGCCAGTTCCCACTGCCATAGGGATCATACCCAGAACAGTCGTCAAGGTTGTCATCAAAATAGGGCGGAGACGGCTTCTTGCCGCTGTCACAGAAGCTTCGACAACACCCATACCTCTCTCTTGCATAAGGATGGTGTAGTCAATCAGAACAATACCGTTCTTCACCACAATACCCAGCAAGATAATGATACCGATCATACCCATGACACCGAGTGGAGTATGTGTCGCCCACAATCCCAAAATCACACCGACAATGGCGAATGGGATGGAGAACATGATAACGAACGGACTCATGAACGACTCGAACTGGGAGGCCATCACCATATAGACGAGGATGATGATCAGAACCATCAATACCATCAAATCCTTGAACATCTTCTGCTGGTCTTCAAAGGTACCGGCAATCTCAATGGAAATATCTGAAGGGATTTCTGTATTGCTGATGATCTCGTTGGATGTGGCAATTGCATCACTCAAGGCATGTCCATCTGCGACAACACCACTTACGGTAATGTAACGTTCACGGTTCTTTCTGTCAATGGTTGGCGGGATACGGGATTCTACCACTCTTCCCAACTCCTTCATCTTGACAGGTTTGCCTGCCACATTATATACAACAATGTTCTCAATGTCCTCAATGCTGGTCCTGAACTCTGGAGCGTATCTTACACGAATCTTGTACTCATCACCATCTTCACGATACTGAGAGTTGACTGCGCCACCGATTGCAGTGCTGAATGCTACTGCCGCAGTCGTGGAATTAAGTCCATTCAAAGCCAGTTTGGTACGGTCAAAGTCAATCTGGAATTCAGGAGCATATTCATTACGGCTCAAAGTGACCTGCGTGAAGTCCTCTGATTTCAACATCTGCTCCCTCATGTACTTGGCAATAGCATCTGTGATTTCAAAATCATAACCATAGATTTCCAAATCCACGACAGAAGCACCGCCGACACCGCCCTGTCCTTCAGTCACCTTGTATTTGGTCACCTCAGGAAAACTTTCAATGTCTTTACGGATGACATCTGCAATCTCACCAATTCCTCTCTTACGGTCTTCAGAACTTCCCAAGTCAATGTTCATATTGACAATATAGTCACCATTGTCATTGATGTTGGCGAAAGTGTTGTCCGCACTTGGATTACCGAAACTGTAGTTCAGGATCTTCACTTCCGGAACATCGTCGACAATCCTGTCATAGAGGTCTTTTGCAAAATGACTGGTCACCTCCTGAGAAGTGCTGACCGGAAGTTCAATGCTAACCTTCAGACGGCCCTGGTCAGAGTGAGGGAAAAATTCGGTCTTGATGCCGGGTCCCAAGAAAATGACAGTAGCGAAGAAAATGACCAGAGAAGAAATCACCACAATGCTTCGATGGGTAGTAGCCCAATTGATGACCTTTGCATAGCCCTCTGAAATCCAGTTCAATCCAGCATCAATCATACCGAACAGGAAAGAACCTATCTTGCCACGTTTCTTCGGCTTGTTGGTCAACATGTGGGCACAAAGCATTGGCACCAGGGTCAACGCCGCAAAAGTGGACACAATCATGATCAGGGAAACAATCCAGCCCAACTGCTTGAACATCAGTCCGGCCATACCTTTCACCATGGTCAAAGGCAGGAACACGCACAACATGGTCAAGGTGGAAGCGATGACGGAGATACCCACCTCGGAAGTGGCATGGACTGCCGCCTCTTTCGGTTTCTCGCCCTTCTCAATATGCGTATTGACATTTTCCAAAACCACAATCGCATCATCGACCACCATACCGATGGCAATGGAAAGTGCGGACATGGAAATGATGTTCAGTGTATTGCCGGTCGCGAACAGATAGACCAGAGAGGCCAGCAACGCGATAGGGATGGACAGCACGATGATGAAGGTCGCCCGCCATCTGCCCAGGAAAACATAAACCACCAGCATGACGACCGCCAAGGTAATCAAAATGGTCTCCAACAGGGAGTTGATACTGTTGATGATGTTGGTGGAACCATCGATAACAGGAGTCAGGACAACATCTGAAGGAAGGTTCTTCTCGATAGACTTCAATTTCTTCTTGACATCCCTGATCAGGTTCACGGTATTGGCACCGCTCTGCTTCTGGATAGAAATGGTGGCGGCACGCTTGCCCATCGTATAACCCTGCTGCTGTTTCTCACCGTCGCCATCAATCAGTTCTGCCACGTCTTTCAGATAGACGACCTGGCCGTTCTGAGTGCTGACCACGATATCCAACAATTCGTTCGGATCCTCAATTTCATTCTCGATACGAAGTGAATAAGTGTTGGAACCGATATCAATATTTCCTGCAGGAATATTTCTGTTTTCAGCAGCGATGATTTGAGAAATATTGCTGACTGTCAAACCATAAGCCTGCAGTTTGACAGGATCGCAAAAAATTTGGATTTCCCTTTCTGGAGCCGCCATGATGGACACCGTACCGACTCCCTTGACTCGGGCAAGAGGCGAAACGACACGCTCATCCAGAATCTTCTCAAGACTTGGCATGCTTTCCTCTGCTGTAGCGGAAAGGATATATACTGGAATATCATCTGCACTGAACTTGAATATGACTGGAACAGAAGCGCCATCTGGCAACTGAGAGTTGATGACACTCAGTTTGTCTCGTATATCATTTGTCGCTTCATCAATATCCGTCCCATATTCAAATTCCAACCCGATCAAGCTGGCAGCTTCCTTAGATTGGGTAATCTGGTTCTTCAGGTTCGGGACACCATTCAAGGCGTTCTCGAGCAATTTGGTCAAATTGGTCTCCACATCGGAAGAACTGGCTCCCGGATAGGTAGAGACAACCATGACGCCATTGGCATCAAAGTCCGGATAAAGCGATATGGAAGTATTCATCAAAGAGAATATGCCAAAAATCGCAAAGGCCACGAAAAGCAAAGTCGTAGTCACCGGACGATTTACCGCTGTTCTATATATACTCATACTTACTTGTTCTTTTTACTTACAGGTACCAACTGGTCCCCAATTCCTTAAGCATTCCACAAAGAAATATCCTTGAAAGAAATGCATCGGCTTATTTTACGACTTGGACTTTTTCGCCACCTTTCAAACGGGACTGGCCACGGACTACAACAATATCACCCTTCTCTACACCAGACAAGATTTCATATTTGTTGTCAATGTAATGCCCTATCTTGACGACCTCGATGCTGACGGTCTGATCTGGATTCAATTTATAGACAACACGCTGAGCAGAACCTGGTTGCTTGACGACAGCCTTGTCCGGAACGACAACACTACGATTGACTTGAAAAGTGACATCTACCTTGGCATACATGCCCGGTTTGAGCTGCATGTCGTGATTAGGAACCAAAACTTCGACTGGAACAGTACGAGTGGCGACATCAACGGTCGGATAGATCTTGTTGACCTTACCCTTGAACTCTTTTCCTGGAAGCGCTTCCACCTTGATGCTGACTTCATCTCCTTTTTTTATGAAAGAATAGTCAGACTCTGAAACGCCTACAATCAATTTGACAGGAGTCACCTGCTGGACAACCAGAACGGGCTGTCCCATGGCATAGACATCTCCGACTTCACAGTTTTTGGCTGTAACGACGCCATTGATTGGAGAAACGACAATCGTGTTGGCGCGAAGATCTTCCAGACTCTTGCGGCTCAAGTCATAAGCCAATACAGCCGCATCATAATCAGACTGAGAGACACCACCTTCTTCATAAAGTCCTTTCAGCCTCTCGAGTTCGATACCGTCATTCTTAAATTTCAATTCGGCCTGCTCCAATTTGAGCGTACCGGCTTCCACCAGTACCTGACCAGCACGCACTTTGTCTCCTATTTCAAAATTGATTTTCTCAATACGGACTCCCTGCATTGGGGAAATATTGTTCAATGCATAAGGAAGAACCGTAGAAGTGTAGCTCTCTACCGTCGGAACATCCATTGTTATAGCACTATCTACAGCTACTTTGTTCATCTCTTGTTTTACGACGGACGGCGCCTCAGTCTTTTTATTGTTTCCGCATGCTGCGGCCATTACCATCAACGCCGCAAGCACTGCCATTCTTACAACTTTCTTCATATCTTATATTTCTATATTCGTGTTTTTTACTTATCGGGCACTCATCATATTGAGTTCCACCTTACCTTCATCATCCAGAAAATCATGACCAAGAGTCTTCTCCAGATTGGATTTGGCCACAACAAAATTATAGACAGCCTGTGAACTGGACAAACGTGCCTGTGTCAATGTCAACTGGGCCGCATCCAAATCAGTGATCGTGCTCTTTCCCAAATCGTACGATTTGGCAGCGATATCATAGGCTTTCTGAGCCAGTTCGACAGCTTCACAAGAAGCATCATAACTCTTCATGCTGGTCTCCATCGTCGTAAGATACTGGTTGATGGCAATCTTCAGTTTTCTTTCCACATCAATTTTCTGAAGATTAAGTTGGGTCTGCTGAACTTTGGACTGCTTGATGTCATGAAATCTCTTTCCTCCTGAAAAAATCGGTATGTTCAGACTGAATCCTATAAAAGAATAGGGAGTCCAGCGATATTCACTGAAATTGAAATCATTGGCCATCACATTGTAGCTGTATTTGAAATTCACTCCCAAAGTCGGAGCATAGGCCAATTTGTCCATCTTGACCTTTTGTGCAAGCTGTTCTGCCTGAAGGGCAAGCTGACGAACCGTAGTGTTGTTTTCCAGAGAAATGGAATCATTTTCATGAATTGCCTTGAACATAGTTTCTGAATAATCCGCCAAAGTGCCAGCGACATCAATGTTCTTGTCTAAATCCATTCCAATGACAGCTTTAAGCTGCCATAAAGACAACATGACTGTACTCTCCGCATTGTAGACGTTCGGAATAGCACTTGCCATACTGGACTTGGCACGGGTCATCTCCAATTCCGAAGCTTTCTGGGCATTGTACTTATTCCGAATATGCTGATAATTCTCTACAGCATTCTCATAAACACTCTTGTACACCTCAAAAGCCTCCTTGGCCAGAAGTACAGCATAATAGGCCTGCTTGACTTGAGTGACCATCTCCAGGCGGGACTCTCTTGCCTTCTCGACAGCAATATCCACACCCTTTCCTGAAATCTTGAGGCTTTCCCATAATTGGAAATTGACTATCGGCATCGTCGCGACAATTCCAGCATCGAAGGTATTCCAACGGCCGATCTCTATCCCATCTTTACTGCTGGAAGCTTGGCTGGAAGCGTCTCCGCCACCTTCCCCTTCACCGCCAGCATCTCCACCAGGGAACATACTTCCCATATCCATGTCAAAATACATCACCTGCTTTTTGATGGTCCTCTGGAAATTACCGGAACCGTTCACTTGAGGGAACAACGAAGAATAACTGCCTTTCTTGGCATACTCTGATCTTAAAATCTCCTGGTCGGCCACACGTACGGCAATATTTTCACTCATGGCAATCTGCAACGCCTGCTCCAGGCTGATTACCAGAGGTGCATCTGCAGCATCCACTTTCTCAGCGGTCTCTGCTGTCTTGGAAGCACCAGGATTCTCTGCATCGGGCTTGAATTGAGCCAATGCAGTCCCCTGCATCACCAAGCACATCGAAACAAAGAAAAACAAAATTTTTTTACTCATATTTTATTATTTGATATCTTATCCCTATTTACACGATTTCCACACACCAAAACATATAGACTTGATTTCTTTCAGACAGATGATGAAATCTCCATATTCAAAGGCCTATTGCATATACAAGATATGTGCCATTTACCTATTTTTATATATAGAAAAAAGTCCGGCTGTCAGTCTTGCTGACACCATCCGGACTCAATTCATACCACCTTTCCCTCAGGAAAAGGGGCTGTTTTTCCAAACCGTTTCCGCATTTGCCGGAACCGGCGTACTATCGGAAAGTGACTTCCAGAATATAGTCGACGGTCTTCTCGTGCTCCGGCACCTGAATCAGAATACCGCCGCCCACTTTCGTGAAATGTACATGTGCGTCGTCAGCCATCACCTTGACTGACTTCACTTTACGGTCGCCTACCGGCAGATAGAGACAATCGTCCTCCTGTTTGAGCAGATGGACGAAGAGGCGATGGTCTTTCTGGGTAGTCACTCCCCATGAATGCGGAGCGACGAAGCCTCCACGAGTTCCAAAGATAGAATCCCCATAAATCTCCAGCCATCGGCCGACTTCTCCAAGCACCTTGACTACTTCTGCAGGAATGGAACCATCTGCTCTCGGGCCAACATTGAGCAGGAGATTGGCGTTCCGGCCAGCAGCTCCGACCAGCTGGCCAATCACGTAATCACGATCATGGAATGCATTGGTCATGTTATATCCCCAACTGCCAACACTCAAAGTAATGCAACTCTCCAGAGGCAGTTGGCTCACTACAGAATTGGCAGACAAACCAGCCTCATTCTGTCCAGGAAGATCGCGCTCGAACATCTGAAAATCTTCTCCCGCGTATGGCTTGACATGATGGTTGTTGCCAATCAAACAAGCCGGCTGAAGACGATGTACCAGAGCATACTGCTCTTCCAGATGCCAATCAAAATCAGGCTTGTCAGCGTGATCCCAGTAACCATCGAACCAAATGGAGCCGACAGGTCCATAATTAGTAAGAAGCTCCGTCAACTGATCATTCATGAATTGATAATAGGAATCCCAATCTGCCTTACTTCCGTCACGACCAGTTCCCCGTCCTGTCCATCCGATCGGATAATCCTCCCGGGTCCAGTCCAGATGAGAATAATAGAAATGCAACTTGAAATCCTTCTTGGCACAAGCTTCTGACAGTTCCTTCATGACATCTCTCTTGAAAGGAGTTGCCTCCATCACATCATACTCGGTCACTTTACTGTCGAACAATGAAAAGCTGTCATGATGACGGGTCGTGACAGTCATATAACGAGCCCCGGAAGATTTGAAGATGTCCACCCATTCTTCCGCATCAAAATGAATCGGATTGAAACAATTGGCCAGAAGAGCATACTCCTGAGCATTGATGTTCCGATTGTGCAGAACCCATTCCCCCTGTCCCATGATAGAGTAAAGTCCCCAATGTACAAAGATTCCAAATTTCATATCCTGAAACTTTTCTCGGGCTTGGAGATTAGATACAGATGGGACATAGCCGGAATCTGGACCTGGCAGACGATATTTTTCCTGATTCTGTGCATAGATACTCGAAACCAGACCTGCACACAGAAATAAGGTCAGCAATTTTTTCATATTCATTTTGCTTTATGTTACAGTTTCAGGTGGGGATTTTCCAGACTCATCTTTATAAAACAAGTCCAAAATAATTCAATGCCGATACAATTCCATCGGCATCAGCGTCGGATGTCACATAATCAGCAACTGCCTTGACTTCTTCACTGGCATTGCCCATGGCAACTCCCAGACCAGTAGCCCGAAACATTGGGATGTCATTTCCTCCATCTCCAAATGAAAGGGTCTCGCTCCGCTCTATCCCCAAATGACGAATCATCGCCTCCACGCCCACTGCCTTGGAAGTGCCGAATGGAATAATATCCGCCATTTCAGGATGCCACCTGTGCCAGGCAATGCCAACAGGATCAGCCTTGCCGAAATAGCGATCTATATCCTCTGATTTCACATACACTGTATATTGGAAAATTGAATGCTCTTGGGCAAATGATACCATCGGGACGATAGGAAAACTTTCTATATCCAACAAGCGGTTGAGTCTTCCAGTCACTTCATTCTCAAAATTAATTCCAGATTCCGATGACGAAAAGCCGACAACCGGTATATGATTTTCCTCACAAATTCGGGAGACCTCAACTGCTGATTTCTGACACAGTGGCATCTGCAGCAATACCTCGTCCCCATACTCGACGTGAGTGCCATTCATCGTAATATATCCATCGAACTTGAAATCTTTGAGATTATGAATTAAATTGCGAGGTCTCCCGCTACAAATGATCAGCATAATGCCCTGATCCCGCAATTTCTGCAAGGCTTCTATTGTCCGATCTGAAATAACCTTGCTTTTAAATCCTACCAAGGTCCCATCTATATCGAAAAAGATTGCTCTGATACTATTCATTCCCTAAATTGCTAATGTCCAACCACTCATATTCTCCGCCCCATACCTCCAGAAAATGCATGAAGCCGTCATGTGTCAAAACGACACTGGCAGTATTGTCACAAGGATGGAAACTAACCCTATCTGCCTTCTGCAAATCACTGTCCACGAAGAATTTGACACGATGTCCGTTATCAAACAATTCCTTCGGATCTGCCGTCTTCCCGATTCCAATGTCATGAATGAGCCCTAATGGAGAAACAGAACCAGGACAAAGTCCCAGACAGCGTCCCATCCTTTCAGGTGAAGCAAATGACAACTTCCCCTGATGGAGCCGATGTTCCAAAGAATGAATATCCAGTTCCTTATGACATTCAAAAGAAATCAGATAATGCCGATTTCCTTTGTGATTGCGCATGAAAAGATTTTTGCAATGAACGGCCGTGATGTTCTTCCAATATTCCAAAGCAATTTCAATAGTCGGAAGAGGAGGATGACGATAGATTTCATATGCAATTCCATGTTTTTCCAGAAAATCCAAAACTTCTGCAATTTTGGGCTCTGTCTCCTTCTCACTCGAGAACTCCTGACTTTTCTCCAACATCATGGTCAAATCTTTTTGAAATTAGCGAAGACTATGTACATTGTCCGACAATTTTGCATCCTTCTCCAATTTTCTGGACGAATTCACCAAAAATGGCTGTTCTGCCGGTTCCGGCTGCTTGCGCACATAAGCATAGACAAGAAAGGCAATACCGAGAAGAACGAACGGAATGCTCAAAATCTGTCCCATATTGAGAAGCATGTTTTCTTCAAATGCCACCTGAGGTTCTTTAATGAACTCAATCAGGATTCTCATTCCGAAACAAACAATGAAAAAAATTCCGATATAAGTTCCACGATAGGTCTTTGCCATCCTGTATTTATAAAGCAATATCAGACCGATCCCCAACAAAAGATAACTGATCGCTTCATACAGTTGGGTCGGATGCTTCGGTTCCGTTTCCCCCCTGAGTTCAAAGACAAAACCCCAAGGCAAATTGGTGACATCACCATAAATCTCGGAATTGAACAGATTGCCCAAACGAATCAGACAGGCTGCAAAAGAGACGGCGATGGCCAGATGGTCCAGAATCCAAACGAAATCGAAACCATTCTTCTTGCCATAATGATGGGCGTACCACCACATGCACAAAATCAGCGCAATCGCTCCTCCATGACTTGCCAGGCCTCCTTTCCACGGCATGAAAACTTCCCAAAAACCCTGCCAGGAGCCAAAATAATATTCCGGTTGGTAGAAAATGCAATGCCCCAGACGTGCGCCCACAATAGTTCCGAGAAGCAAGACATACAAAAGAGGATCCAACAATTCGGTCTTGACACCTTCTCTGCGGAAAAACCAGCTGAAAATGAACCAACCAATGACAAAACCGGAAACGAACAAAATAGAATACCATCTCAACGCGACTGGGCCAAGATGGAAAATAACAGGGTCAACGTGCCAGTTGACAAACAGTTCAGCCAACATTCTTTAGTCTTTTAATGTTCTATTCTACAAATATATGAAACATTCTTCAACCTTTCACTTCTATTTTCCTATATTTGTAGGATACAATATATTTACCCTCTAAGTATCAGATCGTAACTATTTATGAAGAATATTAGAAATTTCTGTATAATCGCTCATATTGACCATGGTAAAAGTACCTTGGCGGACAGATTGCTGGAACTCACCCAGACCCTCACGGCCAGGGAGATGAACGGCCAGGTGCTGGATGACATGGACCTGGAAAAAGAAAAGGGAATCACCATCAAGAGCCACGCCATCCAGATGGATTACCTCTACCACGGTGAGAAATATATCCTGAACTTGATTGACACTCCGGGCCATGTGGACTTTTCCTATGAAGTGTCCCGTTCCATCGCCTCCTGCGAAGGAGCGCTACTAGTCGTAGATGCCACCCAAGGTATTCAAGCGCAGACCATCTCCAACCTTTATCAGGCCATTGAACACAATTTGGAAATCATCCCGGTCCTCAACAAAATCGATATGGATGCTGCACAGGTGGAACTTGTGACCGATGAGGTTTGTGACCTGTTGGGTTGCATGCCAGAAGACGTGTTCCATGTCTCCGCCAAGACCGGAGAAGGTGTACCTCCTCTTCTAGATGCAATTGTAGAGAAAATTCCTGCCCCTCAAGGTGATCCGGAAGCACCGCTCCAGGCCTTGATTTTTGATTCTGTATTCAACTCTTTCCGAGGCATCATCGCTTATTTCAAGATCAAGAACGGAACCATCCGGAAAGGAGACAAAGTCAAATTCTTCAATACCGGAATGGAATACGATGCCGACGAAGTCGGTGTCCTCAAGATGAAGCTCCAGCCAAAAGAGGAACTGTCATGTGGAAACGTGGGCTACATCATCTCCGGCATCAAAACAGCCGCTGAAGTCAAAGTCGGAGATACCATCACCCACCTTGAAAATCCTTGCAAGGAAGCCATCGCTGGCTTTGAGGAGGTAAAACCAATGCTGTTCGCCGGAATGTATCCAGTACAAGCGGACAAATATGAAGACTTGAGGGCGACCCTGGAGAAGTTCCAGCTCAATGATGCATCCTTCGTCTATGAACCAGAATCTTCCCTCGCACTTGGGTTCGGTTTCCGTTGCGGGTTTCTGGGGCTTCTGCATCTGGAAATTGTTCAGGAAAGGCTGTTCAGAGAATTTGATATGGACGTCATTACTACAGTTCCGAACGTATCCTACAAAGTCTACATGAGCAACGGCGAAATCAAGGATGTGCATAACCCGTCCGGACTGCCGGCTCCGACCCTGATTGACCATATCGAAGAGCCGTACATTCGAGCCCAAATCATTACCAACACAGAATTCTACGGTCCCATCATGAAACTTTGCTTGGACAAGAGAGGCACCTTGATGGGAGAACATTATATCACTGCGACTCGAGTAGAACTCACCTACGATATGCCGCTTTCCGAAATTGTCTTTGATTTCTACGACAAACTGAAATCCATTTCCAAAGGCTATGCCTCTTTTGATTATCATGTCATGGGATACCGCCCTGCCAGACTGGTCAAACTGGATATCCTCCTCAACGGAGATCCGGCAGATGCACTTTCGTCCCTCATCCACGAAGACCATGCCTATGATTTTGGAAAGAGAATCTGTCTGAAGCTCAAGGACTTGATTCCACGTCAGCAATTTGACATTGCCATCCAAGCTGCCATCGGAGCAAAAATCATTGCACGTGAAACCGTCAGGCAGATTCGCAAAGATGTGACCGCAAAATGTTACGGTGGAGACGTGACCCGTAAAAGGAAGCTATTGGAGAAGCAGAAAGAAGGAAAGAAGAGAATGCGCCAGATCGGCACCGTACAAGTACCGCAAAGTGCATTCATGGCCGTTCTGAAACTGGATTAATATGCAAAGCGTAGCAATCTTGACCACCTTTCACAGCCAAAAAGAAAAAACTTTGGCTGTACTCCGTTCCTGTTTTGTGCAGATAGACAAAATGAAAAACGACGAGAATTTTTCATTCACCATCTACCTGCTTGCAGAAAAGGACAGGGACGATATCTATGACGCTGTCTCAGAGGAGTTTCCACAGGTCAAGATTATAGAAGGCCAATCCGACGGCGAGTGCAACAAGGAACTGAAAGATCTTTGGAAATATGCCGCTCAAGAAAGCTATGAATTCTACATTATATTGGATAGCGGCATTCTGCTCAACGACGGAGCTTTTGCCTGCCTGATGGAAAACTCACGGTTTCTCAAGAACAAAGCAATCATCGCAGGAACAATCAGTGACAAAGTTGGAAGACACTATATCTTTGGCGGTCTCAACAAACATGGAAAGGTGATGACACCAGACGATATTTTGCCACTTCCCTGCTGTACTTTCGATGGAAAACTGGTATTGGTACCTGCTGACGTCTACAAGGCAATCGGCGACATTGACCCTATTTTCACCTACCGGTTTGCAGACTATGACTACGGAAGAAGAGCCAAAAAGAATGGAATCAACGTAGTGGTCGCCCCCAAGATTCTTGGAAGCAATGACCAGGACGAGACCGTCCCCATATGGAGAAATGCGGCCTATCCCCTTTCCTGTCGGTTCAAATCCTTGAACTCCAGAAATGGCTGTCCTCCAAAAGACAAGTTCATCTATGACTTCCGACAAAGCGGACTGCCGGGTGCCATTGTCCGCAACATTTCCTTTTGGCTGAAAGTACTGTTCCCTACAAGAAGAACCAACAAATAGTGATTTTATAACACATTGGACATGAAATTGAAATCTATCATAAAATCAATGAGACTCCGCACTCTGCCTTTATCTCTGGCCGGCTCCTTACTGGGTGTGCTATTGGCATTGGCAGACTATCAAATCAGCGGACCTGTCATTTTTTTCATCCTGCTGACAACCATCTGCCTGCAGATATTATCTAACTTAAGCAATGAATTGGGTGATTTTCTCAAAGGGACAGATACCCAGGAACGTCTTGGTCCGCAATATGAACTTGCGCAGGGAAATCTGACCGTACAGGAAATGAAACGAATGATTCGCATCTTTGTTTTACTTTCCGCCGTTTCCGGTCTGGCCATGATTTATTCTTCATTCGGTACCTTCTTCTCACTGGACTCGTTTCTTCTGATGCTGCTGGGTGCTTCCGCCATTGCCAGTGGAATGAAATATACACTCGGCAAAAACCCCTATGGCTACATGGGACTGGGAGATCTCTTTGTATTCATTTATTTCGGAATTGTTTCCGTGCTCGGTTCCTATTTTGTGGCAGCCCATACCTTGCCAAACGTCTGGCTGACACTTCCTGCCATTTCCATCGGCCTGTTCAGCATTGCAGTTCTGAACATCAACAATATCCGAGACATGAAGACAGACATCAAGAACCGAAAAACTGTAGCTATCATGCTGGGGGCAACTAAGGCAAAGATATATGAGACTCTCTTGATTGTTTTCGGCTGGATTGCCATGATTGCCTATTGTCTGGTCAGAATCTCCGATCCATGGCACTATCTGTTCGTCCTCACTCTGCCGCTCTACATTCTGGCCCTCAAGTGGATTTGGACCAGAGAAGACAAAGCCCTGGATCCGGTGCTCCCTCTTCTGGTCATCTCTACCTTCCTCCTCTCTCTACTGACGGGATTAGGCTTCACCATGTATCTGTTCTTTCTCTGATTCTATTTGACGGCGACATACATTCGGCAAATCCCCATGGTAAATGCCTTGTGTTCCACCTTGGAGAAACCGCAGGCCTTCAAGGTCGCCATGAACTCCTTACGTCCGGGAAAATTCATGACAGATTCCGGCAAATACTCATAGGCCGAACGAACGCCCGAAACAGAACCGCCGATAAACGGCAGAACCATCTTGAAATAAACATTGTAGCAGGCACGCATGAAGGCATTTTCTGGAAGAGACAATTCCAAAATGACGAGTCTTCCTCCCGGTTTTAGCACACGGAACATTTCTTCCAGTCCCTGCTCCCTGTTTTCAAAATTACGGATACCAAATGCTATGGTCACGACATCAAAAATGCCGGTACCGAAATTAAGATGTTCGCCGTCTCCCAAATTGACTGAGATGTAATCTTCCAAACCGGCCTTGACGACCTTTTCCTTCATGATTTCCAACATTCCCTCAGAAATATCTACGCCTGCAACCCGACTGTCCGAATTTCCGAGAGTTCTCATACGGCTAGCGATGGCAATGGAAAAATCTCCGGTACCGCATGCCAAATCCAATACGGACAACTTGTCATTGTCATCAATGATCCGATCCAAGGCATGGTTACGCCAACCTTTATCGAAATCAAGCGATAAGATGTGATTCAACTTGTCATAGTTCTCCGCTATGCTGTTGAACATGTCTCTGACTTTTTCTTTCTGTGGCACTGCTAAATTCTCCTAAAACTTAAAGATTTTGCGGAAATTGAACCTTTCAGGCACTGGATCATATCCGCTCCCGCCCCAAGGATGACACCTCAGCAGACGACGGACCGTCAGGTAAATCCCTTTAATCGGACCATGTTTCCGGAAGGCTTCCAAAGCATATTGCGAACATGTGGGAACAAACCTGCAAGTCGGTGGCTTGTAGGGAGAAATACATATCTGATAAAATTTGATCAGCAAGATAAAGGGTGCGACCAATATCTTCTTCAGAACAATCTCAATCTTGTTCCACATAGTTTGCGTTGATTTCCGACAAAGCTCGTCCTATATTCTCATAAATGTCAGTGAAGTTAAGAATTTCTTTCTGATCATACAAGAACATTATGTCTACGCCTTGTCTTTCCAACACCCCTTTCTGCAGACGATAGGCTTCGCGGATTCTTCTCTTGAGCAGATTTCTCTTGACTGCTCGTTTGAAGAAACGCTTGGGAACAGACACCATAATCCGGTTGATCCCCAAACCGTCATTCTCTCTGAAACTGCATTTCAGGCCTGGGAAACGACAATAATGCCCTTCTCGAACAAGACGAGCAATACTCGTCTTGTCACATAATCTCTCTGCTTTGGAGAGGGTATTGCCAACAGTTTCAGACAGAATCATTTTGAAATCGCTTCTTTCTATTTTAAGCCTGGTTCCTTTCCAGATAAATTTCCAGTGCCCTGGCTACAGAGGGAGCCTCTGGAGTCGGAGCCTGGATTTCAATCGGAAGACCGGCTTCTTCCATAGCGGAAACGATCTTCTTGCCGAAAGTCACAAACTTAGTCTCTCCCTTGTCGTAGTCTGGATAATTCTCATACAAAGACTTGAGGTCAGCCGCATTGAAAACGACAATCATATCGTATGACTTGATATCCACCTGTTTCAAATCCTGGGAAACGGATTTGACAAATACAGCGGATGTGCAGTCCAAACCGGACTGGGCAAACAAGGAAACCATGCTGTCATTGCTGCCTGTATCTGATGTGGCAATCAAGAACTTTTCCCCTTTATGTTTGGTGCCAATCACAGAGATGAGAGAATCAGGAGTACCGACACCAAAAAAGATTTTTCTTTTTCTGAAGACAATGTGTTTCTGCAAATACATGGCAACAGCCTCTGTCGTACAGAAATATTTCATCGTCTCAGGAATCTTGATCCTCAATTCTTCACACAAATTGAAAAACGCGTCAATGGTGTGCCTTGCAGAAAAGACAATGGCGGTATAATCCAAGACATTCACTTTCTGAGCTCTCAACTCCTTGGAACTGAGCTGTTCTATAAGGTAGAAAGGTTTGAACTCAATCTCGACACCATACTTCTTGACCAACTCTGAATATGGAGCCATGTTGTTAGGTGTCGACTGGGAAATCAGTATCTTCTTAATTTTCATATTATCTCCTAGAAAAGTATTTCTGTTGCAACCAACAACCCCGCTGGTAAAATTTCAAGAATGCAAAGATACAAAATTGCTGGCAATTGAGCACAGGAGCCGGACAAAATTTGACTCCTACGTAACAGAAACAATCCATAAATGACGGCAATCGCATAATAGGACACCGTCCGGATAGTCTCTGCGGAAATTCCGAATAGCGAAAGAAGACCGACCATCAGCAGAACCGTATAGGCCATAACAATCACATAATCGTTAGCAATCCTGTTGTTGAGTTGGTAAAGCTCTCCTTCCAGCATATAACGAGACATCCCGACAATCATCAGATGACGGAACAGGAGAATCAGGATGAAGGCAACCAGAATCAAGAGTGTCTGCATACCTGGACAAAATCCATCCATATAGGAAGGACGAAACAGCCCATATCGGGAAGAAACAAGCACAAGAATCAAGACAGCATTGACAGACAATGAATTACGATCCCTTATCAAACGCACTCCCTCTTCCAGATCCAATAATTTCTTACTTCGGAAAAGCCCCTCCAGGAGATAAGGGACAATCCGCAAGTTTCTCCTCAACTGGAAAATGAAAATCAGCACACAAAGGCAGACCATCACCATATTGATAACATAACTGCCCCATGGTGGAGCAACATTTCCCATCATTTCGCATGTGCCGGCAGGCATAACCAAACGGCCTTGCAGAAGCGCATCTTCCACAGGTCTTATCTGGATAGTGTCCACAGAAAATATATCAGATGAGATGGGCATGAATCAATTTCCTCTTTTCGCTTTGTATCCCATGGAGGTCAGGAGAGTTACCACCTTATCCCGGAAATCACCCTGAATCGTAATTTCACCCTCTTTGGCAGAACCTCCTACACCACACTTGACCTTCAATTCCTTCCCCAGGGCCTTCAGATCTTCTTCGGTCCCGACAAAACCACTGACAAGTGTCACTTGCTTACCTCCTCGGTTTCTCCGGTCAATCGTTACAACGAGTTTCTGGGCGGAGGGCGGAAGAGTTGTTTCTTCCGGTTCCGCCGTATCTTCATATTGAAAATCAGGATTGGTGGAAAATACTATCCCCAAACGTTTTTTCCAGTCATTTTCAGCCATTTGTAATGCACAATTTTTGCAAATATAGGTAATCTTTTCGTACATTTGTCTTTCTTGAATATTTTAAAATGGAGAATAAAAAGTTTAAACTGTGGAACCGTATTGTTGCGGGCATCATCCTTTTGATCGCCTCCATCACCTACGTTTCCACAATCGAACCTTCCGCATCTTTTTGGGATTGCGGTGAATTCATTGCCTCATCTTACAAATTGGAAGTCGGCCATCCGCCTGGAAACCCCGTGTTCCAGCTGTTCGCCCGCTTCTTCAGCATGTTTGCAAGTCCTGAACATGCGGCCATCGCCGTCAATATCCTGAGTGCGATGTGTTCCGCCTTCACCATCATGCTGCTCTATCTGACCATCGTCTTCTTCGCGAAGAGACTGGTGGACAGGAAGGGAAAAGACACCTATACCCAGGCACAGGCGGTGTCCATCTTCGGAAGTGCCGCTGTCGGCGCGCTCGCCTACTGTTTCTCAGACACCTTCTGGTTCTCTGCAGTGGAAGGCGAAGTCTATGCCATGTCGTCCTTGTTTACGGCACTAGTATTCTGGGCCATGACCAAATGGTATGACGAGGCGGACCAGCCTCATGCCAACAGATGGATCATCCTGATCTGTTTCCTGATGGGGCTGTCCATCGGAGTGCATCTGCTGAACCTGCTGGCCATCCCTGCCATCGTGTTCCTCTACTTCTACAAGAAGCGGGAAGACGGCAAATATACGTTCAAGGACATCATCGGCATCGGCCTGCTTTCCCTTGCCATCCTGTTCGTGATTCTCTTCCTCATCATCCCTTATCTGCCAAAAATCTGCGCCTACGTGGATCTGTTCTTCGTGAACACCCTCGGCCTGCCATACAACTCCGGAGCCATCTTCTTCATGCTGGCTCTGCTGGCTGCCTGCTTCTGGGGCATCTTCACCACCTACAAGCGCGGGAAAGTGATCTGGAACACCGTCCTTCTCGGTTTCACCACCATCGTCATCGGATTCTCCACCTTCAGCATCGTGGTCATCCGCTCCAATGTGATGACTCCGACCAATGAAT
Organism: Bacteroidales bacterium; assembly: GCA_020026275.1. Taxonomy (GTDB): domain Bacteria; phylum Bacteroidota; class Bacteroidia; order Bacteroidales; family UBA932; genus Cryptobacteroides. Next base: position 208,501 of record JAHHQQ010000001.1, read on the forward strand.
ACCAGCCGGACAATGCCTTCACCTTGGTAAGATACCTCTCCAGAGAGCAGTACGGTTCCACCCCACTCCTGTACGGCCAGTACTTCGACGCGCCTGCCGACATCACGACAGGAAAATATTGGGCTCCCCTGAACGGGAAATACAAACACGTCGATTCTCCAGCCGAGGCCAAGTATCTGCCACAGGGCAAAATGCTCTTCCCTCGTATGTGGAACGGCATGAGCGACAACTACATTCAGGTCTATCTGAACTACATGGACGGAAAAGGGACTCCCGTTCCAGGAGCCACCCACAAGAAACCGACTTTCGGCACCAACCTCAAATTTTTCCTTGACTACCAGCTCAATTGGATGTATTGGAGATATTTCATGTGGAACTTTGCAGGCCGCCAGAATGACATACATAGTCCGGTGCCGGGAAACAACTTCTACGGAAACTGGGAAAGCGGCATCCCGTTCCTTGACCAAATCCGTCTGGGAGACCAGAATATGGCCCCAGCCCCGCTTAAGGAGAACAAGGGCAAGAACCACTATTTCCTTCTGCCGCTGCTGCTGGGCATACTGGGCTTGTGTTTCCAGTTCGACAAGGACAAACGAGGCTTCTGGGTCACCTTCCTCATGTTCTTCATGACCGGCATTGCCATCGTCATCTACCTCAACCAGCCACCAATGCAGGTGCGTGAGAGGGATTATGCCTATGCAGGCTCCTTCTACACCTTCGCCATGTGGATCGGTTTCGCAGCGCTGGCCCTCTTCAACTGGTTTTCCAAGCAACAGGAAGGGAAACGTGCCGCCGCCACCGCCTCTCTGCTCGTGGCAGGCTGCCTCTTCGTGCCGGGACTCATGGCCCGGCAGAACTGGGACGACCACGACAGAAGCAACCGGAAAACCGCTGTCGAGATGGCGACCAACTATCTGAACTCTGTCGGTGAAAACGGTATTCTCATCACTCATGGTGACAACGACACCTTCCCACTCTGGTATGCACAGGAAGTGGAAGGAATCCGCACGGACGTGAGAATCTGCAACACCTCCCTGCTCGGTACCGACTGGCATATCAACCAGATGAAATATGCCTGCAACCAATCCCAACCGCTGGATCTGTCCATCGGAGAAGAGCAATATCTCTACGGAACGAACGATTATGTCCCGATTATCGATGACAGGGACAAGGTCTATCCTCTTTCTGAAGTCATGACCGTCTTCAAGAAATTCAGGAGAGAACTGCAAGACGGCCGCAAGATCTGCTACATCGCCTCCCGGAAATTCAGCATTCCGGTGAACAAGGAGAATGTCATCCGCCACGGCATCCTTCCGGCTGAATTCAAAGACATGATTCCTGATGAGATTGTGCTCACGATTCCGAAAAACAAAAATTACATCAGCAAACCAGAGCTTTTCATGCTGGATTTCCTGAGCAACTACCAGTGGGACAGACCGCTGCACGTACTCAGCTACGGCGGAGACATCAACATCGGTCTCAAGGAATACCTCATGTACGATGGATTCTCCTGTCATTTCATTCCACTCAAGAACAAGGTGAGCGACCCGGACCACTCTTTGGTGGATGTCAACGACCTCTACCGAAAGATGACCCAGGCATATTCCTGGAACCAGGTCAGCAGAAATGACTATTTCGTGGACTACCAGAACCTCTATACCTTCATCGGAGTCATTCCACAAAGGGAAATCTTCCTGAACACCTCCATCATACTGGACCGTGCAGGACAGAAAAAAGAGGCCATCGAAATGCTGGACAAGGCTATGGAAGTGCTCCCAGCCGACAAATATCCTTACGAAAGCATATGCCTCGGTTTCTACAACAATGACATCACGATTGTCTCCATCATCGAACAGTACTTGCATTTGGGCGAAAAGGAGAAAGCCCTGAAGATTGCAGACCAGCTGGGTGCCGAACTTCTGAAATCTGTCGCCTTCTTCACTGAATTCTTCTATGCAGGAGAAATGCAATTCAAGGAATGCTGCAACATCCTCTATTACCTGTCCGATATGCTGGAACATGCCGGCGAGAGCGAAAAGAGCAAGAAGCTGATGACAGATCTGGAACAGATCGTCAAAGTGGCCAGCGAAGGCTGATGCTCCTCAAGAGCGCAAAAAGCCCCCTGGTGTTCAGATATCGCCAAAAAAAGTTGGCCTGTCAATCATTGATTAACAGGCATTCTCAGAATGGAAAAAGCTCGGTATTGTACCGGGCTTTTTCCATTCTGCCTCAGTCTGATTCTATCGTGATTGAAGTACTTGATGTATTTCACCAGTTTTTTTGCGAACTGTCCTGCACTGTCCCACTCCTGCAGAGACAGCAATTCATTTTTCATCAGTCCGAAGAAGTTCTCCATCATCGAGTTGTCGAGACAGTTTCCCTTCCCGGACATACTGTATAATGCCCATTTCCTTCAGCATTTGCTGATAGCTCATGCGCTGGCAGGGACGGCCACTTGTGTTCCTGAAGGATGTCAAGGTCGTGTTGCCACCTTAGTTCTTGGACGGATTCCGCCCAATCTCGCATAGTCGGGCTTCCCCTCTGCTCCGACTAAGGCTTTCACTTTTTCCAACAGGTCATTCTCGGCCATGAGTCTGGCGTTCTCATATTGGGGATTTTCCAACTCTGTCTGTGGCTCCTCTCCGGTCGTCCCATATCTTTCGGCGGTCGTCCTCTTCGGCCTGATGTATATAATGCGGCATATCCTTGCTCCTTCGCAATTCTAGAACATATCAATAGTATAGACTCAGAAACTTTGTATTTCAAGGACATCTACACCGAAGACAGATGATTTTCCAGATATTCCCGCATGATTTCTCTTTTAAGGCACCATCTGCACGGATATTGGTTTTTCGAACCAATGCATCTTTACCTTCTTCCTGACACTTGATCAATAGACATTGTAGGAGTCTATCGAAAATTGCGTATTTGCAAGAAATAAAGTCAAGTGAACAGCCTCCTTCAAGTACATGCATGTACTTGAAGGAGGTCTTGATAGTTGTGTTTCTTTCTTGGCATAACAAAACCCCGAAAGTATTTTGTCTGACTTTCGGGGTTCAATCCAGTTTATCGTTTGAGACGGACGAAGATGCTCAGCGGCAGCGCCTTGCCGCAGCGGTCTTTCAAACAGAGTTCTCCGGTCTCGATCTCATACAAGGAAGGGTCCACCTCTCTCAGCTGGAACGCTTCTTTGACCACGGTCTCACCCAGCAGGGAAGAATAACCGTTGGAATAGAGATTGAGCACCATGAAACTGTTCTCCGGCTCCAGAATATCTGAAACATGACGGAGGATATCAAACAAGCATTCGTCAAGTTTCCATTTCTCTCCATCCGGTCCATGTCCATAAGCAGGCGGGTCCAGAATAATTCCCTGATATCGGTTGCCTCTCTTCGCTTCTCTGCGGGCAAACTTCATGGCATCTTCCAGAACCCAACGGATTCCATCCATACGGCTGGCTTCCATATTTTCGCGGGCCCATGTAATGACCTGCCGGACAGAATCCAAATGAGTGACATCTGCTCCGGCGGCTCTGGCAGCCAGAGAAGCCCCTCCCGTATAAGCAAAAAGATTAAGTATCTTCGGACGAGGAAGTCCCTTCTCCATAGCATTCTGACAAAGATCACGAGTCTGACGATAGATATATTCCCAGTTCGGCGCCTGTTCCGGGAACAATCCCACGTGTTTAAAGGAAGTCAGCCCCAGTCTCATCTTAAATTGAAGTCCCTGTTCAGAATGATACCGGATAAACCATTGCTCATCCATCTTCTTCAATTTCTCCCAAGTACCGCTGTCTTCCTTACCCGCTTTCCCGAAACCGGCTCCTGTACGGAACCTGGTATGGATCAGACGGTTCCATTCGTGTTCGGACATTGTCTTGTTCCAAATGGCCTTCGGCTCCGGACGGGCCAGGTAGAAATTGCCAAATCTTTCCAATTTCTCAAAATTGCCGGAATCGACAATCTCGTAATCTTTCCATGCTTCTGATGGGAATTCTATGCTCATAATTTTCTAATTGATAAGAGACTGCAAATATAGGCATTTTTTCTTATGTTAATTTATTGGAAATTACTACATTTGTACGATACTATAAACTGTATATGAAACTTTAATTTTTAATGGATATGCAACAGCACATTGACAGTTATGATTTTGCTGGCAAAAAAGCCATTGTCAGAGTAGATTTCAATGTTCCACTAAACGAGAACTTCGAAATTACTGATGACACCCGTATCAGAGCAGCTCTCCCTACTTTGAAGAAAGTTCTTCAGGAAGGCGGCGCACTTATTATCATGTCTCATCTTGGAAGACCAAAAGGATTTGATGAGAAATTCTCACTCAAACATATCGTCAACCACGTCTCAGAGAAACTCGGCGTTCCAGTTCAGTTCGCTGAGGACTGCATGAAAGCAGACGCACAGGCTGCCGCCCTCAAACCAGGTGAGGTTCTTCTTCTCGAGAACCTGAGATACTACGCTGAGGAGGAAGGCAAACCAAGAGGACTTGGCGCTGATGCAAGCGACGAGGAAAAGGCAGCTGCCAAGAAAGCCGTCAAAGAAAGCCAAAAAGAGTTTGTAAAGCACCTCGCTTCTTACGCTGACTGCTACATCAACGACGCATTCGGTACCGCTCACCGTTCTCACGCTTCCACCGCTCTCATCGCCTCTTACTTCCCTGACGACAAGATGTTCGGCTACTTGATGGAAGGCGAAATCAAAGCAATCGACAATGTATTGAAAAACGCCCAACATCCTTTGACCGCCATCATCGGTGGTTCCAAAGTATCTTCCAAACTGGCCGTTTTGAAGAACCTGGTAGGTAAAGTGGACAACCTCATCATCGGTGGTGGTATGGGTTACACCTTCATCAAGGCTCAGGGTGGCGAGATCGGCTGCTCTCTTCATGAGGATGACCTCATTCCAGATGCACTCGAGATTCTCGAGGAGGCAAAGAAGAAAGGTGTCAACATTTCCCTTTCAGTAAAAACCGTTGCCGCTCAGAAATTCAGCAATGACGCTGAGACCAAAGAGTTCGACACTCACCACATCGCAGAAGGCTGGGAAGGCATGGATGCCGCTCAGGAAACTATCGACAACTGGAAAAAGATCATTATGGACTCCAAGACCATTCTCTGGAACGGTCCAGTCGGTGTCTTCGAGTTCCCTAACTTCGCCAAAGGTACTCTCCAGATCGCTGAGGCTCTTGCCCAGGCAACCGAGAAGGGAGCGTACACCCTTGTAGGTGGTGGTGACTCTGTCGCTGCTGTTACCAAAATGGGTTATGCCAACAAGGTCAGCTACGTTTCAACCGGTGGAGGCGCCATGCTTGAGGCCATCGAAGGCAAGACACTTCCAGGCATCGCAGCTATCCAGGAATAATCTTGCGCGCATAACTGATAAAAAGGAGGAAGACGTCAAAATATCTTCCTCCTTTCTTCAATTCAACTGTCCAGCTATCCTTTTCCTGACATCATCTGCAACATGAAACCTAGTCTCTTATCTTTCTTTTCCCTTTTTATCGGTCTCTTGCTACCAGTATCACTCCAAGGACAAAACCTGTTATGGGACGTTGACTTCAAATTCGGTTTTGACAACAGAGAATATAGCCAAAGCCAGAACATTCCTTCCGGAACTCATTTCGGCGCGAACTGCATACCTAAAGTAGGATTAGGATTTGAAGAAAGGCATTCCATCTATGTCGGCATGGATTTCAACCGTCATTTCGGTAAAATCAACCCTTCCTATTCTGCAAAAGCCTTGCTTTACTACCAGTATGCAGGGGACCATCTATTCATCAATGCGGGAGCCTTCCCCAGCAAAAACAGAAAAGGATATTACCCGTATGCTTTCCAGGGAGAATATCGCTTCTTTGACAATGTCCATGAAGGGGCACTCATCAGCTACACCGACCACGGCTGGTTAGCAGAAGCAACCGCCAATTGGACTGGACTCCAACAGGAGGACAACCGGGAACGTTTCCTCGTTTCTGCCTTTCTGCAATACCAGAATATAGATTTCCCCTATCTCTATCCTGCCGTGTCCTTCATGATGCACCATTATGCATGCAGCAAGAAAGCCTTGAATGTAGTAGACAATGTATGGCTCTTTCCTTATATCGGCGTGGACCTTTCTTCACTCCTTCTCGCCAAAATGAAACTGAACGGAAAGTTCGGATACATCCAAACCTTCCAGAATGACCGGAGAACCGAAACGGGCTATGTCCGTCCGGGCGGTTTCAATGGAGAACTCACTTTTGAATACAAGGGCTTCGGTGTCCGAAACCTTCTCTATCTGGGAAAGAACCTGCAACCTTTCTTCGAGTCTGAAGACGGAAATGGAATGCAATACGGGACCGACCTCTATCTGGGAAGCCAGTTCTACGGCACCCGTTCCGGTGTCTATGACCGGGTGGACCTGTACTATACCTATCATCTCAATGACATGCTGAACCTTTCCGTCATTTCCGCACAGCATTATGACGGATATCACTGGAACTGGCAGCAGCTCGTCAAGATGACGGTCAACCTCAACAATTTCAATTTCAAGAAGAAAAAATAAGACCTAGGCCCAGAGATAGAAGTCTTTCACCAGACGGACGTACTCTTCGGTGTAGTTTCCTCCTTCCTGCAAAACCAGTTCTTCCTGGACGGGTTCTGCGGACAGGTCTTTCTGTCCTTTGAGGAATTCCACGACAATGCGTGCAGGAAGTTTCCGGGGTGTGGTCCGGACACGCAGGATGCGGATCGGGAACAAAGAGCACATGCGTCCGTATCGGAGCAGCGGCTTTTCCACATCGGACGGCAGAATCAGGGCTAGACAGCCACCCACATTAAGATTTCTCGTAGAGTAATCCATCAGCTCCTTATAGGACAGGCTGTCGGTATGGCGGGCCGTGTTGCGGCGGATTTCGGGGGCTTTCAGCGAACAGTCGAAATAGGGTGGGTTGGACACAATGAGGTCCCAGCCGGCGGTCCCGTCGCTTTCTTCGGACAGGGCGCCCAGGTCGATGTGTCGGGCTTTCAGGTGCTCCTTCCAGGGGGATTGGCTGAAATTCTCTCCGGCCTCCTCCGCAGAAGCGGAGTCGATGTCAATTCCTTCTATCTGGAAGGCAGGGCAGCCGCGCTGAGACAGGCGTTGCGCCAGCATGAGCGCAATGGTCCCGGTGCCGGTACCGACATCGAGCACCTGCAACGTTTCCGCTTCGGGAAGACGGTCCAGAGATACCGATGCGCCCAGCAGCACTCCGTCCGTATTGACTTTCATGGCCGAACGGACGTTGGTGACTTCAAATTTCTTGAAACGGAATACGCTCATATCACTGCTGGATGAATTGTCCGTCTTTCATGAAGAGGGAGCGGTCGCACATGGCGGCCAGCTGCGGATCGTGCGTGACGATCACGATGGTCTGGCCCATCTTGTCCCTCAGTTCAAAGAAGAGATTGTGGATTTCCTGCTTGGTGACACTGTCCAGATTGCCGGATGGTTCGTCTGCGAAAAGTACGGCAGGATGGTTGACCAGGGAACGGGCGATGGCGACACGCTGCTGCTCACCTCCGGAGAGTTCGGAAGGCTTGTGGCTGATTCTTTCTCCCAATCCCATGGTCTGCAGCAAGGAAAGGGCTTCTGCACGCGCCTCCTTCTCCTTCGCTCCACCTATCAGGGCTGGAATCATGACATTTTCCAGAGAAGTGAATTCAGGAAGCAGATGATGGAACTGGAAGACGAAGCCGATTCTGCGGTTGCGGAAGACGGAAAGGTCGTTTCTGCCCAATTTGAGAACATCTACCCCGTCAATGATCAGGTGGCCGCTATCCGGGGTGGACAATGTGCCCAGAATCTGGAGCAAAGTGGACTTGCCTGCTCCGGAGGCTCCCATGATGGACACTACCTCCGCTTCATTTGCCTGAAAATCAACTCCTTTCAGCACCTTCAATGGGCCGAAAGACTTTTCTATGCCTGTTGCTTCTATGATCATGACTCCTGAATTTTAGTTCAAAACTTCATAAAGATAAAAATTATTTGAAAATTTATCGTAAAAATTTTGTTTTATTAAAAAACGGGCGTATATTTGCAATCCCTTAAAACAAGTAAGGGACCTGAGGGGAAAACCTGAAGGTACATAATCGGGGTGTGGCGCAGTTGGCTAGCGCATCTGGTTTGGGACCAGAGGGTCCTGTGTTCGAGTCACAGTACCCCGACTTTCTAAGAGTCACTTTTTCAAGTGACTCTTTTTTTGTACCCTTCTTTCTACATTTCCGTCAGGTGCTCGATCAGAATCTTGGTACCGGTCGCGATGAGGATCACTCCACCCAGCAGTCCTGCCCAGGACTTGTACCGTGCGCCACAGACGTGTCCGATCCGCAGTCCCAGACAAGACAATAGGAATGTGACGGCCGTTATGACAAATGCCGCCAGCCAGATGTCCACTTCCAGAAAAGCGAATGAAATTCCTGCCGCCAGCGCATCGATGCTGGTAGCCAAGGCCAGCACAAACATGTTCCAGGCGGTGAAGTCATAGACGGCCTTGGACGAGGTGTCCTCCTTCTTGAAGGAGCTCAGGATCATTTCGACACCGATCAGTCCCAAGAGGACAAAGGCGATCCAATGGTCCACAGACTTGATGAAGGAAGCGAAGCCGATGGCAATGAAATAGCCCAGAATCGGCATCAGTCCCTGGAAGCCGCCGAACCAGGTGCCGGCAAGCATATAATGCCGGAATTTCAATCTGCCGACGGAAAGACCGGCCGCCACCGACACGGCAAAGGCGTCCATCGCCAGTCCGAGCGCAAACATTATGATTTCCCAAATAGTCATTTTCTATATCCAATTATTTTCTGTCATTTCTGGCGATTTCCTGTTATTTCCGGCGGCTCATCACCTTCTCGGCCGCCCTTACGATATGGCCGGCATCCAACCCTGCCCAGCTCATCAGTTCTTCGGCCGTTCCGGACTGACCGAACGCATCTCCCCCATTCACGAACTCCATCGGCACCGGATTGGTCCGCACGACCAGACCGGCAATCAGTTCGCCCAAGCCTCCGGAGAGGTTGTGCTCTTCCGCCACGACGGCCGCACCAGTCTTTCTGAGTGACGAGAGAATGGTCTGCTTGTCCAGAGGCTTGATGGTCGCAACATCGATCACTTCTGCCTCCACGCCCTTTTCTTCGAGAATCCGGCACGCCTCCAGCGCTTCCCAGACCAGATGTCCTGTCGCCAGAAGGGTCACATCCCGCCCTTCTTCCAGTACGAGGGCCTTCCCAATCTCAAATTCCTGGTCTTCTGGGGTGAAATCCGGAACGACCGGACGACCGAAGCGGAGATAGACTGGCCCGTCATACCGGGCAGCCGCCAACGTCGCCGCCTTGGTCTGAGTGTAATCGCACGGATTCAGCACCACCATTCCCGGCAGTGCCCTCATCAGCGCCACATCCTCCATCGCCTGGTGGGTCGCTCCGTCCTCTCCTGCGGAAAGGCCGGCATGGGAGGCGGCTATCTTGACATTGGCCTGTCCCAATGCAATTTCCTGACGGATCTGGTCATAGACACGGCCAGATATGAATTCGGCGAAAGAGCCGGCAAAAGGAATCTTCCCGGCAATGGCCAGGCCGGCTGCCACGCCAATCATATTGGACTCGGCAATTCCACATTCGACAAAACGCTCCGGAAATCGGTCGGCAAAGGCATCCATGTGAAGGGAATCCCTCAAATCTGCCGTCAGAGCCACGATACGTCCGTTCTCTATAGCTGCTTCCAACAAGCCGTCCCCGAAGCCGCTACGGGTCAATTTCAGCCCTCTATTCGTATATTTCTTCATCTGGATAATCTCCCATGGTTTCTTCCAACTGGCTCAATGCCATTTCACATTCCACTTCGGAAGGGGATTTGCCGTGCCATTCATTGGTTCCCTGCATGAAATCCACTCCCTGTCCCATTTCGGTCCGGAACAGGATGACTGTCGGCTGCCCCGTCCCCCTATTGGCCCTCGCCTCACCGAACGCCTCCAGGATGGAGCCAAAATCATGTCCGTCCGCCACCAGTACCTTCCAGCCATAGACCGCCCACTTTCGTGGAAATGCCTCTTCGCCGGCTGCATCCTCCATCGGTCCGTCGATTTGCTGTCCATTCCAGTCAATCAGGGCAATGAGATTGTCCAGATGGTGATTGACAGCGAACTGTGCCGCTTCCCAGATCTGGCCTTCCTCACATTCCCCGTCTCCGCAGAGGACATAACAGAAATGTTCATCCCCGTCGATTTTCTTGGCCAGGGCAAAACCGGCCGCAGCAGAAAGCCCCTGACCAAGCGAACCGGAAGTCTGGACAACTCCCGACAGGTGACCGTCTACGGACGGACAGCCCTGAATCGGCGATCCGAACCGGCGGAAACCGCCCAGCAAGGACAGAGGGAAATAGCCTGAACGAGCCAGGACAGAATAGAGGACAGGAGACATGTGTCCAGCAGACAGATGAAACACATCTTGTCCGGAGCCGCTTCTGTCCCAATTCTGAGGATCGTGTTCCATCACCTGGAAATACAGGGCGACCAGGATATCGGCACTGCTCATGGAGCCGCCGGGATGACCCGAATGTGCCGCCGACACCATCCTCACGATGTCCCTGCGGACTTGTGAGGAGATCTTCTCCAATCTTTCTATGGTTTCTTTACTGTTTGCTGTCATCTTCTGTCTCTTTTAAACAATGACCTCGAAAACCTTCCTTCAAAGATTTCCGAGGCCTATGTCAAATAATGTCAATCCCGATTATTTGGACTCCACTTTCTCAAGAGCCTTGAAATATTTGTATGAATTGACTTTCAGTTCACCTGCTGAAGCCTCATCCAGGACAATGGTGCCTGCTGGGTGGTTCTGCATAGCAGAAAGAGTCACGTAGTGGCTCATAGGGCCTTCAATAGCAGCCTGAATTGCTTTTGCTTTCTTAGGACCGAAACCGAGAACGACTACTTCCTTTGCGCTCATCACGGTTGCAACACCTACTGACAAAGCCTGTTTAGGCACTTTGTTCATATCGTTGTCGAAGAAACGGGAGTTCACAATCAAAGTGTCCTCTGTCAGAGTAACGATACGGGTACGGGATGAGAAAGAAGAGAATGGCTCGTTGAATGCGAGGTGGCCGTCTTCACCGACACCGCCCAAGAAGAGGTCGATACCGTCAGTAGCGGCGATAGCAGCCTCATAGTCTGCACATTCCTTCTCCAGATCAGGAGCATTGCCGTTCAGGATATGGATATTCTCTGCTGGCTCATCAATGTGGTCGAACAGATATTTATGCATGAATGACCAGTAGCTCTCAGGATGACTCTGAGGGAGGCCAACATATTCGTCCATATTGAAGGAGATGACGTTCTTGAAAGAAAGTTCACCTGCCTTGACCATACGGATCAATTCTGCATAAGTCTCGATAGGGGTTGAACCTGTGCAAAGACCAATTACGAATGGCTTGTCTGTAATGGCAGCCTTTTCTTTGATTTTGGCTGCGATATAATGCGCTGCCCAAAGAGAACCTTCAGAGTGGTTGTCTCGAATAATTACTTTCATGATTACTATCTATTTTTAATAAAGTCTCAAGAATACCTCGATGGCCTGATATTCAGCCATACCCAATTCATTGTACAGATGCGCTGTGTTCTGCGTCCTTTCTTCTGCTCTTTCCCAGAACTCACGTGGGTCGTCACCAGGAAACGGAACAATGTCTTTCTGTGAAAGGTGACGATAGATGGCATGACGTTTCTTGATCAGTTCTGCAGGACTGAGTGGAACGGCCATATCAACACGACCCAATTCCCATTCCATCCATGCGCCACGATATAACCACACACTGGTATTTTCGAGCCAGTCCTCTCCTTCAGCCTTCAATTGCTCAAGAGCCTCCAAAGCAGCTTCCGTGCAAACTCTATGAGTACCATGAGGATCTGCCAAATCACCTGCCATATAAACCTGGTCGGGACGGACTTCCTTGATCAGATTCTTGATAATATCCACGTCCACTTGAGTACGAGGCAACTTGGACACACCGCCAGACTCATAAAAAGGCAAATTCAGAAAATGAGCGTTGGTCTCTTCCTTCAAGCCAAAGGAGCGGACAGCACCACGGGCTTCACTGCGACGGATAGCCGCCTTGATATCCAAAAGTTCTCTTGGTTCGGCACATCCCACTTTCTTGGAATCAATCAGCGCCTTCACTTCTGCCCTTCTGTCCTCATAGCCAAGCTGGCAAGCGGCATCCATATGCTGATAAACCACGTCATCGTGAACAGCCACATCACCGGATGTCTCATATGCGACATGTACATCATGTCCTTGTTCCACTAGCCTGATGAAAGTTCCTCCCATTGAAATGACATCGTCATCTGGATGCGGAGAGAAAATAAGCACCCTCTTGGGAAAAGGAGAAGATTTGACAGGTCTGAATGTATCGTCTGCATTCGGCTTTCCACCAGGCCATCCAGAGATGGTATGCTGAAGATCATTGAACACATTGATGTTGATCTTGTCATACTCTCCGTAGATTTCCAGCAACTCGCCCAAAGAATTCTCAAGATAATCACTCTGAGACAATTTGAGGATTGGCTTATGAACTCTCTGGCAAAGCCAGACCACAGCCTTCCTGACAAACTTAGGCGTCCACTCACAAGGGCCCACCATCCATGGAGACTCCACTCTGGTCAACAATTCTGCTGCCGTTTCATCTGCATAGAGGGTGACATTGTTATGTTTCTGGAAATAAGAGGCTGGACAATCAGAAGAAAGTTCCCCTTCTGCTATTCTCTTGACAATATTGGCCTTGTCTTCACCCCACGCCATCAAAATGATACGTTTGGCGGACATCAAAGTATCGATGCCAAGTGTAATGGCAGATTTCGGAGTGTTCCTCATATCCCTGTTGAAGTCTTTGACCAGTCTTTTTCTTGTCTGATAGGAAATGAGAGTGGTACGGGTGCAGCTGTTCTCGGCAACACCTACCTCATTGAAGGCAACTTCTCCTTTGGTACCGAAGCCACCCACAAACAAATCAAGATTTCTGGACTTCCTGTCAAATTCATCACAATAGTCAGAAACCTCGTCCCCAGAAACATTTGTATCCGGTATGAATATATTTTCAGATGGAATATCTATTTTAGAAAGAAGACACTCCCTAAGAGTCTTGTTCTTGGACTCTGCCGCTGTGGATGGCTCCGGATAATATTCACATGCAGAGATAATCTCTACATTTTTGAAAGACACCTTGCCTGCCTCATAAAGCTTCACAAGTTCCGGATAGATTGCCATCAGTGATTTTCCAGTAGAAAATCCCAATTTGAACTTCAATCCAAGATTTGCTGATTCAGATTCCTTGATGGATTTCACGATGCTTTCAGCAATCGTACGTCCTGCATCTGCCGTATCTGCAAAGATTTCAGTCCTGATCTTTTCAAAACTGTGGAGGATACCCTTGGGAAGGTTTTTCTCAATCAGACCCCCATCTTTTGGTAATGTAAAGTGCTTCATTTTTTATATTGCGCTATTAGTTGTTTCGACATTACAGAATTCATTTCTTCTGTGTGGATCCTCCGACAATCAATTTTGGAGTCAGTACAATCTCTTCACTTGGTTTGCCCTTTATCATGTCCACCAACACATCCACCGATTTCTCTCCCAACTGTCTGAGAGGTTGCACAATATGCGTGACCGTTGTCTCATACAGACTATAGATGTCACTTTCGTCAAATCCGACAATCGCTATATCCTGTGGAATTTTCAGCTTGAGTTTTTTTATAGCGGACAGAGCGAGCGCTGATAGTGTATAAGTTGGCAGGAACATGCCATCTACGCCTCTCTCTACAGCATCCTTGATAATCTTCTCTACATCTCTGGCAGACTCTCCATAGGAAGTATAGTGAATCTTCACTTTATCATACAAATCCCTCTTCATCATCGCTTCGCGATAACCTTTCTCTCTTTCTGAAAGACTGGAAATGCTCAAATTATATGAAATCATCTCGATATTGCTGTATCCATTATCCAACAATTCATTGGTCGCCATAGCACCGGCTTCTCTATCATTGAGGAGAACTTTTCCCACTCCCTTCATTGTTTCAATGTTCCTGTCCAGCAAGACAACTGGCACCCTGGCATCCAATGCTTTCTGGATAGCCGCCTCACTACCTGCACAAGGAGCTACTATCACACCATCGATATTGTGCGCCAAAACGGCATCCATTGTATGATCCAGTTTGGTCGCTTTCTCGTCTGAGCTGGCAAAGAATACTGTATAGCCGAACTCCTGCGCACGATCCTCCACACAACGGGAGATTCCTGCAAAAAATTTATTGGAAATGTCATTCGGGATGACAGCTATAGAATTAGACTTTCCGCTTCGTAGGGATGCCGCTGCAAAATTTCTCCTATAACCTAAACGCTGGGCCACCTGAAGAACTCTCTTCGCTGTATTAGGATTTACAGGACAGTCCAGATTGCCCTCACTATCTCTTTTGGCATTCATTACAAAAGAGACCAATGTGACAGAAACATTTGCTTCACGCGCCACGTCGCGAATCGTAACTCTTTTCATAACTAAATTTTTATCTATTCAATCGAGCATCACCAAGATAAAACCTTCGAATATATCACTACACCTGAAGATTTTGGAAAGCCCTATAGTTCTCTTGCGTTTAGCCCTTTTTTACACAATCAATACGCAAGATAGTAAAAATACCAATCATTTGAAATAAAAAGAACCATCATTTTGAATAATCCCCAAATGGCTTCTGGATATATTTTCCATCCAGAAGCCCATACATACACTGATTACTAAAATATTATGAATATATATCAACAATGCAGAAGTACAGTCAGTCCTGCCATGACAATAGACACCATACTCATCAACTTGATGAGTATGTTCAATGAAGGACCGGAGGTGTCCTTGAATGGATCACCGACGGTGTCTCCTACAATAGTCGCCTTATGAGATTCTGAGTTCTTGCCGCCAAAATGACCTTCTTCCACATATTTCTTGGCATTGTCCCAGGCGCCGCCGGAATTGGCCAAGAAAATGGCCAATACAAAACCAGCACCCAAACCTCCGGCAAGCAAACCGATGACACCGGCAGGCCCTAGAAGAAGTCCTGTGAGAACAGGAACAACAATGGCCAATATAGATGGAGCCAGCATTTCTTTCTGAGCGGCAAGCGTAGAAATTTGTACACAACTTTTATAGTCAGGTCTCTGTCTACCTTCCAAGATACCGGCAATTTCTTTGAACTGACGACGCACCTCCACTACCATCTTCTGTGCCGCACGGCCAACTGCATTCATGGTCATTCCACAAAACAGGAAGGCCATCATGGAACCGATAAAGATACCGGCCAGCACCACTGGATTCATCAAGGTAACATTGAAATAATCTACCATATCAGGAATCGTCGCCTGAGTAATATCTGGAATACCCGACAATTCCTTGCCAAGCGCGTGCAGGGCAATCTTGATTTCTTCTATATAAGAAGCAAGCAGGGCAAGAGCAGTCAAAGCGGCAGACCCAATGGCAAAGCCTTTTCCTGTTGCCGCAGTCGTATTGCCTAGAGCATCCAAAACATCGGTACGCTCACGCACCATCGGCTCCAGTTCACTCATCTGAGCATTGCCACCCGCATTGTCCGCAATCGGTCCATATGCATCGGTAGCCAAGGTAATGCCCAAGGTTGACAACATACCAACTGCAGCGATACTGATACCATACAAACCTATACCCAAAGACGAAACATCAAATGAGAACTCTGTCGCAAAAGCATAAGACAGCAAGATGGCAACAACAATTGTGACAACTGGGACTGCCGTAGAAATCATACCCAGACCGACCCCTCCGATAACGACAGTTGCAGGACCTGTTTTCGCGCTTTCCGCCAATTTCCGGGTTGGTTTATAGGAATGGGAAGTATAATATTCTGTTGCTTTTCCAATGATGACACCTGCCAGCAAACCTGTAATGACGGACAAAGACATCTGCCACCAGTTCTCGAAGCCCAGCAGAAAGAAGATGCCAAAAGTCAGCACACCGATGAGAGCAGCGCTGAGGTTGGTGCCCACATTCAATGATTTGAGCAGGGACATAAGATCCGCCCCGTCTTTGGTTCTGACCACAAAGATTCCGACAAGGGAAACAATCACGCCGATGGCGGCAATTATCATTGGGGCGAAAATCGCCTTGGTCTGCAAGGCAGTGTCTCCGAAGAAGGCAGATGCACCCAGCGCCATCGTTGCCAGGATGGAACCGCAATAAGACTCATACAAGTCAGCACCCATACCTGCCACGTCACCCACATTGTCACCCACGTTGTCAGCTATGGTTGCCGGATTGCGTGGGTCATCTTCTGGAATATTCGCTTCAACCTTACCCACAATATCTGCGCCGACATCTGCCGCCTTGGTATAGATACCGCCACCGACACGGGCAAACAATGCTTGCGTGGAAGCGCCCATGCCAAATGTGAGCATCGTAGTTGTAATGACGACGAGTTTCTGGCCTGCATCTGGATTGTCGACAAAGGCATTGAGCACTAGCCACCAGATGGAAATGTCCAGCAGTCCAAGGCCGACCACGGTCAATCCCATGACAGCACCGGAACGGAAGGCGAGTTTAAGTCCCGAATTGAGAGAACGCGACACAGCATTTGCAGTTCGGGCTGAAGCATATGTCGCCGTCTTCATGCCGATAAAACCTGCAAGTGCGGAAAAGAAACCTCCTGTCAAGAAAGCAAACGGCACCCATGGATTTTGTACTTTGAAACCGTATGCGAGAATCGCGAAAAAAATAGCCAGCACCACAAAGACAATGGAAACAATTTTATATTGCTGTTTCAGATAGGCCATTGCACCCTCTCTGACATACTGTGCTATTTCCCTCATTGTAACAGATCCCTCACTTTCCTTCATCATCTGATGAAAGAAAAACCATGCGAAAAACAGTGCGATAACAGCCGCTGCCGGCACCAGATAAAATAGATAATCCATACTGTTTGTTATTTTACGAAATACTATATAACGTTTTAGGTTTTCAAACCGAAAGTCATTGGTTTGAAAACAAAATTAGTAAAATTTATCATTTGACAAACAGAAATGCACAAAAAAAGAGGCGTTCCATCAGGAACACCTCTTTTCCTCATTATTGTAGATAGATTACTCTGCTTTTGGAGCTTCTTCAGCCTGTGCCTCGGCTACTGGAGCCTCTGCTTTCTTTGCACGGCTACGACGAGTTGTCTTCTTGGCCTCTTTCTTAGGAGCTGCGGAAAGAGCTGCCTCGTTGAAATCAACGAACTCGATAAGAGCCATTTCAGCACCGTCACCCTGACGGAAACCAGTGTGAAGGACACGGAGGTATCCACCTGGACGATTTGCGATCTTAGGTGCAATTGTGCGGAAGAGCTCAGTAACAGCCTCTTTATTCTTGAGGTAGCTGAAAACTACACGACGGGAATGAGTTGAGTCATCCTTGGATTTAGTAACGAGTGGTTCAAGATATCTCTTGAGAGCCTTTGCCTTAGCCACTGTCGTATTGATTCTCTTATGACGAACAAGAGAGACAGACATATTTGCAAGCAGTGCATTGCGATGGCCAGCCTGACGTCCAAGGTGATTAATTGCTTTATTGTGCCTCATGATTATACGTTCTTTTTCTTAGGTTCAATATTATATTTCCTGACATCCATTCCAAATGACAATTTCATTTTCTCCACGAGAATGTCAATCTCATTGAGTGACTTCTTGCCAAAGTTTCTGAGTTTCATCAACTCTGCCTTTGAATAAGAAACCAAGTCAGCGAAGGTGTCGATGTCTGCAGCTTTCAGGCAGTTGTATGCTCTGACAGTAAGACCCATATCTGACAACTTGGTCAGAAGGATGTGTCTGATGCGCAGTGACTCTTCGTCCAACTCCTTGGAATCAGCCTCGATGGCGCTTTCAAGGGTCAATTTCTTGTCATCAGTGAACAACATGAAATGGTAAATGAGAATGTTTGCAGCCTCCTGCAAAGCCAGATTCGGAGAGATGGAGCCATCGGTCTCGATCTCCAAATTCAGCTTCTCATAGTCAGTCTTCTGCTCTACACGCCAGTTTTCAACTTTCCAGTTGACATTGCGGATTGGGGTATAGATTGCATCGATAGGAATCAGACCGATCTCAGCATTCTCATCCCTTCTCTCATCAGCTGGAACGAAACCACGGCCTTTGGTGATTGTAAGTTCAATCTCCAATTTTACAGATGGCTCCAATGTGCAGATGTGCAACTCAGGATTAAGCACCTTAAAAGAAGACAATCCTTTTGAGATATGCTCTGCAGTAAACTCCTGTTTACCACTGATAGTGATATTTGCTGTCTCTGTATCAACAGAATCCACCATCCTCTTCAATCTTACTTGTTTAAGATTTAAGATAATGTCCTGCATACCCTCGATAACTCCAGGGATGGTCGCGAATTCCTGATCCACACCTGAAATCTTGATCGAGCTGATAGCAAAACCTTCCAGAGAAGAGATAAGAATGCGACGAAGAGCATTACCAATAGTCTGACCATATCCAGGCTCAAGTGGTCTGAATTCGAAGCGACCAACGGTGTCTGTTCCTTCGAGCATTATAACCTCGTCTGGTTTCTGAAATGCTAAGATTGCCATAATATTTCTTTTTGGTGTTAATTATTACTTAGAGTAAAGGTCAACGATAAGCTGCTCGTTGATATTCTCAGGAATCTCTGCTCTTGTAGGGACATTGAGGAATTTACCGACCAATGTCTTAGCATCGAACTCCAACCATGAATATTTTTTTGCAGAAGCGACACTGTTGGTGATTACTTCCAAGCTCTTTGATCTCTCTCTTACAGCTACAACGTCACCCTGCTTCAAAAGAACGGATGGAATGTTGCAGACCTCACCGTTAAGGGTGATGTGACAGTGCAAAACGAGCTGTCTTGCAGCTGCTCTGGTAGGAGCGATACCAAGACGATAGACAATATTGTCAAGTCTTGATTCAAGAAGGATGATAAGGTTCTCACCTTTCTGTCCAGCCATACGTGAAGCTTTCTCATATGTATTGCGGAACTGTCTTTCAAGAACTCCGTACATATATTTGGCCTTCTGTTTCTCTTTCAACTGACTACCGTATTCAGTAGCCTTTCTTGCACGCTTTCTAGCCGGGCCATGCTGTCCTGGAGGAAAACTTCTTTTCTCAAAGTATTTGTCTGCTCCATAGATAGGTTCGCCGAACTTACGTGCGATTTTGGTACTTGGTCCAATATATCTTGCCATAGTAATTGATCTTTAAAAATTAAAATTAAACTTTACGACGGCCTTTTGGTCTGCACCCGTTGTGAGGCATTGGTGTCACGTCTACGATTTCAGTCACCTCGATACCAGCATTGTTGATAGTTCTGATAGCAGACTCTCTACCGGCACCTGGACCTTTCACATACACTTTAACCTTACGTAAACCTGCGTCGAAGGCTGTTTTGGCAGCATCCTCAGCAGCCACCTGAGCAGCATAAGGAGTGTTCTTCTTAGAACCTCTGAATCCACTCTTTCCTGCTGATGACCAGCTGATAACCTGGCCAACATTGTTGGTAAGAGCAATGATGACGTTATTGAAGGTTGATGAAATATGAGCTTCACCAGTCGCTTCAACTTTAACGACTCTCTTTTTTGCAGTTGTTGTTTTCTTTGCCATAATTCATCAGTTTTTATTTGGTTGCTTTCTTCTTGTTTGCAACAGTCTTCCTCTTTCCCTTTCTTGTACGGGCATTGTTCTTGGTGCTCTGACCACGGACAGGAAGACCGATACGATGACGGATTCCTCTGTAGCAACCGATATCCATAAGACGTTTGATGTTCATCTGGACAGTTGAACGAAGTTCACCTTCAATCTTGTAGTCGCTAGCGATGATTGAACGGATCTTTGCGAGCTGATCATCATCCCATTCGCTAACCTTGGTGTTATAATCGATACCGCAAGCATCAAGAATCTGTCTAGCTGATGAGCGGCCGATACCGAAGATATAGGTAAGACCTATCTCTCCTCTTTTATTGTTGGGTAAATCAACACCGGCTATTCTTGCCATAATTTATATTAACTTTATTTGTTATACAACTGAATATTATCCTTGGCGCATTTTGAACTTAGGATTCTTCTTGCAAATCACGTAAAGATGACCTTTACGTCTTACAATTTTGCAATCCTCGCTGCGCTTTTTGATGGATGTCTTGATTTTCATATTGCAAAAAATTTTATTTGTATCTGAAGCAAATGCGTCCTTTGGTCAAATCATAAGGTGACATTTCGACCCGAACCCTGTCACCGAGGAGAATATGTATGAAATTCTGCCTCATTTTTCCGGATATATGGGCAAGGATCACGTGTCCGTTCTCCAGTTCAACTTTGAACATTGCATTAGGAAGTGTCTCTACGATTACTCCATCTTGCTCTATAGCTGCCTGTTTTGACATTTAGAATCTCACTTTAAAATTTAACATTATAGCCATCTTCAATATAGTCGTAATTTGACAGCAACTCCGCTTTGCCATTCCGGACAACAACCGTCAGCTCGTAATGTGCAGCGTTCTTATGATCTTCAGTGTGTATAGCCCAACCGTTTCTTGCAACGTACACCGAGCGGTCTCCCGCTGTGATCATAGGTTCGATGCATATTGTCATTCCGTCTACGAGTTTGACACCATGTCCTGGTCTTCCATAATTTGGAACACCTGGTTTTTCATGCATGTCAGTGCCGATTCCGTGACCTTCAAGTTCACGTACGACTCCGAAACCGAATGATTCGGCATAAGATTGTACCGCGTGTCCGATATCGCCGGTTCTCTTGCCTACCACTGCGGCCTTGATGCCCTCAAAAAGTGACTGTTTTGTTACTGCAAGAAGTTTACGGGTTTCTGCATCGACTTCCCCGACCGGGAAAGTATAAGCCGAATCGCCATTGTATCCTTTAAGCAAAGTTCCAAGGTCAATGGAAACAATATCTCCCTCCTTCAAAACATAATCTGACGGGAAGCCATGGACCACACAATCATTTACTGAAGCACAGATTGACGCAGGATAGCCTTCGTAACCTAAGAAGTTTGGCACTGCGCCATGATCACGGATAAAAGTCTCAGCGATCCTATCCAACTCTTTTGTTGTCACACCTGGAGCCACTGCTTTACCGACTTCAGCAAGTGTCTTGGACACTATCAAACCATTCTCACGAAGCAATTCAATTTCTTCTTCTGTTCTTGGCGTTACGATCATATTATCAACCTATATTAAAAATTACATACCAGAACGTCCGCTCAGACGACCAGTTTTCATCAAACCGTCATAATGACGCAATAGTAACATTCCCTCGATCTGCTGGAGGGTATCAAGTACAACTCCCACAAGAATCAATAGTGAGGTACCACCATAGAAACTTGCGAACTGGTTATTGATACCCATAATCATTGCAAATGCAGGAAGAATGGCTATCAATGCCAGGAAGATGGCACCAGGGAAAGTAACTTTTGACAAAATAGAGTCAAGATACTCCATGGTCTTCTTGCCAGGCTTAACACCAGGAATGAAACCTCCTCTCTTCTTCATATCTTCTGCCATCATTGTCGGATTGACAGTGACTGCTGTATAGAAGTAAGTGAAGAGCACTACCAGTGAACCAAATATAAAGTTATACCAAAAACCAGTGTAATCACCTAAAGTTGCTGCAAGTCCTCTAGTTGCATCCCACTGGGAGAAAAGAAGAGGGAAAAGCATCAATGCCTGAGCGAAGATGATAGGCATTACGCCAGCAGCATTTATCTTCAGAGGAATGTACTCACGTACACCACCGATCTGTCTGTTACCTTGGATTCTCTTAGCATACTGTACTGGAACTTTTCTGACGGCCTGTACCAATGCAATAGCTGCAACGAATACAAAGAACAACATGACAAATTCCACGATCAGCAGAAGAAGACCACCATTGGTAGTAGTGAGTTTCTCACCGATTTCAGCTGTCAGAGCGTAAGGGAGACGTGCTACGATACCAATCATGATGATGAGAGAAATACCGTTACCGATACCACGGTCAGTAATACGCTCACCTAGCCACACCACAAACATAGAACCACCCATGAGAATCATTGTGGATACCACGTTGAAAGCGAAATTGCTCCATCCCAGCACATTCACTGCCACAAAAGCAGAACTTGGAATCTGGTTGTGGATACTAGCGATGTAAGCTGGACACTGGATCAAAAGGATACCGATAGTCAAGTATCTTGTCAGCTGATTCATCTTGCGGCGTCCGCTCTCTCCTTCATACTGAAGTTTCTTGAAGTAAGGAACGAACATACCAAGAAGCTGAATCACGATGGATGCCGAAATGTACGGCATCACACCCAGAGCAAAAATAGAAGCGTTACCGAACGCACCTCCGGAGAACATGTTCAGGAGGCCTACAAGACCCTCTGAAGTCTTCTGCTGGAGAGACGCAAGAAGAGTACCATCAATACCCGGGAGTACAATGAAGGTACCGATTCGATAAACGAGTACCAAGAGGAAAGTATATACTAACCTCTTGCGTAGCTCTTCTATCTTGAAGATGTTCTTGATTGTCTCAATAAATTTCTTCATAATAAATTTTATTCCTCAATTGTAGCTTTGCCACCAGCAGCCTCAATCTTTGCGATTGCAGACTTGGAGAAAGCATCAGCTGTCACCTCGAGTTTTGCAGTAAGCTCACCCTTGCCAAGAACTTTGACAAGACTGTTGTTGGACGCAAGTCCGTTTTCGATAATGATCTCTGATGTGAGAGCATTGATTCCGAGCTGCTCAGCGAGCTGCTGAAGAGCAGCAACGTTTACAGGACAATACTCAACTCTGGTCGGGTTCTTGAAACCGAACTTAGGAAGTCTTCTCTGGATTGGCATCTGACCACCTTCGAATCCAATCTTATGTGAGTATCCTGCACGAGCCTGTGCACCTTTGGTACCACGAGTAGCAGTACCACCTTTACCAGAACCCTGACCACGGCCAAGTCTCTTGGTATTATTAGTAGAACCTTTAGCAGGTTTAAGATCATGCAAATTCATCTCTTGTTCCTCTAAAATTAAATTTCTTCAACAACTATGAGGTGCTGAACCTTCTTTATCATACCTTCTGATACTGGGTTCTTTTCAACCTCAACTGTCTGATGCAACTTATGGATACCCAGAGACTGGAGATTTGCAATCTGCCTCTTGGTAGCTCCACATTTGCTTCTAACCTGTGTAATCTTATACTTTGCCATATCAGTTACTCCTATCCATTAAATACTTTTGACATAGGAACTCCACGGAGGCCAGCAACTGTATAAGCGTCACGCATCTGCTCAAGAGCATTTACGGTAGCTTTTACAAGGTTGTGAGGGTTAGATGAGCCTTTTGATTTAGCAAGTACATTCTGGATACCTACTGACTCAAATACCGCACGCATAGCACCACCAGCTTTTACACCAGTACCGGGAGCTGCCGGTTTCATAAATACTTCTGCACCACCAAATCTTGCAGACTGCTCGTGAGGGATGGTAGTATTGATGACAGGAATCTTGACCAGATTCTTCTTTGCATCTTCAACACCCTTCTGAATAGCAGCGGTTACCTCATTTGCCTTGCCAAGACCATAACCTACAACACCATTCTCATCTCCTACTACTACAATAGCAGCAAAGCGGAAGTGACGGCCACCCTTAGTTACCTTGGTAACCCTCTGGATGGATACAAGCCTGTCCTTAAGTTCAAGCTCTGTTGTCTTTACTCTTTTAATATTTGATTTTGCCATAGTCCTGATTAGAATTTAAGACCGCCTTCACGGGCAGCATCAGCCAAACTTTGAATTCTACCATGATACAGATAACCTCCACGGTCGAAAGCAACCTCAGAGATACCTTTCTCTATTGCACGCTCAGCGATTGCCTTGCCAACGAGGACAGCAACCTCTGTCTTTGTCTTGCCTTTGCAAGCAGCTACAAGAGCCTTGTCATTTGAAGCGGCAGCTGCAAGAGTCTTGCCCTGCTCATCATCGATTACCTGAACGTAGATATTCTTGCTACTTCTGAAAACCACAAGTCTTGGTCTCTCAGCTGTACCATTGATATGCTTACGTATACGGTAGTGAATCCTTCTTCTTCTTTCAACTTTATTCAATGCCATAATTCGTTCCTCCTATTATTTAGCAGCTGCAGTCTTGCCAGCTTTACGACGAAGCTGTTCGCCAACAAACTTGATACCCTTGCCCTTATATGGCTCTGGCCTACGGAATGAACGGATCTTGGCAGCAACTTGTCCTACAAGTTGTTTGTCGTAGCTCTTGAGGATGAGAATAGGATTTTCACCTTTCTTCACTGCAGGAGCTTCTGCCTTGATTTCTGCTGGAAGCATGAGCTGGATATCATGTGAGTATCCGAGAGACAATACCAGAATTTGGCCTTTGACCTCTACCTTGTAACCCACACCTACTAATTCTTGTTTGATTTCATATCCCTTAGATACACCAATTACCATGTTGTTCACAAGAGCACGGTAAAGACCATGCATAGAACGGTGTCTTGGCTGATCTGTCGGACGAGTGAATTTGATTTCGTTATCCTCAATGGTGACGGTAATATCCGCATCAACCTTCTGGCTGAGTTCACCGAGAGGTCCTTTAACCTTCACAACATTGCCGGGGAGAAGCTCTACGCTTACACCAGCTGGAAGGCTTACAGGTAATTTACCAATTCGTGACATTACTTGATTCGATTAAATTAATAAACATAACATATTACTTCACCTCCGACGTTGAGAGCTTTAGCTTCTTTGTCAGTGATGACGCCCTTTGAAGTGGTAAGGATTGCAATACCGAGTCCGTTGAGAACTCTAGGCATATCCTTTACATCAACATACTTTCTCAAACCTGGCTTGGAGATACGGTCAATACCTCTGATAGCAGCCTCTTTAGTCTGAGGGTGATACTTCAAAGCGATTTTGATTGTACTTGCTGGTTTACCCTCAATGACTTTGTAGCTGAGGATATAACCTTTCTCGCAAAGGATCTCTGTGATAGCGACCTTCAATTTTGAAGACGGAATCTCGACGACCTTGTTACCTGCACGGTAAGCATTGCGAATTCTTGTCAGAAAATCTGCAATTGGATCAGTCATTTCTTTTGTCGTTTAGGACCGGCACCACGAAAGTGCCCGATATCCGATTGTTAATAATAATTATAGTAAATTTCCCGGAACTGCCTTTTCAGGAAAAATCCCAGGTGCAATAAATCTTTACCAGCTTGCCTTCTTCACGCCTGGGATGAGACCATTGCTTGCCATCTCACGGAACTGGATACGGCTGAGGCCGAAGGCTCTCATATATCCCTTTGGACGTCCGGTAAGTGAGCAACGGTTATGAAGACGTACAGATGAGGAGTTCTTAGGAAGTTTGTCAAGAGCTGCCCAATCACCTGCTTCTTTCAATGCCTGTCTCTTCTCGGCATATTTTGCAACTAATTTCGCGCGTTTGACCTCGCGAGCTTTCATTGATTCTTTTGCCATTGTGTGCCTTTTTAGTTATTGTGTTTCTTGAATGGAAGACCAAACTGCTTGAGAAGCTCAAAAGCCTCTTCATCGGTATTGGCTGTTGTCACAAAAGTGATTTCCATTCCATGAACCCTAGGGTTCTTGTCCATATCAATTTCTGGGAAGATGATCTGCTCCTTGATACCAAGAGTGTAGTTGCCGTTTCCATCCAATTTCTCTGAAATGCCGTTGAAGTCACGGATACGTGGAAGAGACACTCTGATAAGCCTCTCAAGGAACTCGTACATCTTGGTATCACGAAGAGTGACCTTCACTCCGATAGGCATGCCTTTACGAAGTTTGAAGTTAGAGATATCTTTTCTTGAGCTGGTAAGGACGGCTTTCTGACCAACGATCATTGAAAGCTCCTCTGCTGCCTCCTCAACCAATTTCTTGTCCTGGGTAGCGTCACCGATACCTTCATTGATAGTAATCTTGACAAGCTTCGGAACCTGCATGATGGTCTTGTAAGAGAACTGCTTCATCATTGCAGGAACGATTTCTTCTTTATAAACCTTCTTGAGGGAAGGTACATATCCTGCAGGGACTACCTGAGCTGCTGCAGTTTCGTTCTGATTCTTCTTTGCCATAACTATTTGATCTCCTCTCCAGATTTTTTAGCATAACGAATCTTCTTGCCGTCCACTACTTTGAATCCGACCTTGGTTGGAACAGGATTGGCAGCAGTGCTTGATGGATCAAGAAGCTGTACATTTGAGACATGGATACCAGCCTCACGCTTGATGATGCCACCCTGAGGTGCCTTAGCATTTGGTTTGGTATGTCTGCTGATCATATTGACACCCTCTACGACTACAAGATCCTTTGAAGGGATAACCTCCAAGACCTTACCTGTCTTGCCTTTATCATTACCGGCATTGACATAGACGTTGTCACCTTTCTTTATATGAATTTTTTTCATGATGCAATAATTTTAAAGGACCTCCGGTGCTAGTGAAACGATCTTCATGTAATTTTCACGCAGCTCCCTGGCAACAGGGCCGAAGATACGTGTTCCGCGAAGTTCACCTGCATTGTTGAGAAGAACGCAAGCGTTATCATCGAAACGGATATATGAACCATCCGCCCTACGGATTTCTTTCTTTGTACGTACTACCACAGCCTTAGATACTGAACCTTTCTTAGCATCGCCGCCAGCGATAGCACTCTTGACAGCTACGACAATCTTGTCGCCAACTGTAGCATAACGGTGGTGGGTTCCACCCAATACGCGAATGCAGAGGACTTCCTTTGCGCCGCTATTATCAGCCACCTGTAAACGTGTTTCCTGCTGTATCATCGCTACTTAACTTTTTCTACAATTTCTACTAATCTCCATCTTTTGGTCTTGCTGAGAGGACGAGTCTCCATGATGCGTACTTTATCGCCTTCACTGCACTCGTTCTTTGCATCTTCAGCTACCAACTTGCTGGTCTTTTTAACGAACTTGCCGTAAATAGGGTGCTTTTCTCTGCCTGCAACAGCAACAATGATTGTCTTGTCCATCTTGTTGCTGACGACCATTCCTATTCTTTCCTTACGAAGATTTCTTTCCATAAGATTATAATTTAGTTCTGTTTCAATTTTTCATCCAGGATTGTCTTCATTCTGGCAATATCCCTTCTGACCTTCTTAAACTCTGATGTATTCTCTAATGGAGAGATGGCATGGTTTATTCTCATGCTGTCAAGCTTCGCAGCCTCTACTCCGATTCTGTCCTGCAAATCCGCAACGGACATCTCACGTACTTCTGATGTTTTCATTATCAATTCTCCATTAAATTATTCTACATAATCTCTACGAACGATGAACTTTGTAGCTACCGGCAATTTGGTAGCCGCAAGGCGCATTGCCTCTTTTGCGATTTCAAGAGAAACACCCTCCGCCTCGAAAAGAATCCTACCTGGAGTGATTGGGCAGACGAATCCCTGAGGATCACCCTTACCTTTACCCATACGGGTATCAAGAGGTTTCTTAGTAAACGGCTTAGCGGGGAAAACTCTGATCCAAATCTGGCCTTCACGATTCATATGACGAGAAATAGCCTGACGCGCAGCCTCAATCTGCTGTGCTGTTAGCCAACAATTTTCAAGGGTCTTAAGTCCGAAAGAACCGAACGCAAGCTGATTGCCTCTCTGAGACATTCCCTTCATCACGTTCTTTTGTTCCCTTCTAAATTTTGTCTTTTTTGGTTGTAACATTGTCGTATTACTTTTAAAAAATAATTCCCATTATTCCTAAGTGATTGACTATCTGTCGGTTGGGTTTACAGGTATTCAATTTTAGGACTGCAAAGATAGTGATTTTTTTCGAAAACAAAACATTTTTTCAACTTTTTTATGTTATTTTCGACCGACATTTCTACAACTCATCTCTCATATTTTCAATCACTTGCGATGAGCATGAAAATTTATTTTGCTGCATTTTCGACAACTTTGGAACCCCTCGGAACGATATTTGCGATTATCTCTATATTTGTAAAGAATTTGTACAGACAACAACAGTAATTTGCAGAAAAATACAACATATCTCACGCTCATCTTCCTGCTGGCGGCGCTGCTGCCGGTATGGAGCGCCAAGGCCCGTACCGCCGATTCCCCTATAGGAAATACCTATGTGCAATCCCAGAAACCCCGGGCGATTCTGCATTACCAGCTGATTGACGGAGACACCGTCTTTGTCGAGAATCTGCGCCCTTCCTATGTATGGGGATGGAGAAGACAGACACAGGAAGGGAAGAACTGGAGAAAATACTACAAGATGGTTCACAACTTCAGCCGCGCCTATCCATATGCGATACTGGCCAGAAAAGTAGTCAAAAAGACCGACAGCATCTTCATCGCGGAGAACATGAGTGCTCAAAAACGACAGAAATACGTGGACAAATTGCAGAAAGATATCATCTACAACTTTGAAGACGTTCTACGACATATGACCGTCAGCCAGGGGAAGCTGCTGATCAAACTGATAGACAGAGAAGTGGGCCTTTCGTCATTTGACATTATCAAGAACTACAAGAACGGCATTGCCGCCAAATTCTGGCAAGGCATCGCCAAAATGTTTGGATCTGACCTGACCAAAGGCTACGACCCGACCGGTGCCGACAAAGATCTGGAAGAACTGGTTCAAATTTGGGACAGAGGAGATTTTCCTTTTCTGTACTATTCCATATTCGGGAAATACCCGAAAGTTCCTGTCATTCCATCAAAATTCAGATAAAACGGTTGATCTACCCAATCTTTTAAAATCATCAGGCGGGCGCCAGAAGGCAAATTCTCCTCGCATCGGGTATGATAATGCCCCATAAGGATATAATCCACCGGATTCTGTCGGGAGAATTCATCCGCCCATTTGTAGAGCGGCTCCTCCACTCCACGGAATTGATAAGGGACATTGCGTGCCAGCTTACTCTTTCTGGACCAACCTGTGGCAAACCAGAAAACGATTCGAGGATGAATAAAGCCACAACACCTCCGGAACCAATAGGCATTGAAACATTTTTTCATGAATTTATAGAGCCCCATACCCGGCCCCAACCCATCGCCATGGCCGATACAGAATTTCTTGCCCCCCATTTCAAACAAATAAGGCTGCTCCAGAACATGGATTCCCATCTCCTGGAAATAACGGAAGCACCAAGCATCATGATTACCCTTGATGAAATAGACTTCCACCCCAGCCCCGATAAGGTCCATCAAAGCTGAGAACACTCGGACGTACCCCTTCGGAACCACATCATGATATTCATACCAAAAATCCCATATGTCCCCCAAAAGATAGACACCTGCAGTCTCCTCCTTGGGGATCGCCCTCAAGAAACGAACAAATTCGTTTTCCCTCTCCACCGGATTCTTGACGTCCAGTCCGAGATGGACATCTGAAGCAAAAAAAATTAGATGTCTCTTGTCCATTGCGATGTTCTGAAGATTTTATGCGAAAATGAAGATCAACAATGCAGCAAACAGACAATAAAGACTGAACCAGGTCAGTTTGGATTTGCGTACAATGGAAATCATCACCTTGCAAGCAAACAGACCAGACAAAAAGGCAGAAAGGAAAGCCAATGTCAAAATCCATGGGCTCAGTCCGCCACTGACAGTTTCAGAACCACTCCATACCCCCATGAAAGACAGAAGCTGCTCTCCTACTATCGGAACCAATACCATGAGAAACGAGAACTGTGCCATTTCATTTTTCTTGACACCACTCATCAATCCTACAGCAATTGTGGTACCGGAACGAGACAGACCCGGAGCCACTGCAAGAGACTGTCCCAGTCCCACCAAAAAGGCCTGCCAATAGGAAATGCCATTTCTATGATGATTCTCTACCTCTCCCTTGCGCTCACGACGGAAAGTAATCTGATCAGACAAAAACAGAAGAATCGCTGTAATGACCAGAAATATGCCTACAATAACTATACTGCCTGAGAAGGCGGCATCAATGGTGTCCTTCAAGAAGAGTCCAACAACAGCCACCGGTACCATAGATACAGCAATCTTCAAACAATAATCCATCTCGTCATTGTTCTTGAACTTGAAGAAACCTTTGAGCAAAGTCTTGATTTCCACAAAGAATACAACAATAGTGCTGAGCACCGTCGCAAGATGGACAATCATAGTAAAATCCCAAAAGTTCTTGACACCGTCCACACCAAGCAATTCCTTGAATATCAAAAGATGGCCACTACTGCTGACCGGAAGAAATTCCGTCAGCCCCTGAACAATTCCCAATATAATTGCGTCCCACCATTCCATAATATTATTCCTCTTTTTTTGTAAATCTTCCCATAATGGCAACAATCTCTATGATAATGCCACAAACAATAACAGCCGGAGCTGCGACCAGTCTCCGGAAATCAAACATATCTTCATTGAATATTGCCGGATTGTCCGAACCGCCACCGACAAGCAGAATATAACCAGCAATCATGACCAGCAGCCCCACCACCAATATCTTCAGACCAGTCAGACTCATGGGCATCTTCCCATTTCCCTGAATTTCTTCTTTTTCTTTTTTTGCCATATATCTAAAATAAAAATGTCTAATACAATTTATCCTTGTCTAAAGATACCAATCTGCCTACGACAAAGAAAGTGCTGGTCACACAGATGAACAGACCAGAAGCGACAACAATCCCTATCACCTGCAGAAGAAGATCAAACTGGAACACCTCAAACAATTGAGCGAACTCATTACGAATGAAGAAAAGAATGCCTACCAGCATAAGGATGGCCAAAAAAGCCGAGAACAGCCCCAAAATAGCGGACTTGACCAGAAACGGCCCCCTGATGAAACTTTTTGTCGCTCCCACCAGCTTCATAGTATGTATCGTGAACCTGCGGGAATAGACAATCAAATGCATCATGTTGGTAATCAGCACAAAAGATATGAACAGAAGCAACAGAATAAGCACTCCGAGAACCATGGAGATTTTACGGAGATTGGTATTGAGCGCCTCTATCAGCGAATCCTGACAGACTACCTCATCCACCAGATCATTTTTGTCCAACTCCGACCGGACAAAGGCCAGACTATCTGGAGTGACATACGCAGCATTCAGCGTAATGTCAAAAGAAACAGGAATGGGAGAAACCTCAAACACGTCCAAGAAATCCTCCCCCAACATTTTTTCCATTTCAAGACGACCTTGTTCCTTGGTAACCACAGCCGAACTGCGAATAAAAGGAAGTTTGTCCAAATCCGGCTTGAATTCTGTCGCCTCTGTATCTTCCACCTCTGGTTTAAGAAGAACTGAAACTTTCACATTTTCCTTGAAATAATTGGAGACACTTTCTGCATTGACAAGAAGCATACTGGCCAAGCCCACCAGCAGCAGCACCAGACTGATACTGATGACAGATGACAAATAGGCGTTGACTATCCTTCTTCGAATCAACTTGTTTTCAACTTTTGACATAGACCTGCAACTCCAAAATATTGCCAAAGATAACAAAAATTACTATCTTTGTAAGAATTTAAAAAGGTTTATTAAAATGGATGACCAAACAAAAAGAGTTTTATTCGTCAATTCGGAAATATTCCCATACCTTCCAGAATCACACCTCTCCAATATAGGAAGATATCTTCCACAAGGAGTTCAGGAAAAAGGGATGGAAATCCGCTCGTTCATGCCGCGTTATGGCTGCATCAATGAGAGAAAGAATCAACTTCATGAAGTGATCCGTCTGTCAGGGATGAATATCATCGTCAATGATATTGACCGGCCTCTCGTCATCAAGGTCGCATCCATTTCCGCTGCCAGACTTCAAGTCTATTTCATTGACAACGATGACTACTTCAAACGAAAAGAGACTTTCTGTGATACAGATGGGGGCTTCTTTACAGACAATGCAGAAAGAGCCATCTTCTTTGCACGGAGCGTATTGGAAACTGTTAAAAAATTAAGATGGGCTCCAGATATCATCCATTGTCATGGCTGGATTTCACATATTCTTCCCCTCTACCTCAAGAAAGTATATAAGGACGATCCTATTTTCAGCAACAGCAAAGTAGTTCTGTCTCTTTATGATGATCTTGATTCTTCAACTCAGTTTGTGGACAACTTCGCACAGTTGACTCTATTCAATGACATCTCGGAAGAAGATGTTGAGATATTGAAGGAGCCGACAGGCATAAATCTTGCTAAATTAGCTGCCCAGTATTCAGATGGTGTCATTCTCAGTTCCGAGAACATTGACCCTGAAATTATCCATTACTGTGAAGGCAGGTCCGTTCCGATGCTCCCCTACAAGGCAGCCTCTTTTGAAAACGGAACCTACGTAGACGATTACAAGAATTTTTACGACAAGTTCTAAAAAATGAAAATGAAGTTTTCAGGCGTTGCCTTAAGCGCCCTTTCTGCAATCTATATCTTCTTTGGAAGTACATCTTGCATCAATGTCAACGAAAGTCTGGGACTGGATTATTTGGCCATTGACCAGCAGTACGACATTTATACTACCTCATTCAAGTTGAAGGATATCCAGATGCAATATCCGGACAGTTTGACTGCATTCAACACCTACAGATTCACGGTCGGTGCAGTTAGGGACGACATATTTGGTCTGACTACCCGTTCCTCTGCCTTTACTTTGGTACCCGTCAACGATTCATTGGATTTCGGCAAACCGGGAACCCAGCAGTTTACCAGTTTCCGCTTTTTCGGAATGCCGGACAAGATTTCCTGCGCAGAAAAAAGCCAGACAGATATCCTGCAAAATATCAACGTCTACGAACTTGAGGAAGCTTTCAATACCAAAGAAGCCTACCCGGTACTCAAATATTCGAAAAAAAGGATTACAGATGGTATTCCTATCTACAATGGAAAAGATTCTCTATCCTTCAGCTTCTCCAAAGAATTCGGAGAAAAATATATGAGCATCCAGAAAAGCGATTTGGACTCTATTGCAACCTATGTCAAGAAATTTCCTGGCATTTACATCACCTGTGACAGCCCAATTGGAAAAGGAGGACGTATCAACATGTTCAAATTACCGATTGGATTGAACGACGGATATATTACCGGAAGCTATGCAACCCTCCGATTCAAGGCAGAATATGACAACAGAGGACCGATTGACACTTCCTTCCTCTTCTATCTTGGCCCAGCCTCCAAATACAAATTGGAAGGTCTCATGACCACCAATGAAATGCAATATCCACAGATTGCGCTAGAATTGTCAGGACATGAAAGCAAAGGTATGGATGGAGTGGCTACAGACAAATTCTATCTGGAAGGAGGACGTGGCCTCAAACCAGTAGTCAAGGCTAAGCAGATCCGCGAAAAATTGATCGAGGCCATCGCCGAGCATGGAGATCCATCTAAAGTAGTCATCTGCAAGGCAACAATGAATCTTCCTTATTTCTACTCTCCTGCAGCATACAGAGAAGTGGACTATTTCCCCGCTGCAATCAGTCCGACTTGCCGAATTGTTGATGACAAAGCCATCCGCTTCGCAGCCATCACCGATTCCAGTGTAGAAGGAGAAAATCAAGGGACCATCAACCGTTCTCTCAACCAGTATTCTCCAGATATGTCTTACCATATTCAAGAATTGATAAATCTGAAAGATCTGGACAAAATTGAAAACTACGATATTTGGTATCTGGCCATGTCAGCAGAAGTGGTGTCTCAGCAAAATTCAAATACCAACAACGAGTATATGGATGAAATGATGCAGAACATGGCTTATGCGAACTACTATGACAATATGTACGGCGGTTACGGAGGCTACGGCGGTTACGGAGGCTACGGAGGCTACGGAGGCTATTACAACAACTACTACAACTATTTGATGCTGCAACAAATGTATGCTGCCCAAAACCAGCAGAAAAAAATAACAAAACTGATGATGGACCCTGACCAATATTACAGGGCCGTCTTCAAAGGTCCGGCTGAAGAGAACGGCCCAAGTATGACTGTCACTTTCGCCCTTCCGAAAGAATTGAAATAGACTCTTTTCATCAAGAAACAGATGCCCCCAGGAGCTGCAGCTCCTGGGGGCATCTGTTTCTCCTAATTTAGAAAACAACACTTCAACTGCCAAACTGTCCGAAAGGAAGAAGGGCGTATTTCGCCATCTTGAAATGCTGCAGGCCGAATGGAATGCCAACAACAGTAATGCAAAGGACAACTCCGACAACCAAATGGGCAAGGGTCAATTCAATCCCTCCGCACACTATCCAGATGATATTGAGAATCGCATTCAAAAGACCTAACTGCGGCTCTGCAAAAGTAGGCTCATGACCAAAAGGAGTCAATACAAAAACTCCCAATTTCATGAGCTGATATCCGAATGGAATGCCGACAATGGTGACACACCAAAAAAGTCCTGCCAAAATATATACGAGACCTAAAACCAAACCTCCCAGCAGAAGCCATAAGATATTTGCAAAAAGATTCATAGCATATGGACGATTTCGAAACAAAAAGAGGAGAATGGCAAAGCCATCCTCCTCCTTAATTTTCAAATGAAAATATTATGCGTTTAGATGTTTTTCAACACATTTGATAGCATCCTCAACTGAGTCGATTCCGCTAGCTTCCTCATCAGGAATCTCTACACCGAACTCTTTCTCGAAAGCAAGAAGAAGTTCAACTGTATCAAGTGAATCTGCGCCAAGATCATTAACGAATTTAGCTGTTTCAGTAACTTCTGACTCTTCTCGACCCAACTTGTCAACGATAATAGCCTTTACCTTTTCTACAATTTCTTCGTGTGACATAATTTTTAAATTAGTTTATATAATAATTTACTTTTCATTTCAGCAATAAGGGTAAACTCTTATATGATTTTGCAAATTAAGTGATAATTTTCGAAAAAAAAAAGATTTTCCATGAAATACCAACCTCACAAAATATGAAACCCTATGATTAGCAGCACGTTTTATGCGGACAAGCACCTTGAGGACATGTGCCATTTTTCGCCAATTTCAACCAAATGCGGAGCCCGTTGACTGAGTTCAGCAAGTAGAAAATATATTTTATGAGCATCACTGCCGCATAATTTCCTCCTGCAGGACTAAACAAACGGTTGAGCCAAAGAAATATGGAAAAAATATTGACACCATTCCATATGTACCATTGCTCAGCAAATGCAAATGACATCAGAATCTGACCAATCACATTAAGAACAACGACGGCAGCATCCAACCCAATCTTGGCAATATCGATCTCATCAATATGACCAGCACTCAACTGAACCATATCTAACCAATAGAGTATGCCTGCAATGGCAATTGTGCCCAAAACGAAAGAAAAAAGGACCATCCACCATTGGCGAGCTGTCAGCTTGCGTGCCTTTACTTTTTGATTCTCACCAGATTCATCTCGGCCAGCACCCCTCTTCTTCCACTGCCACAGTCCTACAAACTGCATCGGGAGAAAATACAGGATATGCTGATAGAAGAGTCCCAAATTGCCACTGTCATAATTGGCATAGGCACAGATGGAAACTTCTATTACACCAAAGAAGAAGTTCCAAATATTGCCATTTGCGCTCAGGACAGTATTCAATACGCCCATGACAGCACCAACAGCTACGACAATCTGCTTGATAACCTCGACTTCCGGTTTCTGCAATTCAAAAAAATTGACGATACATACTGAAAGCAGCATACCGACAATGATGAAAAGATTGAACCAATGATTGAATTTTTGTTCGTTAAATTTCATTACTCATTACTATTTAATTTCTCATGTATTCTGATAGCCAACTCTGATTTGCCGAGAAAGGCCTTTAAATCTTCCAACGGAGCGGCAGCAATCCGAGCAACGCTGCCATAATGAATAAGCAGACGCTGTTCTGTCACCTTGCCGACTCCTTTTATGTCCGACAGCACCGACTTGATCTGAGACTTGCTTCTGAGGCTTCTATGAAAAGTTATGCCAAATCGGTGCGCCTCGTCTCTCACCTGCTGGAGCAATTTCAGTTCCTGGGAGTTTCTGTCCAAAAATAGAGGATAAGGATCTCCAACGCGAATGACTTCTTCCAATCTTTCAGCCAGTCCGATGACCGTCAACTTATCTGTCAATCCCAATTCAGCCAATGCCTCGTAAGCGAAACTAAGTTGCCCTTTTCCTCCATCAATGACTACCAATTGTGGTAGATCTTCTGGATTTTCTCGCAACATTCGAGAATAACGACGATTGACAATCTCCTTCATTGTCGAATAGTCATTGGCTCCGACAACAGTCTTTACCTTAAACTTCCTGTAATCTCTCTTGGCAGGCCCCCCCCCTCTGAAAACGACACAGGCGGCCACCGGATTGGTTCCCTGTATATTGGAGTTATCGAAACATTCGATATGTTCCGGCAGCACATCCATTCCGATAGCATTTTGCAACCGCTGAAGCACCCTCTGTCTGAAATTGTCCGGGTCTGTCTGTTCTTTCTGCTTGAGGCAATTGAATTGCATTTCCTTTGCATTCTTCATGCTAAGGTTCAAGAGTGCCAATTTATCTCCGATGGAAGGTATCTTGAATTCAATTCCATCTATCTCCACATCTGGCAAGAAAGGAACCAGCACCTCTTTTGACAAAGTCCCAAACTTGTCCTGTATTTCACCGATGAACATACTGAGGACTGTATTGTTTTCTTCTTCTATGTTCATCTTGAAGCCCAGATTGAGCGACTGTACAATAGCCCCTCCGCGAACTCTCATAAAATTGCCGAAAGCTTCATTGCCATCAAAGACCAATGAAAACACATCCAAATCTCCCAATACAGCACTGGTTACAACAGATTTGCTGTAATGCTTCTCCAATGACAGCATTTTTGACTTGTACACTTCTGCCTTCTCAAATTCCAAATGCTCTGCCGCTTCGCGCATCAACTGCTTATAATGATCTATCATCTGTCGCCCTCCTCCTTTTAACAGGCTGACGATCTCTTCTATATTGGCATTATACTCTTCTCGAGAAATGGCTCCAACACAGCACCCTTTGCAACGACCGATATGAAATTTGAGACAGGGACGGAACTTGTGACGGAGGATAGCTTCCGACGTGATTTTGTAATTGCAAGTACGCAATGGATACACTTCTGAAAACATCTCCAACAAGGTTCTGGCATGCATGGCAGAACTATATGGCCCAAAATATCGATATCTCCCTTTCAAGAGAGTCCGAGTCAGGAAGACCTTCGGATACTCCTCTTCCGTAATGCAGATCCAAGGATAGGATTTGGAGTCTTTCAGAAGAATATTATACTTTGGCTTGTAATGTTTGATGAGATTGTTCTCCAACAGAAGGGCATCTGCTTCCGAACTGACTACAGAATACTGAGCATCTGCAATTCTGGAAACAAGCAGTCTGGTTTTCCGGTTGAGCCGTTCAGGGGGAACAAAATACTGAGCAACCCGTTTATGCAGATCTTTGGCTTTGCCTACATAAATCACATTCCCCTCGGAGTCATAATATCTATAAACTCCTGGGGAATGTGGAAATAGGGATATTTTATCTCTGATGTCCAAATATCAAAATCATTTGGCAGACTGCACATATTTTGCCACTTCCTCTTCAATGGAACCGCCTCTGAGATCTCTTTTGAGAATGGTTCCATCTGGACCGAAGAGAATAATCTGAGGAATGCTGCTGATTCCATATGCATCGGTCGGGATATGCTGTGCATTGATGATTTCACTGTAGTTGATGCCCAATTTCTCGGCTGCCACCTTGGAGTCAGCAGGATCATCCCAGACAGCAATACCCAAGACATCGAATCCTTCTCCATGATATTTGTTGTATATCTGGATGAGGTTGGGAATCTCTCCACGGCATGGACCACACCAAGAAGCCCAGAAATCAACCAACACATACTTTCCATTGCCTACATAGTCAGATAGTTTGACCTCTTTGCCATCACTGTCAGGAATAGTGAAGTCAACGAACATCTCGCCTTCCCGAGTAGCCTTGATGGCATCAATCCTGCGAATCTGGGACTGGATATAAGAATTTTTCCGAAGGGATGAATCCAATTTTTCAACCAATTCTGCCAATTCTTCCTCTTCAAAAGAACCACCGAAATCCTGAAGGACAGGAATAATGGCTGCTGAAGAAACATGTTCTTCAATGAAACCTTTGACATCTTTCAGTATTGCCTCTTTCTCTACATTCAGTTTAGCACAAACTTCAGATTCGATGTCTGCACCAGCCTGATACCATTCCATCGTCTGCTGGTTGAGATGATCAATTCTTGGAAGGATTTTTCCATAAAAGTCAGTAACCAGAGCGTTGGCGGACTCTGAATTTTCAGCAATAAGCTGATAACCGCCTCTATTATCTGACTCCACGACCAAAGGACTGCCATCCAGCAAGAAAGGAAGCCTTGATTCTCCAACTGCAATGGTACCAGCTTCGACCTCATTGACGGGACAACTGTACTCGAACTTGCCGTCCACTACAGCCACAGCATCACGAATTTGAAGATCTCTTACAGAAATATATACTGAATCTATTCCTTCGGAGACAGTACCCTTGATAATGGTCTTGTCGGAAGAACAGGAAACTGCCAGAAGAGCGGCAGCCGCAAAAAACATTGATCTGATTTTCATGATTTCGAATTATTAAAATTTATTTGACTGAAAAAGCAAAAATGATGGCCTCTTGAAAAATATCCCCAGGACGAAGCACAGTAGTCGGGTAATCCTCCTTATTCGGAGAATCTGGAAAATGCTGACATTCGATAGCTACAGCATCATAGTCATGATAGGTATGGCCTTTCTTTCCGGCAGGACATCCTTCAAGCCAGTTGCCTGTATAGACCTGTACACCAGGCTGTGTCGTCAAGACCTCCAGACAACGGCCACTTTTTTCTGAATAAAGTTCCGCTGCTGTCTCTATCTGACCTGGAACCCATCCATCTATTACAAAGCAGTTGTCATAACCTTTCCCATAATCAAGTGCAGGGAAATCGGCCTTGATATCCTGACCTATCGGTTTCGGATTGACAAAATCCATCGGAGTGCCGGCGACTGGCTCAGATTCCCCTGTCGGAATCAAAGTATCGTCTGTCGGCAGATATTCGGATGCATTCAATCTGAGGACATGCTCCAATACAGAACCGCTTCCTTCCCCGTTCAAGTTAAAATAACTGTGATTGGTCAAATTAAGGACAGTTGGCGCATCTGCTTCTGCCGTATATGTGATCTTCAGAACATTGTCCTCACTCCATTCATAATGCACCACCACCTTGAGAGCACCAGGATAACCGGCCTCTCCGTCTTCGGAATAGTACAGGAATTCAACAGCATCTCCGTCCACTCTACTCTCCCATACCTGGTTCTGGAAGCCCTCCGGTCCGCCATGAAGGTGGTTGCAGGCATTGTTGATAGGGAGAGTATAGGTCTTCCCATCCAATGTGAAATGTCCTTTCGCGATTCGGTTGGCATAACGGCCCGGGCATTTTCCAGCACATGGCCCGTCCGCAAAATAAGAAAGCGGATCCGGATAGCCGATTACGACATCCTCTATCCGGCCATCTCTATCTGGCACTCCAATGGCCACAATACCTGCCCCGATACTGGATAGTTCAACAAATGCTCCACTTTGATTGGTCAAGGTATAAAGCAAGATTTCTCTTCCTTCAGCTGTCTTGCCCCAAATTTCACTTTCGGTTTTCATTGTCAGTTAAATTTTTATTCAGGCTTTCTCCAGAACTTGAGCTTCGGCGATATTGATGATGAAGTCACCCATCTTCTCCAGTTCAGCGACAATGTCCATATAGAAGACCCCTGTCTGATAGTTGTATTCGGAATTCTCTTCAATATTGATGATATGCTCTTCTCTCAAAGTATTTCTATATTCATTGATGCGATATTCGATATCCTTGGCCGAAGAAATATCCTCCGATGTCAAATCGCTGCCGTTACCAAGCAATTTGGTCATGTTGGAATAAGCTTCATCCACAAGATCCACCATCCGATTCAACTTCTTGAAGATGTTCTCATCAAAATAAGCCTTGTAAGATAGTTTCCGCTGAAGAATACGGCCGATGGCTTCGCTGGAATCTCCCAAACTTTCCAATTCTCCGATAATCTTATACATAGACCGGATTTTCAGGACAGTCTTGTCTGAAATGTCACCTTTGCACACCTCATTGAGGAAGGCCGCAATATTGTATTCCATCTTGTCGGTATTCTCCTCATATTTAATCAATTTCGCACGAAGTTCATTGAAGCGGTCTTCATCCTTTTCATTGATGGCGTTACGGACATAGGCAAAATCTTTCTGGCAAATTTCAGAAAAATGTACAATCTCCTGTTTGGCGACATCCAGTGAAAGTTCTGCTGTAGACAGAGGTCCTCCTTGAATATATTTCAACTTGAACACCTCTTCCGTTCCTTTAGGAGTAGGAATCATCTTGGTCACAAGTTTCTCTATTTGCGGAATGAACCATACAAGAATCAATGTATTGACCATATTGAAAGTCGTATGCAGACAACAAACGCCAAACAGCATTGATTTCTGCAATTCCGGACTCATGGACAATACGTTCATATCATGGAACGCCGCGACCGGATCCGGAAAGCCGATAGCTTCCACCATCACTCCAATAAGCGCCATCAATGGTTTGAACAGGATCAGTGCCATAATTACACCAATCGTATTGATTGTTGTATGTGCCAGAGCCGTTCTTTTGGCAGAGTAGTTCGCAACAGAGGCTGCCAGATTAGCCGTAATGGTCGTACCGATATTTTCTCCCAATACCATGCCGGCGGCCATTTCAAAATTGATCCATCCGTTGGCCACAAAGACCATGGTCAAAGCCATCGCCGCACTAGATGCTTGAAGGACAACAGTAATGATGGTACCAATCAAAGTAAAGATGATGACAGAACCCATTCCAAAACTGGTCAAGTTCTTCACAAATGCCAACGTGTCAGGATATTGGTTCAAGTCTGGAACGGAATCCTTCATAGTTACAAGACCTATCAACAGCAATGAGAATCCGATAATAAATTCTCCGATACTCTTGTATTTCCGTTTGTTGGTAATCATGAAACAGAA
Organism: Bacteroidales bacterium; assembly: GCA_020026275.1. Taxonomy (GTDB): domain Bacteria; phylum Bacteroidota; class Bacteroidia; order Bacteroidales; family UBA932; genus Cryptobacteroides. Next base: position 249,601 of record JAHHQQ010000001.1, read on the forward strand.
TCCGACCGCAATGAACGGAATGGCAAATGTGGTGATATCATAACTAAATCCAAACAATGCCATCAGCCAAGAAGTGACAGTGGTTCCGATATGGGCTCCCATCACAACACCAATGGCATTTCCCAATGCGAGCAAACCAGCATTCACCATACTGACCACCATAACCGTGGTACCACTGGATGATTGAATCAATGCAGTAACGACAATGCCTGTCAAAATGCCCTTAAATCTGTTGGAAGTCATTGAGGCGAGGAAAGATCTCATCTTGTCGCCAGCTGCTTTCTGAAGCCCTTCACTCATCAAGGTCATTCCATAAAGGAACATACACATGGCACCTAGCAGAGTGAAAATCTGTAGTACTAAATTCATAGTTTCTTCTGATTACCTTATTTTCACAAAAATATAAAATAAATATTATTTTTGTAATAAAAATAGGGTACACCTGCCATGTAAATTACACTTATTTTTTACTATTTGTTGTTATGAACAAACTAAATTACATTCTGACAGCATTCCTGCTTTTCTTGACCTTCTCCGCTTCAGCCCAATTCTACACTATTGGAGATGAAAATGGTATGTTAAATTGGAGGCAGATTTCAACCCTACACTACAAACTGATTTATCCCGAAGGACTAGATTCGCTTTCTCGGGTTTATGCGTTCCAACTGGAAAGATATTGGGATGCAGTCGGCATCACTGCAGGTTACCTGCCAGGAGAGTTCTACCGAAATAAAATTCCTGTCATCCTGCATGCCCGACACGGGCTGTCCAATGGCTCGGTCTCTCTCGCTCCGATGAGAATGGATCTCTTTACCCTTCCTCAAGCCTACAATCCTGGTCCCATGCCTTGGGAGCAATCTCTGGCTGTCCATGAGTCCAGACATATGAGCCAAATACAATTCGGCAAAGACAAAGCCTTGAAACCATTCAATTGGATTCTGGGCCAGATGTTCTCTGGTGCGATGACTGCAGTCTATCCCAACCTCCACCTGCTCGAAGGCGATGCGGTGGTAGCGGAAACCGGACTGACTTCCTTCGGACGGGGACGAGAAGCCAGTTTCCTCAATTTCTACCAAGTCGCATTCAATGAAGGAGATGACAGAAGCTGGAATCAATGGAGATACGGTTCCTATAAGCGCTATGCTCCCAATTATTACGCTTTAGGTTATCTGACCATCGCAGGAACCAGATACTGCTATGATTATCCTGATTTCACCCGGAATTATTTCAATTCTGTGGCACGGCAGCCCTATAAGTTCTCCCATATGAAGCGAACAGTCAAAAAGGCTTCCGGAAAAAATTTCAAGGATAGTTTCACAGAAATCACCTCCACTTTCCATCGTATCTGGACAACAGAGAAGGCGGAACGAGCCCCATTCGACAGCAGCCGGAGGATCATGCAGGAACCCGACTGGTTCACCTCCTATTCCGAGGTCTGTGTCGGTGAAGATGCCCTCTATGCTCTGAAGACCGGCAAAGTGGTTCCTTGCGTACTCGTCAAAATCGGGAAAGACGGCAGAGAAGAGATTCTCCAGCAGTTCTCTCATGCTGCAGGTGGTCTTTGTCTCGAAGAGGGGCGGCTGTGGTGGAGCGAATCTGTCCCAGATCCGAGATGGAGTCTGAAAATGCAGTCCATCATCCGCTACCGGGACCTGAAAACTGGAAAGATACATGATCTGACCCGGAAGGGCAGATATTTCAACCCTTGTCCCTCTCCTGACGGAAAGGGAGTGGCCGTGGCGGAATATGCCGTGGACGGTCAGAACAGCCTGGTCCTGCTGGACAGGACGACAGGAGAAGTTCTCTACCGGCATCTCTGCCCGCCAGGTATGCAGCCAGTGGAATCCGTATGGAAGGAGGGCATCCTGTATTTCAATGCCATCACCTCTGGAGGAACCGGAATCTACCGCCTCCAAGACAAAGAAATTAGCCAAGTGCTGCCCCCTCAACCGACTACGGTCCGAGACTTGACTTCTGATGGAAAACGGATCTTCTTCTCCTCTGACAGGAACGGAGTCAATGAAATGTATGAACTGGAAGAACAGACCGGACAAGTCTTCCAACTGACTTCCTTGGAATATGGAGGTACTGAATTCTGTTTTGATGCCTCCACTGGGCACCTGGTCTATGCGGTCCTCAACGGAAAAGGGAATCTGCTGTATCAGACACCTTCTTCAGAACTGAATAAAAGACAAATCGACTGGAATGAAGTACACCGCAGCCGCATTGCCGAAAAATTGACAGAACAGGAAAAAGAAAAGCTCAGCGGCCAATCCATCCCTTGGCCAGATGACAAACTCTATCTGCAAGGCGAATGGCAGCTCCAGACAAGTGAGCCTCAACCATATAGAAAAGGACTGAAAATGTTCAATTTCCATTCTTGGGCTCCACTTTATGTCAGTGCAGATGCTATCACCAATATAGATAACGGAGGTTTCTCCTCCTATTGCGGACTCGGTGCGACTGCCTTCTTCCAAAGCGAACTAGGAGATGCCTACGGAACAATCGGCTATTGTTATGGACAGACTGGAGAAAATGGCCAGTTCAGGTCCTCCGGGCATCTCAGTTTCACCTATAAAGGATTTTATCCAGTCCTCCAAGCACAATTACATTTCGGAGAGCGACACGCCCTACAATATTTCAGAAGAACTTTTCATCTGAAGAACGAACAATTTGAAAATTCCAGTTTGTACATCCGAAAATCTCCCTCTTTCCATGGAAGTCTGACAGCTTATCTTCCTCTGGATTATTCTTCCACCGGCTGGCGAAGGGGACTGACACCAAAACTAAATTACTCTTTCAGCAATGACCTCTACAACAAAAGTTCTGCACAATATGACCTAAGTCCCTCCATCGGTATCCCGCCATTCAGACAGTTCACCGGATACCAGAAAGGAAAAAACGTCTTCTTGCAAAATATGGATATCTCATTACGTGCCTATTGCATGCAGGACATTGCCCCTGCCAAGGTATGGCCCAACTGGGGTGCAGGCTTAGAAGCTGGCTGGTCCGGACGACTAGGACTAACCGACCTGTATGGTTCCGTCCTGTATTGCTACTCCTATGCTTATCTTCCAGGCATCTGGAAGAACCAGGGCCTGAATCTATCTGCATTTTACCAGCACCAATTCAAGAGCAACGGAATAACAGGAGAATCATATTTGAATGTGGCACCTCGGGGATTTACACAATATAATGTCATGGCGTTCATTTCCAGTTTGTCCACAAACCAATGCCGGTTAAGCGCAGACTATTCCATCCCCATCTACGTCGGAGACATCGACTGGTTCTGTCCACTTTTCTACATCAAGAATCTGGAATTGAGACCTTATGCCGATTACACCTGGCTAGAAATCAAGCAGCCATTGGGAGACAAGCATCTGTTTAGTCTGGGGACAGAACTAACCATCCATGCAGCCAATTTTCTATGGATACCATACCACAATTCATTCGGCATCTCCTGCTCTTACAATGGCGGCAGTATGATGGAACTGCTCAATGCGCATGAAAAGATGGCAAAAAAATTCCATATCGGCTTCATTTTCAGAATCAATCTATAGAATCAGTTTGTCCATAAAGGAAGATGCAGCCTATCTGAATTTCTCGTAGCCCGGCATTCCAATGCCGGCAATGAAATCACGATATTTCTTTTCATCCTTCGGGCATATCATCAACACATCGTCCGTATCAATGATTACAAAGTCCTCCAGACCATTGATGCAAATAAGTTTATCCTTTTTGAATGAAATGACCACATTGTCTTTTGCTCCTTTGACATACCGGTCTTCTGTACAACAGAGATTGTTTTCCTTGTCTTTCTGAGGAAGAAAATCATACATGGTCTCCCAAGTATCAATATCGCACCAGCCAAAATTGACCGGACAAAGCCAAGCTCTGTCTGTCTTTTCCATAATACCGTAATCGATGGAGATATTCGGACAATCCGTGTAGGCCCTTTCCAACCAAATCTGTTCTGCTGGACTGCCAAGAGCTACTTCCCAGCCTTCAAACAAACGAGTGATTTCAGGAGTATATTTCTCCAGTTCCTCACGGATGACCTCCGCCTGCCAGAGAAACATTCCTGAATTCCAATAGAATTCACCACTACTGCAGAATACCTTTGCAATCTCAATATCCGGCTTTTCTGTAAAGGTCTTGACCTTGATCGGCAGGTCTTTTTCCTCTTCACTCCTCTTTCCTCCCGCAATTTGGATATATCCGAAACTTGGGTCAGGACGAGAAGGGGGAACTCCCAATGTCAGGAGGACATCATGTTCTCCGACATAATTGAACGATCTGGTTATCTTTGTGATGAAGACATCCTCGTCCTGAATAACCAAATCGGAAGGTGTCACCAATACGACCGCAGCCGGATCGCGCTTCAGAATAACATAAGTCGCATAGGCTATACACGGAGCGGTATGTCTGCTGTATGGTTCCAGCAGAAGATTATTTTCCGGCAAGTCTGGAAGCTGCTCTTTGATCAGTTCTTCATTCTTCTGGCAACCGATCACAATCACATTTTCCTTCGGTACCACTTTCTGACAACGTCTGTACGTGTTTTGTATAAACGTGCCCTCTATTCCAGGAAAATCCAGAAATTGTTTCGGTTTATCCTCTCTGGCAATCGGCCAAAAATGAGTTGAAAAACCGCCCGCCATGATTATACAATATTTGTGACACATCATCATTTAGTTATTTAGTTTTAGTTTTTCAAACAAATATAGGAAAATACGCATCTTCATGGTAACGAATAATTTGCCTTTCCCCTTCAAATATCACTGCGATGACGTCCAGATGAATCTCCATCTCCCCCAATTTCCAATCTTCGCAATCGCTCACTTTTCCTTCTTCCAAAAGCCTCATGAAGCGTCCGGCCGCCTGAGCAATCTTCCGTTGCTTGTCCTTGCGGACACTCTCTTCCGGATCCGCCATAACTGGTGACACACGCGTCTTCACTTCAACAAAATGAATACCATTCTTGTCAAATGATATGATATCCACCTCGAGATGCCCCGTCCTCCAATTTCTTTTCAAGATACCATGTCCTTGATTCATAAGATATTGACAAGCCAGTTCCTCTCCTTTCCTTCCCACTGTATATTTTGCCACTTTCATTCTTCCCCTCCTGCGGCCTGCACCGCCTTCCTACCATGTTATTCTAGGACATTCTATTCAAATGTAACGATAGTCACACCAGTACCACCATATTGAATATCTTCGTCTTTAACAGACAGGACGCCCGGCACTGTCTTAAGAAACTTTTGAATTTCTATCCTCAAGGCACCAGTTCCCTTTCCATGCAGGATGCGCACCGACGGCACACTCAACATAATGGCATCATCCACATATCTCAATACCGTATCCAACGCTTCATTCGCTCTCATTCCACGCACGTCAATCTCCGTCTTGAAATTGAGTTTCCGCTCTGAAATGGACTTATCCTCTACTTGACAGGTGACATGTGTCCCTGCATTCTTGATGGCGGCCTTGTATTCATTGGAAGACACTCTCTCCACACGATCCAAAGGAAGTTTGCTGCTGATATTTCCAATAATAACCGTCACAGCCTTACTAGAAACCTTCGACACCTCTCCAACCATGCCGTTATCCTTGACACGGATTTTCTCTCCGACTTTCAATACCCCATTTCGGAAAGCTACCAGCTTCCTTGCCTCCTCTTCTGCGGCGGCCATCTCTTGTTTCTCCGTTCCAGTCGCTCTTTTAGCTTTACGCGCCTTGTTCCTTTCATTCCGTTCATTCAGCTGTTTGAGTTTCTCTTCCAGATAATCTTCCTTGTTCCTTTCCTCCTGCTGTTTCTTTTCACTGAGCGCATCCACGAAAGATTTCAAATTTCTACGAGCCTTAAGCGTCTTTTCCTTTTCTGCCTGTGATTCTTTAATCACTTTGATTGTATTTTCCACTTGGCGATTGGCATTACGGACAATCGCTTCTGCTTCCTTCCGAGCCTCACTGATAATCTCTTCCTTCATCTTCTTGATTCCCTCCAGTTCCTTCTGATATTTTCCAGTGATATCCTCCAATGTCTTGTCTGTATGCTTGATACGTTGCAACTTTTCATCTAGCGCTCGACGGTTACGTGCAATTTTTCTCAAATTCCTCTCGATACCAACATACTCCTCACCTGCCCGATTCTCTGCATCCTTGATAATCGTTTCCGGCAAACCCATTTTCCGAGCAAGCTCAAAGGCAAAGGAGTTGCCTGGCAGACCGATGTCCAGTTTGAACAAAGGAGCAATGTTCCTGACATCAAACTGCATGGCTCCATTGATGACACCTGATTCATTGCCAGATGCATATAGCTTTAGATTGGTATAATGAGTAGTGATGACACCATACACGCCACGATTATCCAGTTCACTCAAGATAGACTCAGCGATGGCACCTCCGGCTGCCGGTTCTGTACCAGAACCGAACTCATCAATCAACACCAATGTCCTGTTGTCCGCATCCTTCAACATATCCCTCATATCCTGCAAAAAAGAACTATACGTACTCAAGTCATTGTCAATAGACTGTCCGTCCCCGATATTGACCATAATCCGGTCAAAGACCATCATCTCTGATGTTTCCGAAGTCGGAATAAGCATTCCCCACTGGAACATATACTGAAGCAATCCGACGGTCTTCAGACAAACGGACTTGCCACCGGCATTCGGCCCTGAAATCAGGAGGATATGTTTCTTGGAATCCAATGAGACAGTCAGCGGAACGATTTCCTTGCCTTCTTTCTTAAGGGTTTTTTCCAAAAGTGGATGGCGGGCCTTTCGCAGGTTCATCTCCGCATTTTCGGAAATGATTGGCATACCGGCAATATAATCAAGGGCCGTCATCGCCTTGGCCATCAGAAAGTCCATTTCTCCAATCTGTCTGGCTCCTTCCATGAGTTCGGGAACATATTCCCTGACAAACTCACTGAATTCGGACAAGATTCGGGAAATTTCCCGATTTTCAGAAAAATGAAGTTCACTGACTTCATTTTCAATTTCCACAATTTCCGCCGGTTCTATAAATGTCGTTTTTCCAGATGCAGACTCGTCATACACAAATCCCTGAATCTTCCTTTTGTTAGATGAACTGACCGGTATGAGCAAACGACCATCACGGACTACCACTGCAGCATCTTCTTCCACTATCCCATCTTGTTGAGCCTTCCGCAACAACACATTGATCCGTTTGGAAATGGCACCCTCTTTCTCCCGGATGAGACGCCTTATCTCATACAAATCATCTGAAGCCGTGTCCTTGACATTACCGAACTTGTCCAGAATCTGGTCAATCTTCTGCTGGATTTCCGGGAACAGAAACATTCTGGCAGCAATCTTATTCAGATTAGGATATACCCCATCCTTTATATTTTCAAAAAAATGTCTGATCTTCCGCATGGTCTCCAACATGGTACGCAATTTACCCATGGACAAAAGATCAATTCGAGCACCGTCATTGACCAATATTTCTAGAAAAGGTATGCAATCAATGTATCCGCTCGTCGGAAACGAGTCCTCAAACATCATGACCAACCTCATCTCATCTGCAAGAAGAAGACGCCTCCTTATTTCGTCCGGATTAGCGGAAAATTTCTCTTCGGCCACTCTTGCAGTGGCGTATTCAGTGCTACATCTATCTGAAATGGATTTTCTCACACGATCAAATCCCAATTTCATCTCCAACCTGCCAATTCCTTCTATGTTTTCTCCCATATCTCAATATCAGCTTTCTTTATTTTCCGGTACAGATTCTTCCTTCTCCGGATTTGATACAGAAGAATCTCCCCTCTCGGACGAGCGAGCCCCTCCAAGAAGGAGATTCAGTTCATTGATGTTCTCAATCGGCGTCACCACCGCATTACGGACAAAAGATATCCGACCCGTCTCTTCGGAAACGACAATCACATCTGCATCACTTTCTTCCGTCATGCCAATAGAAGCCTTGTGCCTCATACCGAAACTGGCTGGAATGTCCGTCCTCGCCGTAATGGGAAGTGTACATCTGGCAGCTACAATCCGGTCATTGCTGATAATCATCGCTCCATCATGAAGAGGTGAATTCTTGAAAAAGATATTCATGATCAGACGACGGCTCACCTTGGCATCAATCCGATCTCCTTGCTCTATGATATAATTCAAATTGACTTTATGCGGCAACACAATCAGTGCACCAGTCTTGGTCTCGGACATGGCTTGACAGGCAGCGGCAATCTCCCTCACGCTTTCAGCTTCCATAGCTCTCTCTTCATGCCCTAAAATCTTATTCAAGAAACGGCCGCCCTTGGAGCCGAAACCGCTGTTGCTTCCAACCTTCATCAAAAAATGCCTGATTTCCGGCTGAAATATGACAATCAGAGCCACAACGCCCACATCGATGAAGGTGCTGACCAACTTGCTCATCAATTTCATGTGCAAAGCATCCACTATTACCATCAGCACATAAATGAACAGAATGCCCAGAAAAATGTTAAGTGCGGCAGAATTCCGCATCCATCTGAAAAACAAGAAGATGATGAATGCAACAAGGATAACATCCAAGATATCTATGAAAGACAGTTTCAAGAAACCGAACAAATCTAGTATCATATCCGAAATTATAGATTACAAATATAAACAATTTCTTATACTTATTATATAATATCTTTTCCACAAAGAATAAATTTTCCACAACCCCTTGAAAATTAAAAAATTAGTCGTATATTTGCAGCCCGCAAAAGTATGCGGAGCATATAAGTATTATATAAACAATTAATTATCAAACCAATGCCTGGATTAATTGGAAAGAAAATCGGAATGACTTCCGTTTTCAGTGCTGATGGAAAGAATATTCCATGCACTGTCATTGAGGCTGGTCCATGTGTTGTTACGCAGGTTCGTACAGTAGAAAAAGATGGTTATGCCGCTGTTCAGCTTGCCTATGACGAAATTTCAGAAAAACATGCCAGCGCCCCACTCAGAGGGCATTTTGCTAAGGCAGGAACCACTCCTAAACGTAAATTGGTTGAATTCCCGGCCGATTTCGCAGGAGAGCTCAAATTAGGCGACACTGTCACTTTGGACATCTTCAACGATGCAAAATATGTTGACGTTGCCGGTACTTCTAAAGGTAAAGGATTTCAGGGTGTAGTTCACCGCTATCACTTCCAAGGTGTCGGTGGCAAGACTCACGGTCAGCACAACAGACTTCGTCACCCTGGTTCATTGGGCGCATCTTCATGGCCATCACGCGTTTTCAAAGGTATGAGAATGGCTGGTCATATGGGTAATGAAAGAGTGAAGGTTGAAAACCTCACAATCATGAAGTTGATCCCAGAGAACAATCTTATCGTTGTAAAGGGCTCTGTTCCAGGAGCAAAAGGTTCTTATCTGATTTTGGAGGCTTAAAATTATGGAATTGAACGTTTTGAAAATCGACGGATCAGAATCTGGAAAGAAGGTTGTCCTCGATGAAAAAGTATTCGGTATCACTCCGAATGATCACGCAATCTATTTGGATGTAGTACAATATCTCGCTAACCAGCGTCAGGGTACTTCCAAGACCAAAGATAGAAGTGAGATTGCATATAGCACCAAGAAGCTCGGTCGTCAGAAAGGTGGCGGTGGCGCTCGTCATGGTAGTTTGAAAGCAAATATCTTTGTAGGTGGCGGCCGTGTTTTCGGTCCTAAACCACGTACTTATGATTCTAAGTTGAACAAGAAAGTGAAACAGCTTGCAAGATTCTCCGCTCTTTCTTACAAAGCATTGGAGAATGCAATTACAGTTGTTGAGCCATTCACTATGGAAGCGCCTAAGACCAAGGATCTTCTTCACATTGTAGAGGCTTTGAAAGCCGGCAAAAGAAAGGTCCTCATCGTTCTTCCTGAGAACTCATACAACATTTTCCTTTCATCACGTAACCTTCCTGAAGTAAAGGTCATCACGGTCAACGAGATCAGCACTTATGCCATCATGAATGCAAATTCTCTCGTTATGGTTGACGGCGTACAGGATATCCTGGCTTCAAGGGTCAATTGCTAAAAAGATTGAGAGATGGGAATTATAATTAAGCCAATAGTAACAGAAAAGTTGACGGCTCAGGGCGAAAAGTTGAACCGTTACGGCTTCATCGTTGATCGTGCAGCCAACAAACTCCAGATCAAGACAGCCGTAGAGCAGATGTACAATGTATCAGTAGCTGATATCAATACCATCAACTATCACGGCAAGAAAAAATCTCGCTATACTAAGACAGGTATGGTAACAGGTCGTGCTAACCATTACAAGAAAGCATATGTTACACTTGCCGGCGAGGACAAGATTGATTTCTACAGTAACATTTAAGGGATAAAGCAATGGCAGTAAGAAAATTCAAACCAGTTACTCCTGGTCAAAGGAATAAGGTAATCAGCGCTTTTGACGACATTACCACCAACAAACCTCATAAAGCTTTGCTTGAACCCCTGAAGCATACAGGTGGTCGTAACCATTCTGGTCACATGACAATGCGTTGCATCGGCGGTGGCCACAAGAGAATGTACCGTATCATCGACTTCTTGAGAGACAAGGATACATGCAAAGCAACTGTATTGACAATTGAATATGATCCAAACCGCAGCGCACGAATCGCGCTCGTAGGTTATGAGGATGGTGAGAAGCGTTATATCATCGCACCTGCAGGACTTAAAGTCGGACAGGAAATCGCTTCCGGTTCAGGCGTAGCTCCTGAACTTGGCAACACTCTTCCTCTAAGTGAAATTCCAATCGGTACACTCGTACACAACATTGAACTTCGTCCTGGCCAGGGCGGTGCAATGGCACGTTCAGCTGGTACTTTCGCACAGCTGGCAGCAAGAGAGGGAAAACACGCAGTCCTTCGTCTCCCTTCAGGTGAGACAAGAATGGTGCTCGTAACTTGCCGTGCAACCGTAGGTGTTGTATCCAATTCAGAACACAGTTTGGAGTCTTCCGGTAAAGCCGGACGCTCTAGGAACCTCGGTCGCAGACCTCACGTACGTGGTGTCGTAATGAACCCAGTAGATCACCCAATGGGTGGTGGTGAAGGTCGTGCTTCAGGAGGTCACCCAAGATCACGTAAGGGCATACCAGCTAAGGGATACAAGACACGTAACCCTAAAGCAACTTCAAACAAGTTCATTATTGAAAGAAGAAAAAAATAACGGAATAAATCTTTAGAGTTATGAGTCGTTCACTAAGAAAAGGTCCATACATCCAGGAGGCCCTGGAGAAAAGAATTCTTGCTATGAATGATGGTAGCAAGAAGAAAGAAGTAGTCAAGACTTGGTCACGCGCAAGCATGATTTCTCCTGACTTTGTAGGCCATACTATCGCAGTGCATAACGGAAACAAATTTATTCCGGTATATGTAACTGAGAACATGGTTGGCCACAAACTTGGCGAGTTTGCTCCTACAAGAACTTTCAAAGGCCATTCAGGCAACAATAAGAGGTAGAATTATTTAAATGATTTGAAATTATGGGAGCTCGTAAAAGACAAATGGCCGAGAGGCTTAAAGAAATAAAGAAGAACACAGCAATCGCTAAGTTGAATGATGTTCCTACATCTCCACGCAAGATGCGTCTTGTAGCAGACACTGTAAGAGGTGTAGAAGTAAATCGTGCTTTAGATCTTTTGAAATTCTCAAAGAAAGCACCTTCTGTCCGTCTCGAGAAACTTCTTCGCAGCGCAATCGCAAACTGGGAAGCAAAGAATCCTGAGAACACGGCAGAATTGGATAATGGTAATGTAATCATCAAGACTATCATGGTAGATGAAGGTCGCACACTCAAAAGAATCCGTCCTTGTCCTCAGGGTAGAGCTGGTAGAATCCGCAAGCGTTCTAACCACGTTACCATCATCTTAGACGTCAAGAAACCATCAACAGTGGAGGAGAAATAATATGGGACAGAAAACAAATCCTATCAGCAACAGAATCGGTATCACCCGTGGTTGGGACTCTAACTGGTGTGGTGGTAACTATGCGGAGAAAATCGCAGAAGATTACAAAATCCGCCAGTATCTTGTAAACCGTCTTGCAAAAGCAAGCATTTCCAAGATTGTAATCGAAAGAACTCTCAAACTTATCACAGTCACTATTCAGGCTGCAAGACCAGGTGTCATCATCGGCAAAGGCGGCCAGGAAGTTGACAAACTCAAGGAAGAGCTCAAGAAGATTACCAACAAAGATGTTCAAATCAATATCTTCGAGGTCAAGAGACCAGAAGTTGATGCCCACATCGTTGCAGACAGCATTGCACGCCAGATTGAAGGTCGTGTATCATACAGAAGAGCTATCAAGATGGCTGTCGCTTCTGCAATGAGAGCCGGTGCAGATGGTATCAAAGTTCAGATCAGCGGTCGTGTCGGCGGTGCTGAAATGGCTAGAAGCGAAATGTTCAAAGAGGGAAGGACTCCACTCCATACATTCCGCGCCGATATCGACTACGCACTTGCTGTAGCCAACACCAAAGTTGGCGCTCTAGGCATCAAAGTTTGGATTTGCAACGGTGAGGTTTACGACAAGAGAGACCTTTCTCCTAATGCGGGGCTTTCTGCAGCTAACGCTCAGGGCCAGAATCAGAACAACCGTCGTGGCGGTCAGCGTCGTGGTGGTCGTGGTCGCAGAAACCAGAACAACGCAAAGTAATCTGTTCGATAGAACATTACAAGATAATATCAAAGAGATATGTCCATTGGGCATATCTCTTTTTTTATTATGAAAATGTCTGTAAATTTCCACCTCACAGAAACATTGGAACAGAACCGCATGAAACACATTCTACTTACCCTTCTGAGCCTGGTGCTTCCGCTCTCGATGACAGCACAGACCCTCGACAGACATTCCCTCCGGGACCAGGGACTGGAACGGGAATATTACCTTTACCTTCCGGAAAATATAAAACCGGACGCCCCACTTGTCTTCTCTCTGCATGGATACGGCGGTCAGGCGCTCAATGTAGGCCAAGGGTTGCGTGAGGTCGCTGACCGTTATGGATTTGCCGTCTGCTATCCGCAAGGCTCCAAGGACGAACTGGGGAAGACCTGCTGGAATGTAGGCTATACCGTACAGAAGAACATGAAAGTGAATGACGTGGATTTTCTCTGTCATCTGGCGCGGCACCTCCAGAAGACCTGTCACCTCAGCAGGAAGAACACTTTCTGCACCGGTTATTCCAACGGAGGGGAGATGTGCTATCTCCTCGCCTACCTCAAACCGGATGTATTCGCAGCAGTGGCTCCGATAGCAGGCCTGACCTTGAAATGGATGTACGACGATCTGGAGCCAAAGCGGCCGGTTCCCGTCATGGAAGTGCATGGCACCCTGGACCGGACTTCATGGTGGAACGGAAACCTGGAAGATGACTATTGGGGACACTACATTGCCGTCCCGTTAGCCGTCCATCTCTGGGCAGCCACCGCCAGATGCACCCATGAAGAGACCCTTCGTCTGCCACAGAGAAGGAATGAAGTCATTCTGCACAAATACGTCGGAGGCAAACCCGTCTGGAAAAAGGGCCCGGCCACGGAAGTCTGGCTGTATGAGGTCGTAAACGGCATTCATTCCTGTGCGGAGAAAGACATGGACACTTGGGAAGAAGTGTGGAAATTCTTCAGTAAATATCTGAGATAGGGCCGGAACGCACTTGAATTTTTACCCTTTTCTGTCTAACTTGCAAAGATTTCAATAGTAAAGTTGCCATGAAACAATATCTAGATCTACTGCAATATATCCTGGACAACGGCACTGTCAAGACCGACAGGACCGGAACAGGCACCAAAAGCATTTTCGGCTATCAGATGAGATTCAATCTGGAAGACGGTTTTCCCCTTCTGACCACCAAGAAGGTCCATCTCAAATCCATCATCCACGAACTGCTCTGGTTCATCAAAGGTGATACCAACATCAAATACCTGAAGGACAACGGAGTGAGCATCTGGGACGAATGGGCCGATGAGAATGGAGACCTCGGACCGGTCTATGGACACCAGTGGAGAAGCTGGCCGGCACCGGACGGAAGAAGCATTGACCAGCTCGCCAATGTCGTGGACATGATCCGCAACCATCCGGACTCCAGAAGAATGGTGGTCAGCGCCTGGAATCCCGGAGAAGTGGACCAGATGGCGCTTCCTCCCTGCCACTGCCTCTTCCAGTTCTATGTGGCAGACGGCAAACTCTCCTGCCAGCTATATCAGAGAAGTGCGGACACCTTCCTCGGTGTACCTTTCAATATCGCTTCCTATGCGCTCCTGACCATGATGATCGCTCAGGTATGCGGTCTGAAGCCAGGTGAATTCATCCACACGACGGGAGACACCCACATCTACCTCAACCACATGGACCAGGTACATCTCCAGCTGAGCAGAGAACCGAGACCTTTGCCGAAGATGGTGCTCAACCCGGAAGTCAAAGACCTCTTCGACTTCAAATACGAAGACTTCACACTGGAAGGCTATGACCCATGGCCGGGCATCAAAGCTCCCGTTGCAGTATAAGTCCTGAAAGGACATCCGGATTTTTAACAGATAAAAGATAAGGAACATGAAAAAAGTTTTAGCATTCGCATTGGCCGCCATGGCATTGGCTGCCTGCCAGCCGAACTCTTATACCATAAACGGCACCTTCCAGAACGAAGACATGGAAGGAAAATATGTGTATCTCTTTCCGATGGGAGCAGAAAGTCCCGTTGACAGCGCTCTCGTCGAGAACGGAAAATTCCAGATGAAAGGCAGCCAGGACGTCGCAGCCCTCTATTCTCTCCGTCCAAATCTCAAGAAGATGAAGAGAACCGATGCCGGTCTGGATTTCCCTTATACCGCCAGCTTCGTATTGGAGAACGCCCAACTGGAGATTCTTCTGGACGAGGCCTCCACAGTCAAAGGTACCGCACAGAACGATGCACGTACCGCCTTCCAGGCGCAGATCCGTCCTCTCTACGAAAAGGTAAACGAGGTGGAGCTGTCAGACAAGTCACAGGATGAAATCCTGAAGGAAGCCGGAGCCCTCGTGAAACAGATCAATGAGCTCGCAGAAAGCTATCTGAACGACAACAAAGGCAGCCTCAGTGCTCTCTATACCCTCTATCAGTTCAGATACAATCTGCCGGAAGACTTCCAGACTCCGTTCTACGAGAACGTGGAAGCCACTTACGGCGAGCAGCCATGGCTGTCCAGCTACCTGAAGCATCTGGAAATCCGCAAGACCGTCGCTGTCGGCAACAAGTTCATTGATTTTGAAATGGCTGACACCAAGGGAGAGAAACATTCTCTTTCCGAATGGGTCGGAAACGGCAAAGTCGCTGTCATCGATTTCTGGGCCTCCTGGTGCCCTCCATGCCGTGCAGACATGCCGAACATGGTAAACATCTACAAGAAATACAAAGACAGAGGTTTCGAACTCGTCGGCGTGTCTCTGGACAGTGAAAAAGAGAAATGGGAAAACGGCATTGAGAAACTGGAGATCACTTGGCCGCAAGTTTCTGACTTGAAAGGCTGGAAGAATTCCGGAGCGCAGCTCTACGGCATCAATTCCATCCCGTCCACCGTCCTCGTGGACCAGAACGGTCTCATTGTCGCACACAACCTGCATGGCGCGGAGCTGGAAGCGGAGATTGAAAAATTGTTGAAATAGTCATGGAAATCAATGCAATCGTCGCGATGGCCGACAACCGTGCCATCGGTAAAGACAACCAGCTGCTCTGGCATATTTCGGAAGACCTGAAATATTTCAAGCAGGTGACTCTGGGCAGTCCGGTCATCATGGGATACAGGACCTACCTTTCCATCGGCCGTCCGCTCCCCAAGAGAAAGAACATTGTCGTTTCCAAATTTCCGATACCGGAGGCTCCCGAACAGCTGGTCATCGTGAAGACGTTGGAAGAAGCCTTCCAGGAAGCGGAAAAGGACAGTCCCGAGAAATGCTTCATCATCGGCGGCGGAAAGACCTACGAACGCTCTTTGGAGCAAGTCCAGAAACTGTACGTGACCCAGGTCCACACAGTCATCGAGGACGCCGACACCTTCTTTCCATCCCTTCCTGCAGAAAAATGGAAAAAGACATGGAACTCGGAGAAGATAGTGGATCCGGAGACCGGATATCCATTTGAATTCTGTCTCTACGAAAAAGCATAATAAAAAGAGTAGGGCTAAATTGATATGACCCCCAAAAGTCGGACAGTTAATATTGATTAAGAGGCCTTCTTAGAATGGAATAAAGCTCGGTATTGTACCGGGCTTTTTCCATTCGGGAATGTAAACTTAACTGTATCAAGTGATATTTTTCGGAGTGGTTTTGAAAACAGACTTTTTTCAAAACCGCTCCGCTAATTTACAATATATTCAAAGAACTCAAAAAAATAAGTTGTCTAAGCCATTATCTGGAATCTGTCCGGGAACAGGATTGCCAGTTGCTGGGCGGCCAGTCCCCAGTTCTGGACTGGTTGGGCC
>JAHHQQ010000010.1 GCA_020026275.1 Bacteroidales bacterium
GTCGTTCGTTCGGAGCGTCCAAGGTGTCACTGGTCAAGCAGATCATCGTCGAGAATCTGCTCTTCACTTTTCTGGGCGGCATCATCGGCCTGCTGATCTCCTATCTTCTGCTCTTGGGAATTGACGACTTGCTCTTCTCTCTGCTGGACAGCGACATCGCTGTGGGGGAACATATCATGCTGAACAGTGACATGTTGTTCAACCCATGGGTATTTGTCATCGTACTTGCCGTATGTCTCGTACTCAATCTCTGTTCGGCACTGATTCCGGCATGGAGGGCTTCACGCCATCCCATAACCGAATCGCTGCATCCCATGGTCGGTGCCACAATGACGGAGGGCAGCGGTATGGGGTTCTTTACACGAATCCGAAAGAATGCATGGATAGGAATCGAACTGATGCTTGTGTTCGCACTGATGTGGTTCATCACCGATTACCTGTGTGTCATGGAATTCAACCGCAGTCTGCCTTCGCACATGGATACTGAACACGTATGGAACATAGAGATAGGGACACTGTCAGAAACGCATCCCGACTATGATCCTGAGGCAGAAAACGAGGACAGGAAACGGACTGATTTTGACTTGATCCTGAAGACGGTCAGACAGTATGAGGATGTGGAACAATCGGCTTTGTTGCCACCATTCGGAATGCCTTTTGCCGGAAACTATAACGGAAGGCTTCTGACAAATCCTGGAGATACTGCAAATAGAATCGTTGTAAACGCAATGACAGTTTATCCCAAAACGGATTATTTCCGCACGTTTGCATTTACCGATACAGAAGGCAGGCCGATATCGATGAATGATTTCGATTTCTCAAATCCTAATAATGTTGTCATTTCGCAGAGTCTGGCCGATTGTCTTTTCCCCGATGGAGATGCTGTAGGCAAGACAATCGAAAATGATAACCGGTATGAAGGTAAGATTTATACCTATTCTGTCGTAGGTGTTGTAGGCAATGTGAAACGTACCGATTACGAGCGTCCTGAGAGTAATATTTATATGGCAGATGATATTATGTTCCACAGATACATAAGCAATGACATTGCCGTTCGTCTTAAACCCGGAGTATCCGAGCAGACCTTTGCCGACAGGTTTATGGAGGATATGGGCAGCAAACTGCGATTAGGTAATTTCTACGTAAAGGATATCGAGTCATACAAAACCATCCGGGATGAACTCAACTTTTCGTTCGGTTACACCACGGAGATATCGTTGGGACGCCTGCTGGCCGCTTTCTTCCTGATCAACATCATCCTCTGCGTAATGGGCACCTTCTGGTATCGTGTACGTATGCGACGCGAGGAAATAGGTGTCCGTATGGCTATGGGTGCTGACAAGAAGCGGATAATGTGGATGCTCTTCAAGGAGGGGCTGGTGCTGCTCTCTGTCGCGGCTGTACCTGCGGTATTGATTGCCTTGCAGCTGGTGATTGCCGGAGTGGTGGACTACGGTTCAGTGCCAAGCGGTACACTGCATCCAGAATATATTATCGATTACCCGGCTGCGCGTTTCCTGATTGGCAACCTGATTACTTGGCTGATCCTGGCCCTGACGATTGTGGCATCCATCTGGATACCGGCCGGCAAGGCGGTCCAGCAGACTCCAGCCGATGCACTGCGTGACGAATGATGAAGAAGCACATCTGTTTGACCCTCGTACTGCTGGCACTGACCGGCAGTACGCTCGTAGCGGGCGAGCGGGTCATCACCCTGGAAGAGGTCATCGCTATGGCCCGTACCCGCAGTGTCGATGCCGCCGTGGCGCTGAATGAACTGAAGACCGCCTATTGGGAGTACCGGACGTTCAAGGCGGACCTGCTTCCGGAGGTGAATTTCTCGGCTTCGGTTCCGAGTTATAACAAGAACTACAGTTCCTATCAGTTGGATGACGGATCCTATACTTTCGTCCCGAATAACTACCTGGGACTCAACGAAACGCTTTCCATCGACCAGAACATTTGGTTTACGGGAGGTACGCTTTCGCTGGCCACGTCTCTGGATTACATGATGCAGCTCGATGGCAACCGCGACCGGCGTTTCATGTCCGTCCCGGTGGCGCTGACCTTGAGCCAACCGCTTTTCAGCGTGAACCATACCAAGTGGAAGCGCAAGATCGAACCGGTTCGCTATGAAGAAGCGAAGGCTTCCTTCATTTCAGCGACGGAGGAGGTGACGATGAAGGCTATCAGCCATTTCTTCAATCTGCTGTTGGCGAAGGAAAGTGTGCTGATTTCCCGGCAGAATCTGGAGAATGCGGAAAAACTGTATGAGGTGGCTGTCGCCAAGCGCGAAATGGGGCAGATCAGTGAAAATGATTTGCGGCAGCTGGAACTGAACGTGCTGGAAGCGAAGTCCAGACTGACGGACAATGAAAGTGAGCTGAAGAGCAAGATGTTTTCCTTGCGGTCGTTTCTGGCGCTCAGTAGTGACGAATCGCTGGATCCTGAACTGCCTGCCTCGCTTCCTGAGTTCCAGCTGCGCTATTCGGATGTGCTGGAAAAGGCACTGGCAAACAATTCGTTTGTCAAGAATATCCGGAGACGTCAGCTGGAAGCAGATTATGCCGTTGCTGCTGCAAAGGGAGAGCGTACGCAGATTGATCTGTTCGTCCAGTTCGGAATGACGGATACCGATCGCAAGATTGCAGGGGCATATCAGCAGATGAAGATGAACCAGGTGGTTCAGGTCGGTCTGGAGATTCCTATTCTGGATTGGGGCAAACGGAAAGGCAAGGTCAAGGTGGCTGAAAGCAACCGGGAGGTCGTGCGGAGCAGACTGCAGCAGGAGGAACAGGATTTCCAGCAGGACCTCTTCATCCTGGTGGAGCATTTCAACAATCAGCAGGAGCAGTTGCAGCTGGCTTCAAAAGCTGATGAGATTGCACAGAAGCGTTATGACACGAATGTGGAAACGTTCATGATCGGGAAAATCTCGACGCTGGACCTGAACGATTCACAGAGCCGGAAGGATGAGGCCCGTCAGAAATATATCCAGGAGCTGTTCTACTACTGGTACTATTATTATCAGATCCGGAGCCTGACGTTGTGGGACTTCGTGCAGGACACGAACATCGATGCAGATTTTGAAAACCTCATCCACCGCTAATTCGGATTATTCTCGTACATTTGTGATATGATATTGATTATAGATGATGACAGTGCGGTCCGCTCTTCTCTGAAGTTGCTGCTGAAGCACGCCAAATATACTGCAAAAGCCGTTGCCTCCCCTGAAGAGGCAATCGATGTGGTACGCCAGGAAGTGCCGCAGCTGATTCTTATGGATATGAATTTCTCCCTTTCGACTGATGGTCGTGAAGGGTTGAATCTTCTCAGGCAGGTGAAGGTCTTCTGTCCGGAAGTGCCGGTCATTCTGATGACGGCCTGGGGCAGCATCGATCTGGCAGTTCAGGGCATGCAGAAAGGAGCGTTCGATTTCATCACGAAGCCATGGGAGAACATGTTGCTGTTGCAGCGGATAGAGACGGCATTGCAGCTGTCAGGACGGAAGGATATCGCCGAGGAGGCTGCCGGATTCGACCGGGCAGGTATTGTCGGAGAGAGCGCTGCGATGCAGGAGATTTTCAAGGTGATCCGTAGAATTGCTCCGACGAATGCTCCGGTGTTGATCACCGGAGAGAGCGGAACGGGCAAGGAACTGGTCGCTGAAGCCATTTACCGCAACAGCCGACGCGGCGGGGAGCCGTTCGTGAAGGTGAACCTTGGAGGCATCTCGCAGTCTCTTTTCGAGAGTGAGATGTTCGGTCACCGGAAGGGGGCTTTTACGGATGCGACGAGTGACCGTACCGGCCGTTTCACCCTGGCAGACCGGGGAACGATTTTCCTGGACGAATTGGGAGAATTGGATCTGAGGTCTCAGACGAAGATGTTGCGTGTCCTTCAGGAGCAGACTTTTGAAGTGCTGGGGGACAGTCGTCCGCATAAAGTGGATGTCCGTGTCATCTGCGCGACCAATGCTGATCTGGCCGAAATGGTACAGAAGAAGACTTTCCGTGAAGATCTGTATTATCGTGTGAATTTGATTACCATTCATCTCCCTGCACTTCGGGAGCGTAGGGAGGACATTCCTCTGCTGGTGAACCATTTCGTGCAGGATTTCTGCCGTAGGAACGATTTGGCTGTTCCTGAGATTTCCGCTGGGGCCATGACTTATCTTTCCGGACTGTCTTATCCGGGAAATATCCGTGAATTGAAAAATTTCGTGGAGCGGACCTTGCTGGTCTGTGGCAAGGACGTGCTGGATGCAGAGGATTTCCGCAGCCAGTATCAGCCGGTTCCGGTTTCAGGAGATACTGGTGATAATCTGTCTCTGGAAGGAATGACACTGGAGGAGGTCGAGCGGAAAGCGATTCTGGATGCGCTGGAAAAATACAATCACAATCTTTCACAGGTGGCGCTGGCTCTGGGGATTTCCCGTCAGTCGCTGTACCGGAGAATTGAAAAGCTGGGGATCCGATTATGAAACTGAAAACGCTGTTCTGGGTATTGGTCACTCTGCTGGTGGCGGTAGAAGCGTTGTTGCTGGTCCTGTCTGTCTATCTGGACGGTCAGGGGAACTGGCTTCTTTTTTCCGCAGAGGGACTGATTATCTGTATTGCGTTTTATCTGTTCTTTTTTTTCCGTAAGGTGGTCAAGCCGATGGAAAGTATCGCGAAGGGAATGGACCTGCTCCGCGAACAGGATTACAGCAGCAGTCTCAGACCGGTGGGTCAGAAGGAGGCGGACCGTATCGTCGATGTGTTCAACCGGATGATGGCGCAGATGAAGGATGAACGGGCACATCTGCATGAGCAGAATCATCTGTTGGATCTGCTGGTCGATGAATCTCCGATGGGAGTAATCATGCTGGATTTTGACGGAAAGATGACAATGCTGAACAGGGCGGCTTTGCGCTTTCTGAATATACCTTCCCAGAACGAACTGATTGGCAGAATGTTGGAAGAGGTTCAGCTTCCTCTGCTGGAGGAGATTGTCCGGATTCCGGCCGGGGAAACGGAGACGGTTCGTCTGAGTGATGCCAAGATCTACCGGTGTTCCCGTCTGTCTTTCATGGATCGGGGCTTTTCACATCCTTTCATTCTGATCGAGAGTCTGACTTCGGAGGTGGTGAAAGCCGAGAAGAAGGCTTATGAGAAGGTGATCCGGATGATTGCGCATGAGGTGAACAATACGGTGGGCGGTATCGGGTCCGCCATGGAGACGATGCAGGAAATGCTGGGAAACTCGGAGGGCGACCTGGATCTCAAGGAGATGATGTCAGTCTGCATCGAGCGGAGCCAGAGCATGAGCCGTTTCATCACAAAGTTCGCCGACGTAGTGAAGATTCCGGAGCCTAAACTTTCGAAGGTATCTTTGAACGATGTGGTAACGGGTTGCCGGTCTTTCATGGAAACACTGGGACAGGGACGGTCTGTTGATTTCCGATTCCAACTTTGTCCGGAGAACCCCGAGGTGATGCTGGATACGGTACTGTTCGAACAGGTACTGGTCAATATTGTGAAGAATGCGGTGGAAAGTTTCTCTTCTGACGATGAAGAACGCATCATTTCCATCCAGACGACCGTGGCACTCGGGGAGGGGGAAACCGGTTCACCCATTTTGGTCGTTGCCGACAACGGCGCACCGATTCCCCGTGATACGGAAACCAAACTCTTCACTCCGTTTTTCTCAACGAAGCCGAAGGGACAGGGAATTGGTCTGCTGCTGATTCGTGAGGTTCTCTACCGTCATGGCTGCACCTTCTCTCTGCGTACCGATGCCGACGGCTGGACACGTTTCTGCATTTCTGATTTCTCGCAATAATTTCTTTCCCAATGGGCGTTGCCTTGGTGATTCCTTTCACTTGAATGACGCTGGATGGCAATATCCTGTTGCCAAGTTGTCTGCATCCACTTTTACGCCGGATAGTCGGATAGGGGATATAAAACAAAAAAGGTTATCGGAATTTCGATAACCTTTTTTGTGACTCCAACAGGATTCAAACCTGTAACCTTTTGATCCGTAGTCAAATGCTCTATTCAGTTGAGCTATGGAGCCAATATATAGTTTATAACTATTTTACTATTTGCCAGAGAATGTCTTCTCTTTGATTCTGGCCTTCTTACCAGAAAGTTGTCTGAGGTAGAAGATTCTTGCTCTACGAACTTTACCAATCTTGTTGAGTTCGATTGATTCGATGAATGGAGACTCGAATGGGAAGATTCTCTCAACACCTACGCCACTGGCGATTTTACGGATGGTGAAAGTCTTTGTCTGAGCTTTGCAGCCTCTGATCTGGAGAACTACACCTCTAAACTTCTGAAGTCTCTCTTTGTCACCCTCTTTGATTCTGTAGGTGACGGTAATGGTGTCACCTGCTTTGAATTTTGGGAATTCTCTTGCATTCTCCTGTGCGAATGCATCTTCTACAATCTTAATTAAATCCATAACTCTTTATTTCAATTTGCGCAACTTTACCAATTCTGTAAGAGGTTGCATGGTTAATTGGGATTGCAAAGGTAAGTATAATTTTACCAAATGCAAATTATTTCAAGAAAATTTTCAAAGTTTTTAGAAATTTTCTTTCATCGTATCAAAAAGAGCCTTGTCTTCGTTGCTCAGGTTTGGCTTGAAGCTGTCTTTCATGCTGCTGATCATCTCTCTTTCCTTGCGGTCCAGTTTGCGTGGAATCCATACCAGCAGTTTCACGTAGAGGTCTCCCTTTCCGGAGCTGCGTCCGTAACTGTTGATGTTTGGAAGGCCACGTCCTTTCAGTTTGACGATCTTGCCGGACTGTACACCTGGATCCACCTTGAACTTGTAGGTGCCGTCAAGGCATGGAACGGATACTTCTGTTCCGAGGATGGCTTCGTCCAGTGAAAGTATCTTGGTGTAGAAGAGGTTGCTGCCTTTTCTGCGGAGCTGTGGATGAGTCTCCTCTTCAATCACGATGAGCAGGTCACCGTTGACTCCATTGTGCTTGGCGCCATGACCTTCTCCGCGGATGTTGAGCTGCATGCCGTTCTCTACTCCTGCAGGAATGTTCACTCTTACTTTCTCTCTCTTTCTTACCAGACCGGTACCGCCACAGGAATGGCATGGGTGGTCAATGATCTTGCCTTCTCCGCCACAACGGGAGCAAGTGCTGTAGACCACACTCTGTCCGAAAAATGAATTGGTGACTCTTTGCTCCTGGCCGCTTCCATGACAGTTAGGACAAGTCTTGATATCGCTTTCGTTCTTGGCTCCTTTACCGCCACATTCCGTACATGGCCTGTCTCTTTCGAGGCTGATTTCTTTGGCGCAGCCAGTGGCAATTTCTTCCAAAGTGAGTTTGACACGAGTTCTGATATCTCTTCCTCTATATACCTTCTGTTGCTGTTGGCCTCCTCCGAATCCGCCAAATCCTCCGAATCCGCTGAAATTGCCTCCGAACAGGTCGTTCAGAATATCATTGAGGTTGCCAAAGCCACCGCTGAAGTCAAATCCGCCGGCATTGCCACCCAGACCTGCCTGACCGAACTGGTCGTATTTCGCTCTCTTGTCAGGGTCGCTCAGCACAGAATAGGCTTCTGATGCTTCCTTGAAGTTTTCTTCTGCCGTCTTTTTCTCAGCATCTGTTCCGCTTACCCATCTGTCCGGATGCCATTTGAGCGCAGCCTTCCTGTAGGCTGATTTGATGTCATCCGCAGAGGCACTCTTGCTGATGCCCAAGACTTCATAATAATCACGTTTCTCTGCCATAATATTGCTAAAAAACTAAATTTTCAATCTTCATCCAATTATTTACACACCTACAACGACTTTGGCATATCTGAGAACTTTTCCGTTGAGCAGGTATCCGGTTTCCACGACATCGTATACCATTCCTTTCTTGTCTTCTTCAGGAACAGGAAGCTGGGCGATGGCCTCGTGGAAGTCGGTGTCAAATTTGGCTCCCTTCGCTTCAATCTTCTCCAGACCTTTGCTCTTCAGGTAGGCCATCAGCTTGTTGTAAATCAGGCCGGTACCTTCTCTGGCGGCCTCATCGGAAGAGGTCTCCAGAATGGTCATGGCTCTTTCGCAGTCATCCAATACAGGCAACAGGCCTTTGATGGTGTCGGCAGCGGCTGTGCTGACGATATCCAGTTTCTCCTGGGCGGTACGTCTTCTGAAATTTTCGAATTCTGCCATGAGACGGACATAGTCGTTCTTTTCATTCTGCAGTTTTTCGTTCAACGAAGCGATTTCTTCTTCCATTTTGGCAGCCTTGTCTTCTTTGGCAGACTTTTCCTCTGACTTTTTGTCATCCTTCTTGTCCTCTTTCTTCGCTTCCTGCTTCTCTTCTTTTTCAGTCTTTTCGACTTTCTTGTGCTTTACCTCCTGTGTGGATTTTTCTCCAGTCTCCACCTTATCTTTGGCTTCCTCAACCGTTTGGTTATGCTTTTTCATATATCAATATTTTTATTTCCAATGTTCGACAGCCTGCAAAAATAGGCATTATTTTACAATTTGCATTCTCATTTCCCGGAGCACTCCGGGGGAGTGAGCAAAGTTGTTCAATCAAATTGTCTGCCAGTGTGTTCTCGTGACAATATGGCATGGAAAAGGATTGTTGGTATTTATTTATTTTATTTATAAGTTTGTTTCTGTTATATAATGAATGAAACCATGAAATATAGTATCCGCGACAGGTCTGTCAGATGGTTGCTGTTTTGCATCTTGTCTGTTTTGTGTATCTTGTCCTGTAGTGAAGAAGAAGGAGAGCGCAGTCAGCTTCAAGTCAATATAAAAGTAGTCAATAGTCTTTCTGCTGGAATAGGAGATGAAATTACGTTTGATTGCTATACTTCTGGTGACACTCCTCAGATAGGGGATATTCTGGTCTTCCAGTCCGCTGGAACTTTTCAGGAATATGAGTTTCCCATCGTCCGTATCTGTGCCCGTTCGTTTTCGGTGCTGCTGAAAGAGAAAGTTTCTTCAGGTGAGTATGTCCTGCTGCTCCGGAGAGGGGATAGGGAACAGACTCTTGGAAAGATTTTTTTCAGGTTCATTGAGCGCCCTTTTGTTGAGGAGAAGGACGGATACAATGTTTACGGGCAAATTGTCTGTGACGGAGCAGGGGTTCCGGGAGTGCTGGTCTCCGACGGCGTGGAGGTGGTCGAGACCGATCGGAATGGTGTCTACTATATTCGTTCCCAGAAAAAATATAACTATGTATGGTTTTCTGTGCCAAGTGGTTATGAGGCTCTTTCGAAAGGTGTCCTGCCCATTTTCTCCACTACTTTGGCAGCTTCTGTAGATGTCAATGAGAGGATTGATTTCGAATTGGTCAGGACAGACAACCGGGAATTCACCATGTATATTCTCGGTGACATGCACCTGGCCAACCGTATCGGCGACCTCAAGCAGTTTGGTGATTTTGCAAAAGACTTGAACCGGACCATAGAGGATACCCCGGGCAAGGAATATGTCTTGACTCTCGGTGACATGACTTGGGATCTGTATTGGTACAATGAGCGTTTCTGCTTCGATGAATATCTGGAGGTGGTCAATTCTTATTTCGAGAACATCCAGTTCTTTCACACTATGGGCAACCATGACAATGATTATGAACGTTTCGGGGACTTTGACAAGGAGATTCCCTATCGAGAGCATTTGACTCCTACCTTCTATTCCTATAATATAGGGGAGGTTCATTTTATTGTGATGGACAATATTGATTACAATGAAGTCGGTGCGGGTTCCAGTTTACGTTCTCATTATGTCACTGACATTACGGCGGACCAGATGAACTGGTTGCGGAAAGACCTTTCTCATGTAGACAAGGATACCCCAATCGTTTTCTCTACCCATGCCCCGATTTTCCGTCCCGATCCAGTTCTCGGTTGGAAGGATGGCATGACAGGAGCCAATGCTGAAGGGGAGGCCAATACCAATGAACTGGTTGAAGCATTCAGAGGCTACACCGTTCATTTCTTTACGGGACATACCCATAAGACTTTTGTTTATGACCGGCTGGAAGAGGATAGCTTCATGGAGCATAATGCTGGTTCTCTATGTGGTTCCTGGTGGTGGAGCGGACATCTTACTCCGGGCATCAATTTGGCCCCGGACGGTGCGCCAGGTGGTTATACGATCTTGACGGTCAAAGGCAAAGAGCTCAGTTGGCAGTATAAGGCGACAGGTTATCCAGTTTCTCATCAGTTCCATTCATATGATATGAATGAGGTGAGGAAAAGCGTGACCTTGTCCACGGGCGGCAACAAGCCGGGATTCGCCCCTTATGTCCAATATGTCAACAATCATCTGCCAAATTCCGTTCTGCTCAATATTTGGAACTGCGATCCGGCGTGGAAGATTTCCGTGAAGGAGAATGGGCATTCATTGGAAGTCAGGCAAGTGTATGATTATGATCCTTTGCATATTATTGCAATGACAGCCAAACGTTTTGCGACTGATGACAATCCAAATTTCTGTACAGAGTACTGGAACCACTTCTTCGAGGTGCTGGCTTCTTCCGAAGACAGCGATCTGGAGATTGAGGTGACTGACCGCTTCGGCAATATATATAAGGAGTACATGCGGCGTCCGAAAGTGTTCACGACGCACCAATATCTTCCATAGACGAGGTCTGCAAAATCGTTTTCCATCGTAAACTGACAGACATTAAATGAAATTGATAACATTTTTTTCGGGGATGCTGCTGTCGGTCTCCTGCAGTGCGGGCAGCAGCATTCAGTCAGACATTACAGAAAAGACCTTTACCATCTGCTCTTCTCCATATACCAGAACCAGTCTGGCGGAGGATCTGAATGTGTTCTGGACACTTGGAGACAAGGTCTCCGTCTTTGGAAAGGGGATGCCAGAAAGACATCAGAAATTCAAGGTGACAGAAGCGGACGGACGGTCGGCCACTATTCAGGGGAAGGTGATTCCGAACGACACTTATTTTGCCATCTATCCTTTCAATGAAGCGAACAGCTGTTCGGGAAAAGGATTGACGTTCGTCATTCCACAGCGGCAGCAGCCGGTTGCCGGAACATTTTCTGAAAATCTGAACCCTGCCTATTCTGTATCCCAGAAGGAGGTTTTCGAATTCAGGAATGCCGGCGCGTCGCTCCGCTTCACGATGCCCTCCGACGGGGTGGGAAATTTCACAAAGGCGACTTTGAGCGGAACGGGGGCGGAAAGTTTGGCCGGGACCTTCACGGTCAATCCGGACAATGGTTCTGTCGTGGCCGAGGAAAGTGTTTCTGAAGTTCTGTTGGAGGGAAAGATTGAAGCTGGAAAGACATACACTTTTGTGACGGCGCCGGTCACATTTCCGGAGGGATTGTCCATAGCGTTTGATATGGAAGAAGGTGGAAAGTATTCTTTCAGGACAGATGGGCCGATTGAAGTGGAAGCCGGCCAGGTCAAGGACCTCGGTGTCCTGCAGTTGGTTTCAGATGGGGATACTTATCCGGGAGCGACCAAAATAGGAAGAAGTCTGTTCCTGACAGAAGGAATCATGTCCGAATTCTTGACAGATGCTTCTTGGACGGTGACTGATGGTCTGGTCGCTACCGAAGTGGCCTTCCGCAAGAGCGACGGTCTGGAGACCCGCACTTTTTTCTTCGAAGTGGACCTGAACAATCCTGCCATCACCATTTCACAGACGACACCAGACAACAAGCCGATCGGAGAAGCTCTCCAGTCCGTCACCAGACAGGCATTGTTGGCAGAGGCCGGCAATCCAGACATGAAAATATGGGGCGGTACCAATTCCGATTTCTTTGACATGAAGAACGGAACGAATCTGCCTCATGGCATATTCCAACACGAAGGAAAGGTATACAAAAACTATTTCAATCCGAAAATCAAGAGGAAGATGTCTTTCTTTTATTTGACTAAGGACAAGAAAGCCGGTATAGGTCTGGAAAAAGAATACAATGAAGTCTCTTTCTCCACAGATATTCTGGAAGCCTGTGGCGGTGGGGAACTTCTGGTAGACAAGGGACAGGTGCTGGACAATCCGCAACCTCTGGAACCACGCACCTGCATCGGAATTTCAGAAGACGGCAAGACAGTCTATATCATGGTCGCAGACGGCAGAAGTGCCGGTTATTCCAACGGTATGACACTTAATGAAATTGCACAATGCATGAAGGCGGTCGGCGCTTGGAAATCCATAAACTTGGACGGAGGCGGCTCCTCTACATTCTATGTGAGAGATTTGGAGAAGTCCGACAAGGATCCAACTCGTTTCGAGGTGCGGAACCGTCCGTCTGACGGCCGTGAAAGGGGAGTGGCCACCGGTCTTGTAATCATCAGCGCTTCTTCCAGACAAATGGACGGATAGCAAGGTTTTTCATTTTATCTTGTCCTGACGGCTGGAAAGCAGGCGTTCCACATCGTCCAGAATCTGCTGCATCCTGTCTTTGTGCAGATGCCTCTTCTCTGTATCTTTCTTGTAGCAGGCCTGGTTGGCGCCTCCGAAATTGCCGAGATGGCATCAGAAACAAGGCTGGTTTTGTGGAAGAGGACCGGTCAGATGCATTCACGGTGTCATCCAACTGTTCAAATTTGAAATTCTGATATTGTTCGGGAAGTATGCGCAGGAAACCGGAGTTCGCTAGATGTATTCTGAAAGTTCCAGCCATCTCATTTCCTTGACATCCAGTTCTTCAGATATCTCTGCAAATCTTTCTCCATACTTCTGCAACTCTTCAAAAGAGCTGTCGCCACTGTTCATTTTGACTGCAAGTTCCTCCTTTTCGGCATTTAATTTTTCCAAATCGGCCTCCAATTCTTCAAATTCTCTCTTCTCCTTATAGCTCAATTTCTTCTTTACAGGGGCAGCGGACTGCGATTTTTCCTTTTTGTTGGCTTCTTTCAGCGATTTTTCGGCATTTTTCTGCAAAGATTTCTGCTCGTTCTCGTAATTCCGGATGAATTCACGGTATTCGCTGTAGGTGCCGATGAAGTCCTTGACCACGCCGTTTCCGCAGAATACCAGCAGATGGTCCACCAGCCTGTCCAGGAAATGCCGGTCGTGGGAGACGATGATCAGGGAACCTTTGTAGTTCTGGAGATATTCTTCCAGCACATTCAGTGTGATAATGTCCAGATCGTTGGTCGGCTCATCCAGAATGAGCAGATTGGGCTGCTGGACCAGAATGGTCAGCAGATACAGTCTTCTGCGCTCACCTCCAGACAGTTTGCCGATCTTGTTGTTGAGCATGTCGTGTGAAAACATGAACTGGCTGAGCAGATGGGTGTCATTGATGGTCTCCAATACCGTCTGGTCTTCGTCAAATGACATTCCGCTCTGGTGATAATAACCGATTTTCAAGGATTCTCCCCGTTCGATCGTTCCGGTCAGCCTACCGTTGCCGTTGAGGTTGTCGGTCAGGATGTTGATGAAGGTACTCTTCCCGACTCCGTTCTTGCCGACGATGCCCACCCGTTCGAAACGCTGGAAATTGTAGTCGAAATGGGACAGGTAGGGTTGGTCTCCATAGTAGAAGCTCAAATCTTTGCAGTTGATGATCTTGGAGCCCAGACGGGAAGCGCCTCCGATATCCTTCATGTCCACCTGCTTGGTGGTGCAGACCTGTTCCGCCCGGTCTTTCAGTTCGTAGAAAGCGTCTTTTCTGTATTTGGCTTTGCCTGAACGGGCGCAAGGAGTGCTCCGCATCCATTCCAGCTCTCTTCTCAGCAGGTTCTTGACCCGGTCCGTCTCGGAATTGTAGTTGTCAATGCGCTCTTCCCGTTTCTCCAGATAATTCTGGTAGTCTCCCCGGTAGGTATAGACGGATCCGCGGTCCATTTCAATGATGGTGTTGCAGACATGATCCAGGAAATAGCGGTCGTGGGTCACCATGAGAAGGGTGCAGCGGGCACGGCTCAGGTAATTTTCCAGGAACTCGATCGCATCGATGTCCAGATGGTTGGTCGGCTCGTCCATGATGAAGAAATCGGCTTCGGTCGCCAGCATCTGGGTCAGGGCCACCCGCTTGATCTCTCCTCCAGAAAGATTTTTCATGGGGGTGTCCATCTCCGCCAGTCCGAATCCCGTCAGCAATTGCCTTGCTTTCAATTCATATTTGAACAGATGGTCCTGGTCCAGCTCCCGGGTAAAATCCTTGCTGGATTCCATGACCTGGTCCAGAATTCCTTTTTCCGGATTGAAGTCGTATTCCTGCTCAAGAAAAGCAATCCGGATGTCTTTCAGAAATTTGATCTGCCCGCCGGAATCGCTCTTGTCTTTTCCTGCCAGAATCCGGAGCAGGGAAGTCTTTCCTGTTCCGTTGGGTGCGATCAGCGCAATCTTGTCGCCTTCATTGATGTTGAATCCTATGTTCTCAAAAAGGATTTTGGGACCATAGGATTTGGATATATTTTCAATTTGAAGATAACTTGCCATTTGAAATCATTTAAAGAATTGGTCTACTTCTTTGACGGCATCCGGCAATGCAAATACGGCCACACGGTCGTAGCTCTCGATCTTGGTGTTGCCGACCGCAATGAAGGAATCATTTCCGCGGATCACTCCGCCGACGATGGCATTCTTAGGAAAATCAATTTCTTTCAGCGTACCCTTGGTGATGCGGCTGCCCGGTGCCACGATGTATTCCAGCACCTCCGCATTGGTCTCGCTCATGTATTTGATGAAACGAACCTTGTTGCTCAAGGTCATCTTGTAGATTTTTCCAGCTGTAATCAGTTTCTTGTTGATGACGGCATCGACTCCCATGTCTTCGGCGATGTGGATGTATTCGATGTTCTCCACTTCAGCGATAGTCTTGCTGACGCCCAGTTTCTTGGCGACCACGCAAGCCAGGACGTTGGCTTCGTCATTGCCGGTCACGGCGATGAACGCATCAAATTCCTTGATGTTCTGTTCAATCAGGAAATCTGAATTCCTGCCGTCTCCATTGACGACGGAGACATTGTCCGCAGTGCTGTCACGCAGTTCCGCACATTTGTTCTTGTCTTTTTCCAGAATCTTCACGCAGCCGATGCTCTTGCTCAGTTCGTTGGCCACCATTTTTCCGATGCGGCTTCCGCCCAGGATCATGGCCTTGCTGATGTTGATGTTGGTCTTGCCGAGATAGTCCATGAGAGGATGGAGCGCCTCACGGGTGGTGATGATGAACACGAGGTCATGATATTTGAACTTGGTATCATGCTTCGGTATGATGGTGGCGTTGTCCCTGGAAATGGCGGCGACCCTGAATTCCTCGTTGCTGACGGAAGCCACGAACTGCTCGATGTTGGTGTCCATCAGTTTGGATTCCTCTTCCACCCTGAACACGAACATCTGCAGTTTGCCACGGGCGAAATCCAGCGATTCGGAAGTGGCGGTATTCTTGAGCCGGTTGCATATTTCCTTGGCGGCGACCATTTCCGGATAGAACATCAGGTCAATGCCCATTTCGGTGAACATGTATTTGTTCTCATAGGTCAGATATTCCTCATCGTCAATTCTGGCACAAACCTTCTGACAGCCCAATTTCTTGGAAATCAGGGAACTGACGATGTTCACATCCTGTTTGGTGTTGGGGTTGACGGCGATGAACAGATCCGCCTCTCCCACATTGGCCTGTTTCAGCGCAGAAATGGAAGAAGCTTTTCCCGTGATGGTGACGACATCTGCCGTGGAAGCCAGTTCTTGCAGCCGGCTTTCATCCTTGTCAATGACCGTGATGTCAAAAGAGGCACCGCTCAACATTTTAGCGAGATGTGAGCCGACTTCACCGGCTCCTTCAATAACTATCTTCATAATAAAGTCAATGTCCTTCTTTTATGGAATCGGATAATTCCTTTTCATTATGTCTGTTTCCGGTCCTCCTGCAGCTGGTGGACCAGATTGAAAATCTTCTTTCCCCTCAGCAGGGCACGCGGTATGATCCATTTGGGATAAATTCCCTGCACATGGACATTTCCCGGGTCATGGGTCTGGCGATATTGCTCAATTTCGAGGAGAGTGCACCGGCGGCGTTTCTGCCGGTATTCCTTGTGTGCCTCGAGGACGGCCTTGAAGAAGCTCCAGCGGAACAGGCAGAGGTAGGCGAGTCCCGACAGGCCGTCAATCAGCATCCTCTGGAAAATCTTGCGCCGGGCCCGTTTCCAGGCCTTTTCTGCCGGCATCTCCAGCGAATAGGTCTTGGCGAGATTGTTCTCCAGCATCAGCAGATTGTTCCGGTAGTTCAATTTCAGTTTCCACGGGGAAGTCTGAGGCAGTGTGCCGCCTCCGAGATGCCAGACGACCGATTGGGGAATGACCGTAATGTGATAGCCTTCCAGCTGCATTCTCCAGCACAGGTCAATCTCTTCCATGTGCGCGAAGAAACGGTCATCCAGTCCGCCCAGCTGCCAGTAGAGGTCGCTTCTGACCATCAGACAGGCGCCGGTTGCCCAGAATACGTCCTTCACTTCGTCATACTGTCCCTTGTCCATCTCGACCTGCTCCATGACCCTGCCCCGACAGAACGGGAAGCCGTAGCTGTCAAGGAAGCCTCCGGCGGCACCGGCGTATTCGAACTGGTCCTTCTCGTACCAGGAATGCAGTTTGGGCGCACAGGCTCCGCATTCCGGATGAGATTTCATCCAGTCTGCCAAAGGAAGGATCCAGTCATTGGACACCTGCACATCCGTGTTCAGAAGCACATAGACATCCCAGTCTTCCTCCTTCAATGCTCCCAGCGCCTTGTTGTAGCCTCCTGTGAAGCCGTAATTCTGGTCCATCCGGATGACCCGTACGGCAGGGAACTTCTCTGCCATGGTTTCCAGGGACCCGTCGGTGGAATGGTTGTCTGCCACGATGACTTCCGCCCGGTCTTCTTTCACCTCTTCACAAGACGAAATGACGCCCGGCAGAAATCTCTCCAGGTACTCTTTTGTGTTCCAATTCAGTATGACAACAGCAATTTTCATATTATACAAATATAGCGATTTTTTGCTCAGTCAGATTAGTTTGTGTAATTTTGCCGGCTCAAATCTGTGACCGGTTGGTTGAACGTCCCTTCTGGAAGACAGTTTGAGCATTTCAATTAGAACAGTATATTGTCATCAAGTTATTTTTGGAATCTTATGAAAAGCAGTCGCCGCTCTTTCCAGTCCGCCGGTAAAATCGTGTACATCAGTCTGGCAGTAATCCTGTCTTCTCTTCTGGCACTCGGTTTTTTCCCTGAATTTGAAAATTTTTCTTCATTTGTGACTCCACCGGTCGCCCTGTTTCTCGGATTGGCCTTTGCCCTGATCTTCGGCATCCCTTATCCGTCTTTCAACAAGAAAATGTCCAAATATCTGCTCCAATATTCCGTCGTCGGACTCGGCTTCGGCATGAATGTGCAGGCCGCCCTCGCCTCCGGCAAGGAAGGAATGGCATTTACCGTGGTCTCCGTAGTGGGCACCTTGGTCATCGGATGGCTGATCGGACGCAAACTGCTCAAGGTAGACAAGAACACGTCCTATCTCATCAGCAGCGGTACTGCCATCTGTGGTGGCAGCGCCATTGCCGCAGTGGGACCGGTCATCAAGGCCAAAGACAGTGAAATGTCTGTCGCACTGGGCACCATCTTCATCTTGAATGCCTTCGCACTCTTCATTTTCCCTGCCATCGGACACGCTCTCGGCATGAGCCAGCAGGAATTCGGCATGTGGGCGGCCATCGCCATCCACGACACCAGTTCCGTAGTGGGCGCAGGTCAGGCCTATGGCGAAGAGGCACTCCAGGTGGCAACGACCATCAAGCTGACCAGAGCCCTGTGGATCATTCCGCTCGCCCTGGTCACCTCCCTCATCTTCAAGACCAAAGGCAGCAAGATCAGCATTCCATGGTTCATCTTCTGGTTCATCGCAGCCATGCTGCTCAATACCTACGTACTTTCGCATTTCCCGTCAGGGGTAGCGGCCGGTAACCTCATCAACGAAGTCGCACGCAAGTCCTTGACGGTGACCCTTTTCTTCATCGGTGCCTCCCTTTCCCGTGAGGTCCTCCGGTCTGTGGGAGCGAAAGCGCTTCTGCAAGGGGTCCTGCTCTGGATCGTGATCAGCCTCAGTACGCTGGCGTTCATCTATCTGTTCTAAAGGAAATTGCGCCGGAAGGGTACGCCATCCGGCAAATGAAAAACTCCTGCGGCTTTTGACTGCAGGAGTTATAAGGAAATCAGGGCCAACAGCCCTGATTTTTATTTTAGTTCTCGTGATGATGACCACAGCAGCATTCGCCCTCGCCGTGCTCATGGTGATGGCCGCCGCAGCAACCGCCTTCCTCACCGTGCTCGTGATGGTGACCGCCGCAGCAACCGCCTTCCTCGCCGTGCTCGTGACCGTGGCCGCCGCAGCAATGGCAATGATGCTCTTCCTGAGGAAGGAATTCTCCGTGAAGACCCTCTGTCAGCTCTTTCTCAGTAGCCTCTCTGACAGTGAGGACCTGACCCTTGAAATTCATGGTCTTGCCGGCCATCGGATGATTGAAATCCATGACAACGGTCTCGTCCTTGACTTCAGCGACCTTGCCCTGGCATACCTGGTTGGCGCTGTTGAACATAGGAATGAAATTGCCTTCCACAAGAAGGTCATCCCTCAATACTCCATTTACTGTAAAGGCACTCTTCGGCAGTTCTACGATGTTCTTCGGATCAGGCTCGCCATATTCGTCTTCCGGCTTCACGATGAAGTCGAATTCGTAGCCTGGCTCATGACCTTCCACTTCTTCTTCAAATTTCGGGATGAGCATGCCCATTCCCTGGATGTAATCCAGCGGAGCATCTTTGGAAACGGTATCGACTACCTGTCCATCCACAGTCACTTCATAGATAACTTCCACTACGGAGTTTTTTGTAATTTTCATAATCGCATTGATGTTTCCCGTCCATGACGGGGTATGGTTAATAAATATATTCAATCAGGCACTGAAATCCACATCCTTGAAAGCCAAAGACGGGATCTGCTTGTTCATGCAAGGCCTCCAGTCAGATCCGGCGGCGAGAAGCTGTTTCCACAAGGTAATCAGATTGCCGGTGATGACCATGCCCCGAACCGGAGCGCCGATCCGGCCCTCTTCAATCTTGAAGCCCTCCACACCGTAGGAGAAGTCTCCGGTGACAGGATCACTGTTCCCGCCGTTGAATCCGGTTACAAAAATACCATTTTTGCAAAGTTCCAGAATATCTTTCAAAGAAATGTTTTCAACAGACCCCTTTTCTGCCTTCTCCGCCGTGGCCGGCAAATATGGCATGATCTTCGGTCTCGCGCAATCCTCAACAGTAGGTAAAATTCCCATTTTGCCTGATATGTAGGTGTTTATGAAATATCTGCACACCTTTCCCTTTTCGATGACCGGAGAGGAAGGGTAGGCGACTCCTTCGGAATCGAAGAGACGGGCGCCGTTCTTGCCTGCTTCTGCAGAAACGTCCATCAACGTGAAACCTTCGGAGAAGATCTGCTTCCCTTCGGAATCTGTCAGGAAAGAATTCTGCTGCTGGAGCGAGTAACCGTTGAGGGCGGCGAGAACCGGATTGAGCAGCTTGGCAGCCACTTCGTTCTCCACCACCATGTTGTAGGAACCGCTTTCGAGCTGGACCGGATGAATCTGGGCGACTGCACGTCGCAGGGCAGTTTCCGCAATGGAAGCCGTTTCCAGATCTGCCAGATGGGTGCTGGCATTCCAGCCATAGCCGCTGTACTTGCAGCCATCCTCATCCTGGATGGTAATTTCCATGCTGGCTTCAAAGGCTGTCTCCGTCTGCATGCACTCGAGCCCGTTCGAGTCAATGATATAATTGTTGTAATTGGAATCGCACCAAACAATCTCTTCGGAAATCAGGGAGTAGCCGTGAGCCGCTTCCTTCATCTTCTCGAAGGAGGACAGATTCAAGGCTGTCTCCAACCTCTTTTCTGGAGTGAAATCGGAAAAAGCCGGGTCGTACAGGCCCAGTTCGTCTCCCCGGACAGCGTTCTTGATAGTCCTGGACGGATCCGGCAGCTTCCGGCATTCGTCTGGAGCCAGCATCTTGACCGTCTCGATTGCCTTCACGATGAACGGCTCCAGTTCCTTCCAGTCCAGACGATTGATGGAGAACGTACCGTATTTCCCGTCTGCGAACACGTTCAAGGTCAGTGCACGGTCACCGGACTGGCTCACCTTGTCCAGATAGCCGTTGAGCACGGCCAGTTCATTCATCAGACATTTGTTCAAGGTGATCCGGATGGCAGAAGCACCTTGTTCCAAAGCTTTGTCCAGACATTTTCTGCACAGGAGTTTTTCTTCCTCGTCAATTTTCCAGGTCATATTGTTGTTTTCCATATCAATTTCCTCCCACCGTCAGATTTTTAACCAAAACTGTCGGCATTCCGCAAGAAACGGGAACATTCTGTTCCTTTCCACAAGTCCAGCCGCTTTCGTCCACTTTGTTGTCATTGCCCACAGCGACGATATCCGCCAAGGCCTTCGGACCGTTTCCGATGATGTTCACATCGTTGATCGGTTGTGTGAGTTTACCATTTTCAATCAGATATCCGCTCTTGACATAGAAGGTGAAATCGCCTTCTCCAATCTTGACCTGACCATTGGTGAACTCATCCACATAGATGCCTTTCTTGACGGAAGCGATGATGTCGGCCGGCTGGGAACCTGCGCTCTCCATATAGGTGGCCCGCATACGCGGAATCGGATTGTAGCGGAAAGACTCTCTGCGGCCATTTCCGGTAGGGGCGACATCATAATACTTGGCGCTGATCCGGTCGTGGAGATAGGAGGCAAGCACACCGTCCTTGATCATGTAGGTGCGCTGTGCCGGTACTCCTTCGTCATCGAAGTTGAGGGCACCTCGGTTGCCTCGGATCGTGCCGTCATCCACTACATTGATGCAGCTGTCACAGACTTTCTGTCCCATCTTGTCGGCAAAGATAGATTGGCCTTTTCGGTTGAAATCCGCTTCAAAGGCATGTCCCATGGCCTCGTGAAGCAGAATCCCGGAAGCGCCGGCACCCAGAACGACCGGCATTTGTCCGCCTTTTGGACGTTTCGCCTCGAGTTTGTCGTCAATGTTCCGGACGGCTGCCTCGGCAATTTCGTCGAGCAGGTGGTCGCTCAGCATCTCGAATCCCATCCGGTAGCTTCGGCTGACGTGGGTGTTGAGCACTTTCTCGCCAGATTTGCAGATGACGGAAACTGCCAGAGTGGCGAGCGGACGGGTCTCATATTTCAGCTCGTAGGAAGAATTGAACATGAGCAGGTCGCTGACCTGAGTGGACAGGATGGCGATGATCTTGATGATGCGCGGATCCTTGGCCTCAATCTTGGCTTTCAGCTTCTGGAGAATCGGAAGAAAGTCCGAAGTGGGGCAGTCGCGCCAGTCTGCCAGCATGGGATAGCGGTCGGCAAGAGGATTGGGCTTGCCCGGATAGGCCTTGGTCGGCTTGTCAATCATGGCTGCTGTCGTCGCATTGATGCGTACGCCAGTGGCAATGGAAGAAGCTGCCTTGGCGGCATTGACCATGGAAGCCATGTCTGTATTTTCCGAATAGGCATAACCGGTCTTGTCGCCTTTCAGCGCCCGGATGCCTACTCCATAATCTACGTGGAATCCCCCGGAAGAAACTTCTCCGTCCTTCAGAAGCAGGTCTCTGTAAGAAGTGTTTTCAAAGAAAAGGTCAGCATAGTTGCTGCCCTGGTCCTGTATGATTCCGATTATCTTTTCCAGTTCCGGCACGGTCACCTGGAAGGTGTCAAGATAATATTGTTGGATGTTGATCATAAATTGACATTTAATTTAGATAGATTCATTGCCTGTTCTTTGATTTGTTCGAAGAGCAGGTTGTTGTGGACGACCATATTGTCCTTCCACCCTTGGGCCACTACCTTGAATGGGATGGTAGTGTTGTCTGCCAAAATCCACCGGTCTACGAGATCCAGATAGTCGGCGAAGAAATAGTGGAGACCCACCGCATAACGTCTGCGGATAGTCTCTTCCGGAATGTTGTGTCCTCCAGCGGTGACTCTCGCCTGAACACGCTTGATGGCAAGCTCAGGGGAATTGAGCCAAAAATAGAGGATCGTGACATAATACCCCCTTTCCTTGGCAATCTCGACAATTTTCTTCAGACTGCGGGTTGCCAAGGTGGTCTCGATTCCGAAATCCTTGTTCCTTTCCATCATGTATTTGATCTTCATCAGCATATAGCGGCTGGCGCCGATGGCCGCGCTGTTGGGGCTGAATGGATTGAGGCTTTTGGCAAATTCGTCAGAATTGACGAAATCACGGCATTCCAACATTCCTGGCAGCATAGTGTAGGAGGCTGTTGTCTTTCCTGATCCGTTACAACCGGATATGATGTACATCTTTGGCATAAAATCGGGTTTTGTCTGCCACACGTTTTTAGGGACGTGTGACATTTTACAAATATAGCAAATTGCTGTCTAAAAATTATGATGGCCGCTACTGAAATTATAATTGACAAAAGGATGAAAAATACTCTAAAAATGGTATATTTGTTTTGTGGACCTTATTGGATATGAACAATTTTTATTAGATTGGAAGGTCTTGATATGAGAAAACGAGAGATAAAGATGGGACAGAAAGGTGTCAAGATATTTGAGATGATGACAAAGCCTCTCCAGAGACTTCCCTTACGGGTTCATTATGGATTTGGAAAAGTCATCACTTGGTTTCTTAGGGATGTGATGAATTATCGAAGGGATGAGATCATGATCAATATCGCACGCTCTTTCCCTGACAGGAAATACAAGGAACTGAAGAAGATTTCGGACCGGTTCTACGAGCATTTCGGTGAAATTTTCGCCGAGGCCTGGTGGTTCGGCGGTCTGACCGGCCGGGAAGACAAGTTGAAGGAACAGCATCTGATTGAAGTGGCGAACATGGACGATCTGCGTACGCAGTTCAATGACAGCCGGAGCATCATGCTGGTCACCTCCCACACCGGCAACTGGGAACTGATCGGAGGCCTCTTCAGCTTTGATGAAAAGGAACCGAAGGTGGAATCCACCTTGAACGCCAACGACATCTGTGTGGTGTACAAGGAGTTGAGGAGCAAATTTTGGGATGAGTTCATCGGACGCAACCGCTGTGCGGTCCTGGATAATTTTGAAGGCTATACCGAATCCGCCAAAGTGCTGCGCTATGCGGTGAAACATCGCAATACCAAGAAAGTGTACGTATTCCTGACGGACCAGTACCCTTACGGACAGGCGGCGCGCTACGAGCTCCCTTCCTTCCTGCACCAGAAGACCTACACCATGACCGGTGCCATCAATCTGGCCTGCAAGTTCGGCATGTCAGTTGCTTATATGAGTATGGACCGAGTCGAAAAAGGAAAATACGTCGTCACCTTCAAGAAGCTGGCCGATGACGCTTCCCAGGAAGACATGGGCGTCTTGACGGAACGATACTATAATTTATTGGAAGAAGATATAAACCGACGTCCAGAGAACTATCTCTGGAGTCACAAAAGATGGAAATGATATGAACAAGTTCAGATTTATACTGATTGCGGCGGCGGCCCTGCTTCTGCCTGCGGTCAATAATTACGCTCAGCCGGAAACGGCAGATGCTTCTTTCGGCATCGTGGATCCGGTAGGAAAACTGGTGTATTGTCTTCCATCCACCTCCATCGTATTGGAAGTGGAAGCGGAAAAGACCACCTTCTACGCTGGCCCTTATGCCCGTTATGCATCGAAATATCTGGGAGTGGAAGCCAAACAGAAAGACGGCGCCACCACCGAGGTGACTGCCATCAAGGTGATCCCTTGTCTCGAAGCGGACCAGAGTGCCCGTTATACCATTGACCCGGCAAACAACAGCACTGCCTTCCTGCAGCTGACCGCCCAAGGGCTGATCAGCACCGGCAGCAACGTGGGAGTCGCCTCCGACTGGAGATTCGCCGTGGGCGGCAAAGCCGATTTCTCCGACAAGGGAGTGACCTCCAACCTCACCTCCGAATCCACGACGCTGTACCGCAATGTGAAGAACAGCGCCAACTACAATAAAGTCGCCATCCAGCAGAATATGGTCGTCACCAAATCCCTGGACGAAAGGGCGAAGGAAGCGGCCAACATGATTTTCGACCTCCGCAAGAAGAGATTCGAAATCATTACCGGCGATACCGATGCCAGCTATACCGGCGAGGCGATGGGAGCCGCTCTGGAAGAAATCACCCGACTGGAAAAGGAATACCTTTCCATGTTCATCGGCTATTCTGAAACCCAGACCCAGAAGATGCGTTACGACATTGTTCCGGAAGCGGACAAGACCATGTACATCGCTTTCAGAGTGTCCCAGAGCGCAGGCCTGGTTCCGGCGGACGACATGACTGGCAAACCATACATGTTGAATCTGGTGCCGCAGCCGATTGGGGAGGTACCGGAGTCCGGCAGGAAATACAAGGGAGAGGTCGCCCACTACAGAATTCCGGCAATCTGTGACCTCAAGATTACGGACGGAGTCAATGTATTGCTCCAGAACCGTATTCCGGTCTATCAGTTCGGAGTCGAGAGCTCTTTCCCGCTCAAAAGCAGGAAATAGAAGAAATGGACTGAAATAATAACTAAAAACATATTGTATTATGACAATCAATGATTTGGAGCCTAAGATCGTATGGTCTAACTTTTACGGCTTGACAAGAGTCCCACGTCCATCAAAACATGAAGAACAGGTACAGGAGTATCTTCTCCAGTGGGGTAAGGAACATGGAGTGGAGACAATTAAAGATGAAACAGGCAACATCATAATGAGGAAGCCTGCCACACCGGGTTATGAGAATCGTCGTGGCATCATTCTCCAGGGGCACATGGACATGGTCCCTCAGAAGAATGCCGATGTGGAACATGATTTCCTCAAAGATCCGATCGAAACCGAAATTGACGGCGAGTGGGTAACCGCAAAAGGCACCACCTTGGGCGCTGACGACGGTATCGGTGTCGCTTATGCACTGGCCGTAATGGAATCCAAGGATATCAAGCATGGACCTGTAGAGGTGCTGGTCACTTATGATGAGGAAACAGGAATGACAGGTGCAAAATCTTTGAAACCAGGCGTCTTGAAAGGAGATATTTTCTTGAATATTGATTCTGAGATGGAAGGCGAACTCTGTATCGGTTGTGCCGGTGGTCTGGACGGCCATGCCACCTTCGAGTATAAGGAACTGGACGCACCAGAAGGCTATGTCACTTATCAGTTCGCATTGAAAGGCCTCCATGGCGGTCACTCCGGTATGGACATCAGCCTCTACTATGCCAATGCCAACAAGATTCTCGCACGTGTCCTCCTTCCTCTGATCGAGAAATGCGGAGCCAAAGTCGCAGACATTACCGGAGGTAGCCTCCGCAACGCCATTCCATTCGAAGGCTCTGCCATCGTCCTGCTTCCTCAGGAGAAAGTCGCTGAAGCAGAAGAGATCGTAGCCGAAATCGTGAAGAATGTGAAGTTCGAGACCCAGTATTCTGACCCGAACGGTATCTACAAATTCGAGAAAGTGGCGGATGCTTCCAAATATATGGAAGAGAAAGTGGTCCTCAATGCGGTGAAAGCAATTCTTGCCTGCCCTCATGGAGTCTGCAAGATGAGCGACAGCATGCCGGGACTTACGGAGACTTCCACCAACCTTGCCATCGTCAGATGCAAGGACGGCAAATTGACAGTGGATTCTCTTATGAGAAGTGCTGTAGATTCCTCCAAGGTCTTCTTGTCTGAGCAGCTTCGTTCCACTTTTGAACTTGCCGGTGCTACCTACACCACTTCTGGCGGTTACAGTGGTTGGGTTCCAAAACCTGAGACCCCATCTTATCAGACTGTCAAGAAAGTGTACAAGGAGCTTTTCGGCCATGATATGAAAGTGATGGCTACTCATGGCGGTCTGGAGTGCGCTATCCTTGGAGCAAAATATCCAAACTGGGATATGATTTCCGTAGGTCCGACCATCATGCACCCTCATTCTCCAGATGAGAAAGTCAAAATTGACACTGTCGCTCACTGTTGGGAATTCGTCAAGGGAATCCTGGAAGCCGTTCCTGAGAAATAGTTCAATTCATTGTAAATCATCAAGTGTCGAAGATTTATTTGAATTTACGTGAATAATTGCTATATTTGCAGTCCTTTTGGGATGTCATGTACTTCCCGGAGGACTGTAAATATTTTATTAACAATCAATTACAAACCGAAATGGTAAAACAGTACGAAACCGTTTTCATTGCAACTCCCGTTTTGTCTGAAGCTCAGATGAAGGAAGCGGTTGCCAAGTACGTAGATTACATCACTTCCAAGGGTGGTGAAATCGTGTACGAAGAGGACTGGGGCCTGCGTCAGTTGGCTTATCCAATCCAGCACAAAGCATCAGGATTCTATCACCTGATCGAATTCAAGGCAGAGCCTTCAGTGATCGCTCACCTCGAGACCCAGTATCACCGTGACGAGCGCATCTTGCGTTTCCTTACAGTCGCTCTTGACAAGCATGCAGTTGCTTACTCTGAAAAGAGAAGAGCCAACAAACAGGCAGCAAAAGCCGCAGAACAGAAATAATTGAGGAGGAATTGATTATGGCACAGAACAACAGCAAAAATGGAGAAATCCGTTATCTTAATCCTCCGACAGTAGAGGTAAGAAAGAAGAAATACTGCCGTTTCAAGAAGGCAGGTATCAAATATGTAGATTACAAGGATCCTGAGTTCCTCAAGAAGTTCCTCAACGAGCAGGGTAAGATTCTTCCCCGCCGTATCACCGGCACTTCTTTGAAATTCCAGAGAAAGGTTGCTCAGGCAGTCAAGAGAGCACGTTCAATCGCTCTTCTTCCTTATGTAACTGACCTTCTAAAATAATCTAAAGGAGAAAGCAATATGGAAGTTATTTTGAAGAAAGACGTGGCTAATCTTGGCCATGCAGATGAAGTCGTAAAAGTTAAAGCTGGCTACGCTATCAATTACCTCGTTCCGCAGGGATTTGCTGCCGTTGCTACTCCTTCAGCTCTCAAACAGCACGCAGAGACTGTCCGTCAGCGTGCTCACAAAGAGGCTAAGTTGGTTGCTGAGGCAGAAGCACTTGCGGCAAAGGTTTCATCTTTGCTCGTAAAGGTTGCTGTAAAGGTCAGCGAGACCGGCAAGATCTATGGTTCCGTCACTACAGCTCAGCTTGCTGATGCTCTTGTTGCTGCAGGTATCGAGTCTGCTGACAAGAAGAACATCACTATCACTGCTGAGGATGTGAAAGAGCTTGGCATCTATGAGGCTGATTACAAATGCTACAAGAGTGTGAAGGGTACCTTCAAATTCGAAGTGGTCGCCGAGTAATCTCACAACAGACATAAAAGAAAACGTCGGGGAAAAATCCCCGACGTTTTTTGTGCTTATTCTTTCCGGCAAGAGACCAGTATGGCTCTTTGCCGGAAAGAGTTATTTCATCTCTTCTTCTTTTTCTTTGTTGTTCTGCATTTCTGCGGCCTTCACATCGTCGCCCTTGGCATCCTTGTATTTGAAACGGCGGATCTTGTGGGTGGCAGTCTTCTCGAACGGCTCTTTCATCACTTCCACCATATTGACCTTGGACTGCTTGCCGACATGTTTGTTGACATAGTCCAGCACTGCCTTCTTCTTGGCAATCAGATTTTCAAAGAATTTGTCTTCAGAAGCCTGATCCCAATCCAGCACGTTGTCATCAAATTTGATGAGAGCGACCAACTGCCCATTTCGTTCCATGACCAGAGATTCGTTCACTCCGCTGAAATTGTTGATGACCTGTTCGATTTCCTCCGGATAAATGTTCTCGCCGGAAGCGCCCAGAATCATGTTGTTCAGACGGCCCTTGATGTAGAAGCGTCCTTTGGAGTCCATGGTGGCCAGATCATTGGTCCTGAACCAGCCGTCGTCACTCAATACCGTTCTGGTCCTGTCCGGATCCCTGTAGTAGCCCAGCATCACATTGTCACCTTTGACGATGATTTCACCTTCACCCGTTTCCGGATTCACATTGTCCAACTTGACTTCCACATTGTATGCCGGCACACCGATAGAGCCGACCACTGTTTTGCCGACGCCTGCATTGGTGACAAGGGGAGCGGTCTCTGTCAGACCATAGCCGATGGCATAAGGAAAGTGCGCCTTGATGAGGAACTCCTCCACTGTATTGTCCAGTTTGGAACCGCCTATTCCGAAAAATCTCAACTTTCCTCCGAAAG
The DNA here is from genome assembly GCA_020026275.1 of Bacteroidales bacterium. Lineage (GTDB taxonomy): Bacteria > Bacteroidota > Bacteroidia > Bacteroidales > UBA932 > Cryptobacteroides. Next base: position 28,156 of record JAHHQQ010000010.1, read on the forward strand.
TGGATTTCAGTTTGCTGCCGATCAGACGGTAGAGCATATTGGGTGTATGTTTCTGCATCCAGGAAAGGACACGGCTTTTCTTGATGGTCGGAATGACACTGGTCTTGTAGATCTTTTCAATGATCAGCGGTACAGAACACATGATGGTAGGCCGTACTTTTTTCAAGGCTGCCATCAGAATAGTCGGTGTAGGAGCTTTCTTGATGTAATAGACACAGCCGCCAACATATAGAGGATAGAGGAGGCTGAATGCCATTTCATAAGTGTGAGACATCGGCAGAACGGACAGCCATTTGTCCCGGCTGTTGCATTTCTGTGTATGAGAGGCCGCTATGATGTTCTGACATAAATTACGATGGCTCAGCATGACTCCTTTTGCATTTCCAGAAGTTCCTGAGGTATAGATGATACAGGCAAGATCATCTGGTTGAGGCTCTTTCAGCCAACCTTCGCATTTGAACGCCTCTTCTTCTCTCTTGATTGTCTCAAAAGTCTCTATGTCAATGACCAGTGTCAGACTGTCAATGATTTCCTGACTGACTCTGGGAAGAAGTTTTTTGGAAACGAACAGTACCTTTGTTCCGGAATGTTTGATGATGTTGGAGACTTCTGTTTCGGAAGAATCCGGAAGAATCGGTACTGCCACTCTGCCGAATGCAACTGCAGAAAACATCGTGACAGTCCAGTTAGGCATATTCTGAGAAAGGATGGCTACTTTGTCTCCTGCACTGATGCAGAATCTCGACATCCTGTGGGACAATTCCAGACATTGATGCCTGAAACTGTCATACGTGTAGGCTTGGGTTCCGTCTACAAATTGAGAAAGTTTGCGAGGAGCATAGGCTACTGTTGCATACTCAAAAAGTCTCGCCAATGTGGTGATATAGGTCTCTTTGCTTGTAGTCAGTTTTTTATAAATCCTACTCATATTAATGTGTGATAAATTTGTCTTTATGTTTTCCCTCCAGATGCAGCTCTTCATAGAGTGCCTGGATCTTGTCCGTATCTTCACGGGCATTGTCAGAAATTTCAAATTTCTGGCCGACACTGATACGTTTCGTGTTCCAGTCGAAATAACCCAGATAGACAGGACAGCCGACTTCTTTGGCGATCAGGTGATATCCTGTTTTCCAACGTCTGACGGGTTTCCTGCTTCCTTCCGGAGCGATGGCAATGATGAATTCATCTTTCTTCTCCATTTCGGCAATAAGGCTCTTCATCATGTTGGTCGGATTGCTTCTGTCCACTGGAATTCCACCCAGTTTCCTCAGAATCCAGTTCATCGGTCCCCAGAAGAATTCCTTCTTGATCATGACGTATGCCTTCTTGTCAAATTGAGCATAGAAAAGATAAGATACTACAAAGTCCCATGCAGAGGTATGCGGTACCCCTAGAATGACTGCCTTTTTTTCCTGACATGGGCCTCCAATACTGGTCCAGCCCATTGCCTTCAATAGAAATCCACAAAATTTAGCCCACATAAAATCAAATGTTAACGTCTTCGAGTTCTTCTTCAGAACGCAGGTTTTTTCGGATGAAATTCTGTCGGTCCATGGTATTGTCTCCCATGTAGAATTCCATGATGTCTGAGATAGATTCCTCTTCTGCAAGAGTGATGGGATCCAATCTCATGTTTTCGCCGATGAAGTCAACGAACTCATGTGACGAAATTTCACCAAGACCTTTGAATCGGGTAATCTCCAGTCCTGTCTTAAGTTTCTTGATAGCAGCTTCTTTCTCGTCCAGATTGTAGCAATATTGTGTTTGCTTCTTGTTCCGGACTCTGAACAAAGGTGTCTGCAAGATATATACATGACCTCTTCGGATGAGGTCAGGGTAGTATTTCATGAAGAAAGTCAGTACGAGCATCCTGATGTGCATGCCGTCATCATCGGCATCGGTTGCTACAATGATGTTGTTGTATCTCAAGTCTTCAAGATCGTTCTCTACGCCCAAAGCGGAAATGAGAAGGTTCAATTCTTCATTTTCTGCCACTTTCTTTCGGCTTTCTTTATAGCAGTTGATAGGCTTTCCCCTCAAGCTGAACACCGCCTGGTGGTTGGCATTCCGGACTTTTGTGATAGTTCCGCTTGCAGAATCACCCTCGGTGATGAAGATGCTTGAAAGTTCTCCCTCTTCCTTTTTGCTGGCTGGAAGCTTGTCATTGTAATGATAGCGGCAATCTCTCAACTTCTTGTTATAGACATTGGCGCGTTTGCTTTTTTCGCGAGTCTTTTTCTGGATGCCGGAAATTTCCTCCCTCTCGGACTGGTTCGCCTTGATTTTCTCTTCAATCAGCGGAACGATGTCCTTGTTCATGTGCAGGAAATTATCCAAGTTGCGGCTGACGAAATCATTGACGAACGACCGGATGGTCGGACCACGGTCAATGGCGTTGGACCCGTCTTCATTCTTGATGGTGTTGCCGTTCTCGTCCTTCATGAACTTTTCCCACATATAGGTGGAACCCAGTTTCGTTTTGGTCTGTCCTTCAAAGTTCGGTTCCTGAATCTGGATGCTGATGGCTCCGACTACACCTTGCCGGCAGTCTTCCGGAGCGAAATTCTTCTTGAAGAATTCTTTCAACGTTTTGGCGATGGCTTCTCGAAAAGCGGCCAGATGGGTACCTCCGTCACGGGTGTTCTGCCCGTTCACGAATGAAGAGATGTTCTCTCCGTAGGAATTGCCATGGGTCAGCACGATTTCAATGTCGTGCTCCTCATCTTCCAGATGGATAGGCGGATAGATCGGCTGCTCGGTCAGGTTTTCATTGACCAGATCCAGCAATCCATTTTCGGATTTGTAGGAAACCCCATTCAGTACCAAGGTAAAACCTTTCTTGAGGTAAGAATAGTTCTTGACCATGGTTTCCACATAATCCATGTTGTAATGATAATTGCCGAACATATCCGAATCTGGAGTGAAACGGACGAGTGTACCATTCTTTTCTCCCTTGACGGCAGATTTTCCGCTGTCGGTCAACTTGCCATAGCGGTAGCTTGCCCAGGAAGTCTCGCCATCACGGAAAGACTGGACATAGAAGGAGGAGGACAAGGCATTTACCGCCTTTGTGCCCACACCGTTCATACCCACTGATTTCTTGAAGTTGCGGTCATCAAATTTGGCACCTGTATTCAGCTGGCTGGTCGCCTTGACCAGAGAATCCAGAGGAATTCCTCGGCCGAAGTCCCGGACGGTCACCTCGTTGTTCTCAATGGTAATCTGAACCTGCTTGCCGAAACCCATCGCAAATTCATCGACAGTGTTGTCGACAATTTCTTTCAACAGAACATAGATACCATCTCCCGGATTGTCTCCGTTGCCCAAACGTCCGATATACATTCCCGGACGCCTGCGGATATGTTCTACTCCATCCAGTGTCTTGATGCTGTCGTCACCATAGTTGTTCGACTTGATTTCTGCCATACTGATATTAATATACTTTTGAAGCTTATCTTTTACTGCCCATGCAGCCGCATCGGGCCATTGTGCTGAGTTTCGGAAAAGCGGAGGCACGTTGTGCCGGCACTGTTCCAGTCCCATAAAATACAAATTTAACAAAAAAACATTGAAAAACCCCTCCCACTTGCTATTTTCGGTCTTCCGGCACACATGAACATTTCCCGTAAGGGAGAGGAAGAGAATAAACGGAGGCAGTCAGTCTAGTCAATGTTGCCGTAGATGTACAAGGTGATGTACGGTCGGAGGGGACAGTTGGTCGTAAGCAGCACAGTCCACATCACGTCCCCTTCCGGCATTTTGCTGGTGTCCAGTTCCACATTGATTTCTGAACTGGATCCAGGTGCGATGTCTTTTTCATAACGGACCTGACTGTCCGGCCAGTCGCAGTCAATCTTGTAGATGATTGCATTGCTTTTTCCTTTGTTGGCAAACGAAAAACGGGCATTGATTTTCTTGCCTTTCCGGGTTTTTGGAAAGGTGAAGCTGCTGGATTGGAAGAGGGGTTGGGATGCGTTCTTGATGTCTTCTTTGCTCCAGTCGCTGAAATCTTTTATCGTGAAGGACCATATTCCCACTTTCTGATGAGTCGGCTGGCTGTTGACAAGTGGGGTGAACCAATAATAGTTTTTGCCCCAAGTGTTCTCATCGGCGCTGACAGTATATTTGACAGTCGCGGTGGAATGGGCGGGAATCGGATTGGGGCTGACTTCGAGTTCCAGACCGGCACTTACTTCAGCAAATGCCAATTTTAGCGGATGGCTTCCCAAATTGGCTATTTGGAAACTATCACCTTTGCTGTCTCCTTGTTTCAAGTTCCCCAACTTGATGTCTGTCGTTTTCATCCCTAAAGTCCCCATTTGGATTGGGTAGATTTCGTTCAGTGGCTTCTTCTTTTCGTGGACCATTCCCCTCAGCCGCAGAATGACAGGTTTCTTCAAACCGGAAATATAGACGGTCAAGGTCTTGTCAAAAGGATAAGGTCCGGCATCATTGGTGTAATCCACCTGAATCTCTCCAGTTTTTCCAGGAGTTAGGGGTTCGCGGGTCCATCGGATGTTGGTGCAACCACAGGAAGATGCCACATTGAAGACGACAATTGGTTTTTTGCTGATATTTTTGATGTGGAATGAACAGTGCAGCATTTTTTCACTTATCATCACGTCTCCGAAATCATGAATCATTTTGTCAACTTCGACAGTTTCGGCAACAATCGTCTTTTCTCCTTTCACCCGGGTCTGTGCTTCCAGTCCCGTCCATCCGGTCAGGATGGACAACATCAAAGCAATCAAGGTCATGCAGGAGAATCTCCATGAAGGCATTTTCATCAAATCACGCATCTTTTCCATATTGTTTTCAGATATGACTTGGATTTGGCCTGCTAAATCCAAGTCATATTCTGCAAATATCTTTCCTTTATTTGTAATTTCAAATTAATCAGATATCTTTGCATATAAAGATACGCAGGATTGCGTAGAATAGATTGGATTATATATTAAAAAAAGATTAAAATGGCTAGAATTATTTCAAGTACCGATTGCGTTGCTTGTGGTACATGCATCGGTGAGTGCCCAGTCGGCGCTATTTCAGAAGGTGACGTATATCACATCGATCCTAATGTTTGTATCGACTGCGGTGCTTGTGAGAGCGTTTGCCCTTCAGGTGCAATCTCAGCAGATGAATAGTCATCTCTGACCTAAGAAAAAAATTAAGGTCCGTCTGTTTTGCAGGCGGATTTTTTATTATATCTTTGTAGATAAGCATTTCTTATAATCTCTGAAAAAGATAATGTTACGTCAGAACGGATAGATATGATAGAAGATTTCAGACTTGAAACTTTCATGAAAGTTGCCGAATTGGGCAATTTCACCAAAGCGGCAAAAGAATTGAATGTGTCGCAGCCTGCTGTCAGTCAAAATATTACAGCATTGGAAAAACAATTGGGAGCCAAACTTTTCAATCGTGCCAGGGGGGAAGTTTCGTTGACTTCCAAGGGGTTGGCTTTCATGAAATACGCGGAGAAGATTTCGTATTGGTACGCTGCTGCCGGACAAATGTTTGGTCAGATGGGAAAACTGACCAGCAACAAACCAATCCGCATCTCCGCCGATCCAGTGGTCGGTTCCTATCTGTTGCCTCGTGCTGTCTCTGTCCTTGCTGCCGTTCATCCAGAATTTGTTTTCGACATTGTCCCGAACGGATGGGGAGATGATACTCCTGCCGATGTTGAAATCTCAGTCGCTCCCAGCCCGGAAACCATGGACTTCTGGGGGGAAGGAAAACTGGTCGGCGTCATGGATGCGGTTGTAGTGGCTTCTCCATTGAACAAGAGTCTTTGCAAGGCGGCAGTTTCAGAAGGGGAAGATAGTTATGTCGCCAAGCCCTTCTCTACCATTGCGGGTGTTCATGTCTCCAATCGGTTTGTGGTATGGAATCATTACAAGGAATTTCTGACTCCTGACATCATTGCCAGAGTTTCCATGTTCTCCTCTTCTATTGAAGCTGTCAAGACGATAGTCGCTACTTCTTCTTGTTTGGCAGGTATTGTTCCTGTTTTTTCTGTCATTGAGGAACTGCAGGCCGGGTCTTTGCTCAAGATGCCGGTTTCTCTTCCTGAATTTGCCTTTGATGTTCATTTCAATCCTCTTCCTGAATTTGCGGCCAAAACAGTCTGCAAACTTCTCAAACAGTCGCTCGTCGACAGCCTGCGCAAAGTATAGGACAAGTTGCAATGTGAAAAATGAGTCTGCTGTCATTTTGGCGGACAAAAAAAGGACATCCAACCGGATGTCCTTTTTCTCTGTCAGGTCAGGCAAGGCTATTTGCCTGCGAGTTTCTTGTAACCCTCGTAACGGATCTTGGCGAACTCTTCTGTCGTCTTGAGCAGCTCTTCTGCTGTTTCAGGGAAGAGTTTGTAGAGAGAGGCGAAACGAACTTCGCCTTTCAGGAAGTCTTGGAACTTGGTCCAATCAGGCTCTTTTGAGTCAAGGCTGAACGGATTCTTGCCTTGCTCGATAAGTGCTGGATTGTAACGGTAAGTCTGCCAGTAACCGCACTCAACTGCAAGTTTCTCTTCTCTCTGGCTCAGACCCATACCGGCTTTCAGACCGTGGTTGATACATGGAGCGTAAGCGATGATCAGGGATGGTCCATCGTATGCCTCAGCCTCTTTGAGGACGTTGAAGTACTGCATTGGACTTGCACCCATAGCCACCTGTGCAACATATACATAACCATAGCTCATGGCCATCATGCCGAGGTCTTTCTTGCGGATCTTCTTGCCGCTGGCGGCAAACTTGGCGATTGCACCTGCAGGAGTAGATTTAGAAGACTGACCACCGGTGTTGGAGTAGACCTCAGTGTCGAGAACGAGGACGTTGATGTTCTCACCAGAAGCGAGGACGTGATCCAATCCGCCGTATCCGATATCGTAAGCCCAACCGTCACCACCGAAGATCCACTGGCTGCGTTTGGCGATGAACTGCTTGTAGCCGAGGAGCTTCTCACAAGTCTCGCACTTGCATGCTTCGAGAAGCGGAACGATCTCATCAGCGATCTTGCGGGTGATCTTGTAGTCTTCCTTGTTCTCAAGCCATTCCTTGAACATTCCCTTGAGTTCGTCAGTGCAGCAGTCGCATGCAAGACCTTGAGTCATGAGGTTGGCTACAGTTTCACGCATTCTGTCAGAACCGACTTTCATGCCGAGACCAAATTCGGCGTTGTCCTCGAACAGAGAGTTCTGCCATGCTGGACCGTGACCTGCCGCATTGGTGCAGTATGGAGAGGACGGGAAGGAGGCACCGTAGATGGAAGAACAACCGGTTGCATTCGCAATCATCATGTGGTCACCGAAGAGTTGGGTGATATTCTTGATATATGGAGTCTCACCACAACCTGCACAAGCTCCTGAGAACTCAAACAGAGGCTGTGAGAACTGAGATGCCTTCAAATTGGCCTTCTTGTCAAGAACCTCTTTGTAACCGATTTTGGTATTGAGGTAGTCGTAAGTCTCCTGTTTTGGCATTTCCTCGGTAAGAGGAGCAAGAACAAGAGCCTTGGTCTTGGCAGGACAGACATCTACGCAGTTGCCGCAACCTGTACAGTCTGCAACAGAAACTGCCATGATGAATTTGTATTCCTTGAGGTTGGCTTTTCCGTCAGCGACTTTAGGGCTGCCAGGAAGCTCGCCGGCCTCTTTCTCAGTGAGCAGGAATGGTCTGATAGCTGCGTGAGGGCAGACAAATGCACAGTTGTTGCACTGGATACAGTTGTCAGCATCCCACTGGGCGACTTTCACTGCCACACCACGTTTCTCGTATGCGGAAGTGCCGACAGGCATAGTGCCGTCTGCGTATTTGACGAAGGCGCTGACAGGAAGGGTGTCTCCTGCCTGAGAGTTGACAACGTCAGCGATTTCTTTGACGAAGCTGGTTGCCAGACGGTCAGAGTTGGCTGGCTCGAATTTGGCCACGAGGTTGGCCCAATCTGCAGGAATCTGAAGCTCGGTGTATTCGCCACCTCTGTCGACAGCCGCATAGTTCATGTTGACAATGTGCTCACCTTTCTTGCCATAACTCTTCACGATAGCGTCCTTCATGTATTTGACAGCATCCTCGTAAGGAATGATGTTGGTGATCTTGAAGAATGCAGACTGGAGAATGGTGTTGGTTCTGTTGCCAAGGCCGATTTCAGCAGCGATCTTGTTGGCGTTGATGATGAATACTCTGATATGTTTCTTGCCGATGATGGATTTCACATGGTCAGGAATTCTCTTGCAGGTTTCCTCTGCATCCCAAAGGGAGTTGAGAAGCAATGTGCCGTTCTCTTTGATACCCTTGAGGACGTCATACTTGGAAAGGTAAGATGGAACGTGGCATGCCACGAAGTCTGGAGTGGAAACAAGATATGGTGCCTTCAATGGCTGGGCGCCGAATCTCAAGTGGGAGCAAGTGTAACCTCCGGATTTCTTGGAATCGTAGTCGAAGTAAGCCTGGCAGTACAGGTCGGTGTGGTTGCCGATGATCTTGATGGTGTTCTTGTTGGCACCAACGGTACCGTCAGAACCCAGACCATAGAACTTGCACTCAGTGGTGCCTGGTTTCACGATGGAAATTTCACTCTTGATAGGGAGTGACTTGAAGGTGACGTCATCAACGATACCGATAGTGAAGTCGCTCTTTGGTTCCTTCTGCTCGAGGTTGTCAAAAACAGCGACGATCTGAGCTGGAGCAGTGTCCTTTGAAGAAAGACCATAACGGCCACCTACGATGACAGGTGCGTTCTGTTTTCCCTGGAACAGGGCTTTGACATCCAGGAACAATGGCTCGCCGAGTGATCCTGGTTCTTTGGTCCTGTCAAGAACAGCTATCTTTTTCACTGATTTTGGAAGAACTTTCAGGAAATATTTCTCGGAGAAAGGTCTGTAGAGGTGAACAGTGAGCAAACCATATTTGCGGCCTTTCTTTGCCAGATAGTCGATGGTCTCCTTGATGGTTTCAGTGGCGGAACCCATGGCGATGATGATGTTCTCTGCGTTCTCGTCACCATAGTATGTGAATGGGCGATACTCCCTTCCTGTAAGTTCGCTGATTTCACCCATATAGCGGGCCACGATGTCAGGAATTGCATCATAGAACTGGTTCTTTGCCTCACATGCCTGGAAATAGACGTCACCGTTTTGGGCGGTACCTCTGATGACAGGAGCATCAGGAGCAAGTGCTCTTTGGCGGAATCTTTCAAGACTCTTCTTGCTGACCATGTTTCTCAGGGCATCTTCATCGAGAGCTTCAATCTTCTGGATTTCATGAGATGTTCTGAAGCCGTCGAAGAAGTGAAGGAATGGAATGCTTGATTTGATAGCTGAAAGGTGAGCGACAGCAGCAAGGTCATGAGCCTCTTGAACGGAACCGGAAGCCAACATGGCGAAGCCGGTTTGACGGCAAGCCATCACGTCCTGATGGTCACCGAAGATGGACAATGCATGAGTCGCAAGGGTACGAGCTGAGACATGGAAAACGGCAGGGAGCATTTCTCCTGCAATTTTGTACATGTTAGGAATCATAAGGAGAAGACCCTGAGAGGCGGTGTAGGTTGTAGTGAGGACACCCGCCTGAAGAGATCCGTGAACTGCACCGGCAGCGCCTCCTTCACTTTCCATTTCTGTAACCTTTACAGTTTCACCCCAAAGGTTCTTTTTACCGTGAGCGGTCCACTCATCAATGTTCTCTGCCATTGGAGAGGATGGCGTGATAGGGTAGATGGCTGCATGCTCGCTGAACAGATAGGCAATCTGTGCAACAGCAGCATTACCGTCACAGGTAATGAATTTCTTTTCTTTAGCCATAATAATATTTATTTAAAGCTTTCTATAATTGATAGATATTTTTCATTCCCAATGAAAATACTGTGCCCAAGTCGGGCATATACATTTCACAGTTTTGCAAATATAGGTATATTTTTGGTAGAAACCTTGTAAAAACGGTCCTTATTTTACCTATAAAAGGGTATGAAAAAACCCTGTTCTTTTTTGAGAACAGGGCTGACTGTCTGATTGAGATTCATTACAGACTGACCATGCCGGAAGTGGTGCATGCAGGTCCTGCAATACGCTTGATAAGTCCCTGGAGAACATTTCCCGGACCGATTTCCAAGAAATAGTCAGCACCGTCTATCAGCATGTTCTTGACAGACTGGGTCCATTTGACCGGAGAAGTCAGCTGGGCGAGGAGATTCTCCTTGATAATGACCGGATCGGACACGGGATGTGCGGTTACATTCTGGTAGATTGGGCAGACCGGAGTCGTGATGTCGGTCGCTTCAATGGCTTTGCCCAATTCAATGCGGGCCGGTTCCATGAGAGGGGAGTGGAATGCTCCGCCCACCGCCAAGGGCAAGGCTCTTTTGGCCTTGGCTTCCTTTGCCAAATCACAGGCCTGCTGAACGGCAGCCAGGTCACCTGAAATGACAATCTGACCGTCGCAGTTGTAATTGGCAGGGATGACAGTACCGTTACATTCTTGACAAATCTGCTCCACTTGTTCTGCATCCAGTCCTAAGATGGCGGCCATTCCGCCCGGGGCCAGTTCGCAACATTTCTGCATTTCCTTGGCACGGAGAGCAACCAGTCTCAAGGCGTCTTCGAAACTCATGGCATCCGCTACTGCCAATGCGGAAAACTCTCCAAGAGAATGTCCTGCAACCATATCAGGACCGAATGAATCCAGTCCTTTCGCTGCCAGTTCGTCGGCAGACAGGGATTTGTAACATTTTGCCAATATGGTGGAATGTAGGAAGATGGCTGGCTGGGTGACTTTCGTCGCCTTTAATTCATCAGCGGTTCCATCGAACATGATATCTGTAATTCTGAAACCCAGAATCTCATTTGCTTGTTCAAACAATTCTTTTGCCAAGGGATTCTGTTCGTAAAGTTCTTTTGCCATTCCAGGAAATTGTGCTCCCTGTCCTGGAAAAACGTAAGCTTTTCTCATATTTTAATTACAAATTTTGACTAGAAACGTATTTGTTCCGTAGTTTTTACAAATCTATAAAAAATAATTGAACAAAAATGTATATATTTGCAGTGCTGATGTCAAATCAGATAAAGATGAGACATTTGTCACTTGCCTCCGTAGTCTAATGGATAGGATTTCAGATTCCGGTTCTGACGGTTGGAGTTCGAATCTCCACGGGGGTACTCAAGCAGCCTGCCGGACGTTACTGTCGCAGGCTGCATTTTTTTGGTTCCGCCGCCCTCTCCATTTTCGTTGTCCAAAAAATTGCGAATACGGCTGATATTTCCGACCGTGCCTTCCACACATCTTAATGGCGCAGTGAAACCGAATGTTTTCCACCGCTAATAATATGTTTGCTGGCGAAGAAGGCTCGCGATTCGCCACACATATTGCATAGCTTTACAAACGCAGGATGTCTGGAAAATATTCCACTCAGATCCCTATCTGCCGGGCATTTTTCACATTGACACTGAAAACTACCTGAAGTACGCAGTCGCCTACACGATCAGGAATCCGACTAATGCCCATTACAGTAAACTGCCTCTCTATTTCCCTGGTCCTCTTCCAATCTCTACTTCAACGGAGATATTGACCGCACCGTCAGTCACATCGGCTACCGGACTATCTGCGAACTCGGCAACACCCGGCCCCTCGAAATCCTCAAATCCCGCCATGACTTTCCCGCCACCTGGTACGTAACTCCGCATGGTTACATCTGACCCGGCAATTCCTTTGCTATCTATCCGCCATCAAAAAGGGAAATGTTCAGTAAATGACGAACCAGTTACGGCGCCTCTGCATTCCGGACCAGGAAATGCGGAAACATGCCCAAAAAACTATCCCAGGAAATACCGAAACCTGTAAGACAATGAACAAAATGATTTGTCTGTCCATAAATGTTGACATGAGGATCGGAAAAAAGGAATGTGAAGTCCCGAGACACCTGCTTCTCTTTATCGATGAACCTATTTATATGGACATTGAAGCAGACACTATCCCAAAACTTGCAGGTGAGTGAACAAGAAATACATCTTGAAATTTCTGAGTGCGTTCCTTACCCATCCTGTCATCAGATCGGCTTGTTGTTGCATAGGAATTTCCATCATCCTGGTGGTCTGTTCAATGCTGATTCCATAATTTGACATCCTGGAAAAATGTCGAATTGCCCAAGAACGAAGTGGCTGTAGCTGTTCTGGATATCCTTGTCCTGTCCTCCATTATGTGATTCTGCAATCGAACCAGGGCAAAATTCCAGAAAATGGATGACCTCCACAAAATTATCCGTAAATACTCCGCACATCAGGACCTCATCAAGACGAACTGAAAAAGCACGACCCGAAGGCCGTGCTCTCTGGGATGCTGCAAGATAACCTTACAATATGTTGTTCTTCTTGGTAAATTCGATGATCTCGTCGATGTAACCGAATGCCAGGCCGGTGACTGTGTCGGCGCAACCATAGTAGACAGCGATACGCTTGGTCTCCGGGTCGTGTAGCGCAGCGCAAGGGAAGCAGACATTGGGAACATCTCCGGTACGTTCGTACAATGCGGAAGGAGCGAGAAGATAAGTGCCGCTACGGGCAAGTACCTTCCAAGGATCGTCCAGATCCAGCAGTGCGGAACCGAAAGAGTAGCGGAAGCCATTGCAAGTGTTGATCACACCGTGGTAGATAAGCAGCCAGCCTTCGGAAGTCTCGATAGGAATTGGACCAGCACCGATCTTGGTGCACTGCCATGCGCTTTTTTCGAATGGCGCCGGACTCATGACATGACGATGGCGACCCCAGAATTCCAAATCAGGAGACTCAGAATAGAAGATATCTCCAAAAGGAGTGTGCCCATTGTCAGACGGGCGGGACAACATGGCGAAGTTGCCATGGATCTTGCGAGGGAACATCACACCGTTGCGGTTGAAAGGCAGGAAGGCGTTCTCCATCTGGTGGAAAGTCTCGAAGTCCTCTGTCCAGGCAACGCCGATGGTCGGACCATGGTAGCCGTTGCACCAGGTGACATAGTATTTGTCTCCAATCTTGCAGACTCTCGGGTCGTAGCCATATACCCATTCCTTTACTTCAGGAATGTCGCAGTCAAATTCCAAAGTCTCTGGATGGATGTCCCAATGGATGGCATCTTTGGAAAAACCCACATGAAGGGTCATGCGGATATTGGTGTCGTCGCATCGGAAGACACCTGCATAGCCGTCCTTGAACGGAACGACAGCTGAGTTGAAGATACTGTTGGAGTTGGGCAGCAAATCAGCAGGAATCACCGGGTTCCCGGAAAATCTCCACATGATGTTGTCGTTTCCCTCCGGGCGGTCTTCCCAAGGCATGTCAGGAAGCGGATTGCCCACAATTTTAAGTGTGTCCATGTTTGAAATTTTATTTAGTTGTGTACAATTTGTCAGGCCTCTTTGGCGGCGTTTCCTTCCTCATTGTGGGTGAAAGGAATGCAGGTGCTCATGATGAATACTGGAATGGTGGCGAGCATCACGACGAGGAAGAAAGTCTTGTAACCCATCATGTCGCTCAACCAGCCGGAAGGCATACCTGTCAGCATTACAGACAAGTTCATGATTCCCGAAGCAATGGCATAATGCGCCATCTGGTAAGGCCCCGGAGCGACTTGTTGCATCATGAACAAGGTCAGACCTACAAATCCGAATCCGTAGCCGAAGTACTCAAATACAATGCCAGTGCCAATCAGCCAGACATTGTCCGGCTGGAACCATGCCAGAGCCGCATAAACAAGGAATGGCAGGTTGAAGATGCAGACCAGGGAGAACAATGCTTTCTTCAAGCCTCTGGAAGAGATGTAGTAACCTGCCAGCAGGGACCCCAGAACGAATGCGGCGGCACCGAAGGTTCCATACAGGATACCGATCATCTGTTCGCTCAGCCCTAGACCGCCGGCGGCCACATCCGCTTTCAGGAACAGTGGCACAATCTTCATCACGAAGCCCTCACCGAGACGGTAAAGGATGATGAAAGCGATGTAGAGCCAGATGTATTTCTTTTGGAAGAAACTCCTGATGACCACTTTCAACTCCTCCCAGGCATTTTCCTGGACTTTCACACGAGGAGCATTGTTGGGAAGAGCCTTGGTATGATAGAGTGAAAGCAGTACCAGCATGGCACTTGCTGCCAGCATGATGATGGTCCAGGCATTGGCGGCCGGATTGGCTGTTCCCACTACTTTGTAATGGTCAATCAGCACGCCGGCGATATAGACCAGCAGGCCGGTTGCCACCAGTTTGGCCACGTTGTAGAAGGCACCTTGCCAACCGATGTACTTCGCTTGGTCCTGGGAAGACAGTTCCGCCATATAGAGGCCGTCCAGAGCCACATCATGGGTGGCACCGCTGAAAGCGACCACTGTCAGTACGGCAATGCAGATGGCAAAGAATTGCGGTATATGCAGGAAAAGGGCGATCAGTCCGAAACCGATACCGCAAAGCATCTGGGTCAGGACTACAATTGATTTTTTTGAGCCCAGCATCTCGAGGAAAGGACTCCATAGGAATTTGATGGTCCAAGGAAACATGATGATGGAAGTCCATAAGGTAATCTGGGCATCTTCCACTCCCATACCTTTGAACATCAGTACGCAGACCATGTTCAGCATGACAAATGGTAGTCCCATTGCAAAATAGGCACTTGGAACCCATGTCAAAGGGGAATGTTTCTTTTGGGAGGCAGTATTAGTTTCAGTATTCATGTATGATGGGATTGCATCAAGCGATTACGGGAAAATTCAGGTACTCTGAATTTTCCCGTGAAGCGCATAAATTTGTTTATTTGATATTCTTGCACCATCTGTCCAGCCACTCGAAGTAGCTTCTGTGCCAGAACAGGGCGTTCTGAGGTTCAAGGATCCAGTGGTTTTCAGTAGGGAACACAATCAGTTTGGAAGGAACTCCCATCATCTGTGCGCAGTTGAATGCTGCCATTCCCTGGCTGTAAGGGATACGGAAGTCCATGCCGCCGTGGATGCAGAGGATAGGAGTGTTCCACTCAGTGACATTTGCCGCAGGGGAATTGCTGTAATGTCTTACGGCCAGACGGCTGGCGCTCCAAGGAGAACCTGCCTGCTGCATGCCGCCGAAGGTGATGCCGTCGCCGGCAGAACCCATCTGTCCCGGAGTGTAGCTGTATTCGCGGAGACCGCCGTTGTCCCAGTTAGGGAACCACATCTCTTCAGTTACATAATAGAGGTATGCTTCATCGAAGATACCAGCATGGGAGATGAAGCAGTCGTAGGTGTTCTTGTGGATACCTGCCAGATAGTAGGCGGAGTAGCCACCGTAACTTGCACCGCAACCGGCAAGCTTGCCGATGTAAGGCTCTTTCTTCATGACTTTGGCGGCCTGCAGATAATCCAGCATGTTCTGGCCGATGTAGTCACCGGAAATCTGCTCTGTCCATTCCTGACCGAATGCAGTTGTGCCGCGTCTGTTAGGAAGGATGACAATGTAGTCCCGGTTGCACATGAGACGGTAGTTCCATCTGTAAGACCAGCTCTGGCTCAAAGTGCCCTGAGGACCACCCAGCAGAATCTCAATGGCAGGGTAAACCTTGTTCTTGTCAAACTGAGGAGGGTAGAGCACCCAAGTCAGCATATCTTTGCCATCGGTAGTCTTGATCATTCTGGCTTCGGTTTCGTGTCCTGCCAACTGGGACAGGATGTGCTCGTTCTCATGAGTGATCTGTTTGATTTCACCATTCTTCACAGCCACCAGCTCGGTAGGGAAGTCCATGCTGCAATAGCTGGTGAGCAGCGTGCCGTCCTCCAGCACTGCAAATGGAGAATCGAAATCGTACCACAGATCCTTGCCGGTCAATCTCTGGATGGTCGGAGTGATCTGGGCAATCTGAGGGGCCTGAACGGAACCTTCAACCTCTTCCACCTTCTTGCCGTCGAGTTCCACGCCCTTCACGTCCTCCACTTTCACGGAGAAGATGCCCTGCAGACCTTCGCAGAGGGAATTGAAATAGATGGACTGGGAATCCTCTGCCCAGACCGGACCCACTGCATTGTACTTGAATCCGGCGGTCAGATCTCTGATGCCGCTGGCCTTTCCGTCAGCGAAATCAGCTACCATCAGACGAGTCTTGTCAGCCTCGTAACCGTTTCTGGCCATGCTGATCCAAGCGATCTTGCTGCCGTCTGGACTCCAGACCGGATCGGTATCGTAACCACCTGCCATCGGGATGGAAGTGGTTTCCTGAGTCTCCACGTTGAAGAAGTAGATTTCGGTATCTGTAGAGAAAGCGTATTCTTTGCCGCTGAGTTTCTTGCAGCTGTAAGCCACGTATTTTCCGTCAGGGCTCCAGCAGAGCTGCTCGATGCCGCTGAACGGTTCGGCAGGCAGTTCATATTTGACTTCCGGACCTCCCAAAAGGTCAATGGAATTGGCCAGAGTGACAGGTTGGGCGGTGCGGTTCTCTTTCTGGATCTCCTCTTCAGGCCAAGGAGCTACATAAGTGTGAGGCAGCTCGGTGGTCCAATGGTCCCAATGTCTGTACATCAGGTCCTCAGTGACATAAGCCTGAGCCTTGTCCAGAGCCGGATCGAAATCCTTCGGAGTCTTCACATTGCCCTTCACAGTGCTCACGAAAAGCACCTGCTTGGAATCTGGAGAAAGCTTGAACTCCCTGACACCATTCGGAATGTGGGTCATCTGGTTGCGTTCGCCCAGACGATACTGTCCGTTCTTCACGCCCATCAAGACGGCAGACCAGATCTGTCCGTTCTGGATATAATAGATGCGTCTTCCGTCATTGGACCAGCGGGCATTGGTGATGCTTTTCCCCTCGTGTGTGATCTGATTTACATTCTGCCCGTCTGTATCGCAGAGGAAAATGTTCCTGCAACTTTTGTTGCCGGAAATGGAATTGTAGCTGACTCCATAGAGAATCTTGGAGCCATCGGGAGAAAGTTGTGCATCAGAGAGTCTTCCAAAGGAAAGCAGGACTTCCGGTGTCATCCTGCCATCTTCCACTTTGATGTCAGAGCGACCGATGTATCCACTTTTGATTTGTTCTTTGTTCATGCATCCTGTAAATGTTAGTGCGCATAAGGCCAAGGCCATCGTGACTTTTGATTTTTGAAACATAGCGTTATATGTAGTTTGTTGTTTTTTTCTATCCGTCTTGGTTCCCGTCATAGAACGATGCCATTTCCCGGACGGTCTCAGCCATCCTTTTTTTCAAGGAGGCAGGACTCAAAACCAGAATTTTGTCCATGTGCCTGCAGAACTCCTGCAGCAGACTGTAGTTGGGCGCGACAGTAATCTCGTACACGACCTTCATCTCTTCCGGAAGAGGCAGCAGCTCCTTTGGAACTGATTCCAGCTTGCGTTGGCTCTCATGAATCGGCAGGTCATCCAAGAAATTGGCTTCTGAATGGGTCGTCGCGAACAAGATCCGCTCCACCCGGATGGAATCGTCCTTGTAGACACCGAAGGAATTGGCGAAATATGCCTCCACATCCCAATCGCCCGGGAAAGTGAACTGCACCTCCGTCTCCTGGATATCGCAGATTCGGTCCAGACCATAGACACGGATGCTCTTCCGCTCCTCGCTCCAGCCGATCAGATACCAGCGCTTCAGGAACTCCTTGAGCGCGTAAGGACGGATATGATATGTGTCCGAATGGGTCTGATTGTATTTGTGGTAGGAAATTTGGACGACATGCCCCTCCAGCATCGCATTCATGAGGACCGTCAGATATTTCTGACCGGACGGGATATTCTCTACGGCGATACGGCCCGAAAGCCGCTCCTTGCCCATCTCCAGCAGACTGTTGACTGTAAACGTATTGATGAGCCACTGCGAATTGGCCTGCTCATCC
This sequence comes from Bacteroidales bacterium, assembly GCA_020026275.1. GTDB lineage: Bacteria > Bacteroidota > Bacteroidia > Bacteroidales > UBA932 > Cryptobacteroides. Next base: position 45,978 of record JAHHQQ010000010.1, read on the forward strand.
GAAACGTCATCCGAATGTTCGATGAAATAGCAGTTGGTGGACCGGTCACAGTGAATCTTGATGTTGAAAATCTCCTCAATCTGTTCCCTGTGATTATGGAAAGTCTTTCTGGAATATTCACCTCCCCATCTGCTGTGCCATCTGGACTGAATTTGTTCCAAAGTAAGTCCAGTATTGCCGTAACGGAGAAGAGTCTGTATAATCCAAATGTATTTGTTGATCAGTTCGGCTACCATAATCAAATTATTGCTATAATAATGCAAGATACTAAGAAAATCTCAATTAATAGTTCCTGTCAACGCTTTTTATTGCATGAAATCTCCCTTGCGGGAAATGTCGCTGTATTTTGAAAGGTTTTCTGGCGGCATATCATGGTAAATACTTAATTATCCATTATATTTAGACCTCGAAACCGCATAAGACGACAAATCAGAAAAAAAGACATATTGAAATATGAAAATGGTCACAATGAACTTCCGCTCCACTCTTTTGAGCATGCTGACAGGAATTCTGTCACTCTGCTCATTCTCACTCTCCGCTCAAGATATCCAATGGTTCAACCCTCAGAAAACGGACCAGCCGTGCATCCAGCAGAGAGGCTGGGCCAAAGAGATGAAAAACGCTTATGCCCGTGTCCCAGAAAGAATGGAAGGCGTCATCAGAAAAGAAGTGTACAGCCTCTCCCGCAATTCGGCCGGGCTGTCCATCCACTTCTTCACCAATTCTCCGACTATCCATATCCGGTACAAAGTCGTGGGTGGAATCAGCATGCCCCACATGCCGGCTACTGGAGTCTCTGGAATTGACCTTTACAACATCGACAAGCAAGGACAATGGGAATACCGTTACACCTCCACCTATCAATTTGGAAAATGGGTGGAAGGCAAAGTGGCGGACGGTGTGAAACAGCCTTCCGGCACTCAATGCGAATATGTCTTCAGGGGCTTGGACCAGAGCAATGAATCCGAATACCGTCTCTATTTCCCATTGTACAACGTTGTCTCTGAAATGGAAATAGGCGTGGAACAAGGCAGTATCTTCAAAGTCGCACCCGTCCGCAAAGAAAAACCGATTGTCGTTTATGGCACTTCTGTTACTCAAGGAGCATGTGCCTCAAGACCTGGAAATGCCTGGACCAACATGGTCTCCCGGCGGATGGACTGGCCGGTCATCAACCTCGGCTTCTCCGGCTTCGGTAGGCTCGACCCCGAATTCATCGATCTCATCAGTGAAATAGATGCTGCCATCTTTGTGCTGGACTGCAACGGCAACCTCAATCTCAACTCCTGTGAGAAAAATGTGGAACTCGTCAAGGACGCTGTCCGGAAACTCCGTGCCGCCCATCCAGATACTCCAATCTTGATTTCAGATTTCCCAGGTTACGCCTTTCAGCGTCACGGACATGGAGTCAATTCCGCCACTCGTGCTGCCTACGACGAAATTCACCTTGAAGGAGACCGGCTCTACTACCTCTCCTGCGAGGAACAAGCAGAACCGCTGGACGGAAAAGTAGATGGCATCCATCCCAACGATCTGGGAATGAATGCCATCGCCAACGCATTCGAAGCCAAATTCAGAGAAATCCTGCATCAGCCGGTGGGTGCCATTTCTACCCAGATTCCCGTCACCCAGCGCCGCGACATCCTGTTCTACGGTTGGATGGAACGTCACAACTCCATTCTGGAGGGCATTCAGGCAGCAGCTCCTCGCAATGTGATCCTGGGCGATTCAATCACCCAATATTGGGGTGGTTTCGAAAGCCGCTCCAACGGACCGGAAACTTGGAGAAAATACATGGAATCCGCTGCCTACAGGAACATGGGGTATGGGTGGGATTATGTGGAAAACCTGCTCTGGCGAGTCTATCATGGCGAACTGGACGGCTTCCAGGCAGAGAATATTCTGGTCAATATCGGCACCAACAATCTCGGGAAAGATAATGACGAGGATATTGTCAAAGGCATCCATTTCCTGCTCGATGAAATCCGTTGCCGCCAGCCGCAGGCCAGTATCAAATTTGTTGGAATCTTTCCACGGCGAGGACGTGAAGAGCGGGTGACTGCCCTAAATCGTGCTATCCAGGAAGAGATAGAACCGGCAGGCTATGGATTTTTGGACTGCGGCGACTGTCTGGTTCAAAAAAACGGGAAGATTGTCGAGGGATATTTTATTGACGGCCTGCATCCAAACGAAAAAGGCTACAGGCGGATAGCCCATAAAATCTTTAAATAGGGAATCAGCTGATCTGGCTATAATCTTTGACTTGATATTTCTCTTTGCGCAGTTCTCGAGCCAGAACAGCATTTTCCGGTAGATGGAGATCCGAATCTTTCTGCAAGATGTAATCGGCATATTTGTGGGCTTCTGACAAGATCCGGCTGTCTTTGGACAGGGAAGCGATGTTCAAGGCAATGGGAAGACCACTCTGCTGGGTACCTTCCAAGTCGCCCGGCCCCCTCATCTTCATGTCCTCCTCAGCCAGCACGAACCCGTCCTCCGTCGAACACATCAGTTCCAGCCGCTTCTGCGACTCCTTGCTCACCTTGTCGCCCTTCACCAGAATACAATAGGAATGGGCGGAACCACGACCGACCCTTCCCCTGAGCTGATGCAGCTGGCTCAAACCGAACCGTTCGGCACTTTCAATCACCATCACCGACGCATTCGGCACGTCAACGCCCACCTCAATTACCGTAGTGGACACCAGAATATCGGCTCTGCCTGCGGCAAATGCTGACATGTTGAAATTCTTGTCCTCATTGGTCTGCTTGCCGTGGACGATGGCAACCTTGTATTCCGGCAGAGGAAAAGCATCTGAAATGTTGTTGTATCCCTCTTCCAGATTCCTGTAGTCCATCTTCTCACTTTCAAAAATCAGAGGATAGACCACAAACACCTGGTGGCCGGCACGAATCTGTTCCTTCATGAACTTGTACAGAGCAGAACGTTTTCGCTCCGTAATCAGCAGGGTCTGTACCGGTTTTCTGCCAGGAGGCATCTCATCGATGACCGAAACGTCCAAATCGCCATAGAGAGTCATGGCCAGGGTTCTCGGAATTGGGGTGGCCGTCATGACCAGAATGTGGGGAACGATGGCCCCTGGCGTCTTGTTCCAAAGTCTTGCTCGCTGTTCCACTCCGAACCGGTGCTGTTCATCAATGATGGCCAGTCCCAGATGTTTGAAGATGACATTGTCTTCAATCAGGGCATGGGTTCCCACAATGATGTCAATGCTGCCCTCTGCCAGGGCCGGTAGGATTTCCTTTCTCTCCTTTGTCTTCGTGCTGCCCGTAAGCAGACGAACGGTCCGCCCTGTCGGAGCGAGGTATTTCTGGATATTGGCATAGTGCTGTTGTGCCAGGACTTCAGTTGGCGCCATGATGCAAGCCTGATAGCCGTTCCCGACTGCCAGCAGGGCAGACATGACGGCGACCAGGGTCTTGCCGGAACCGACATCTCCCTGGAGCAGACGGTTCATTTGCCTGCCGCTGGTCAAGTCTGCCCGGATTTCTTTGATCACTCGTTTCTGCGCCCCGGTCAGGTCGTATGGCAGAGACTGGTAGCATTGGTTGAATGCTTCTCCGACATGCGGCATCCGGATGCCGTTCTCGTTGCGGCTCCGTACATATTTCTGTTTCAGCAGAGACAACTGGAGATAGAGCAGCTCCTCAAATTTCAAACGGTAGGAAGCCAGTTTCAAAGACTGGGCGTCCTTCGGGAAATGAATGTTGCAGAGGGCGAATCGGAGATTGACCAGTCCGTTCTCTTTCAGCACATAGTCGGGGAGAGTCTCTTCTATCTCATTGATGCACAGTCTCAAAGCATTTGCCATGAGCTTGTTCATCTGCCTGCCGGTCAGACCGGCATTCTTCAGCTTGTCTGTTGAGGCATAGACTCCGGTCAGGCCCATTCCTCTGAATTCCTGCTGGGAAGCGTTGCGGACGGGATGGGGCTGAGAGCCCTCTCCCTGGGACGGCTCCTCCATCTGGACCGGATAGTCAATTTCAGGATGGGTGAACTGGAGACGGGACTGGAACAGGGTCGGTTTGCCGAAGAACAGGAACAGCCTGCCCGGCAACAGTTTGTTGAAAGTATATTTGATTCCACGGAAAAAGACCAGTTCGCATTTTCCCGACGAATCTTCCACCATGACAGTCATTCGGCTGATGGTATTGAACTTCAGATCCGATAGAAGTCCCGTGTCCACATAGCCGTCGGCATTGTCTGCCAGAGTCCTCACCAGCACTGTTTTCTGCGTGCGGTTGATCAGTGCTACTTGGATTACCCTCGCCTGAATCTGGATGTTTGCGGTATCGGGAATCACTTCCCGGATTGGAGTGATCGTGCTCCGGTCCACGTAGCGGAAAGGATAGAAATGCAACAGTTCACCAATGGTGCTGATGCCCAGTTCTTGAGTCAGCAGAGCCGCCCGTTTGGGGCCCACACCACTCAAATACTGTATGTTGCTGTCCATTTCCTTCATGTCTGTATCGATTGTTCGAGGAATATATTCCGAATAAAAACAAATATAACTGAAAATTCTGTTCTGCGCTCCTTCCGGTTCTGGATAAAAAATGGAAAAAGTGACAATAATCGTCAAATGTTACACTGAAATGTTAAAAAAATGTTGTCTGATGCAACTTTTTATGGAATAGTTCTATTTGAAAGGCCATCTTTGTCACGAATACAATTTCATAAAGTTTGGTATGTAGGTTTATGGGGCCATGCGATGTGATATCGCGGACCCCATTTTTCGTCTTTGCTCCCCTGCGCAGGGACATTCCTGCAAAACGCCGGGACATTCTTCCTGCATGGCAAAGAACCCCAGAAACCGCTGTTGCGGTCTCTGGGGCTTCACTTTCTTTTGGGGACGATTTCCATCGAAAGGCGTTACTCAATCTGAGGTTTGCCGGGTCTTCCTGGCTTTTGCTCGTTGGCCCGGTTGAAACGTTCATCCATCTTGCCGGCTTGGATTTCATCGTATTCTGCCCGGCGCTTGTAGATGTCTACAGCGGTATAGATGGCAGAAATCATGGACTGAGGATCCGCTCCGTCTTTTCCTGCCATTTCGTAGGCTGTACCGTGGTCAGGAGAAGTCCGGATGATTGGAAGACCGGCCGTGAAATTGACTCCGGAGGAAAAGGACAAAGCCTTGAAAGGGGCGAGTCCCTGGTCGTGATACATGGCAAGGGTGGCATCGAAGCGGTTGTAGTGGTGCATGCCGAAATAACCGTCTGGTGAATATGGTCCGAAAGCGGCGATGCCTTCTTTGTTGGCGGCTTCAATGGCAGGGAGAATAATGTCCCTCTCTTCGTCACCAAGGAGACCTCCATCACCGCAATGAGGGTTCAGACCCAGTACGGCGATTTTGGGCTCGTCAATTCGGAAATCGCGTTGGAGAGATTTCTTGATCAGCCGGAGTTTCTTCAGGATTATCTCGCCGGTGATGGCGGCCGGAACATCCTTCAATGGAATATGCCCGGTGACCACACCTACCTTGATGGTGTCGCTGACCATGATCATGGCCACTTCCTCCGCATCGAATTTGTCCTTGAGGTATTCGGTGTGTCCAGTGTACTGGAAACCTTCTTTGTTCATCGCCCTCTTGTTGATCGGTGCAGTCACCAGCACATCCAGTTTTCCTTTCTTGAGGTCCTCGCAGGCACAGTCCAGGGAAATGATGGCAGACTTGGCGGATTCCGGAGTGGACTGGCCCGGCTCCACATAGACATTTTCCGGAAGGCAGTTGACGATATTGATCTTTTTGGGACGGGCTTCGTCAATATTATTGATGACATAGGTGTCCATCTGCTGCTCAATGTTGTGGATGGTTTTCTTGTAGAAGCCAAATACTTTGGAAGAACCGTAAATCACGGGTGTAAACGCATCCAAAATCCGTGGATCAGCCAACGCTTTGATGATGATTTCATAACCGATCCCGTTTCCGTCACCTTGGGTGATGCCAACTGATAGTTTATCTTTGTTCATTGTTTTGTCTTTTTAGTCTTACGTCGGCAGAAGAACTGCCGAAACCCTGTCTTACAAATATAATAAAAATGTGGACATATGGCCATGTTGGCGCAGTGCTTTGGAAAAAGGGAGGTCTATACTCCGCCGGCAGCATCGGCGAGATAGCCCAAGTCATCTGGCAAGGCGCCTCCCGCTTTGACCACTCCGGCACCGGAAGCTACGGCCAAGGTGTCGCAACGTTCATTTTCAGGATGTCCATTGTGCCCTTTGATCCAATGGAAACTGACCCGATGCTTGCGATAGAGCGGCAGGAACCGTTTCCATAGGTCACTGTTCTTCTTCTTGGCGAAATTGGTCCGCTCCCAATTCCAGAGCCAGCCTTCATTGACGGCCTTCACTACATAGGAGGAATCGCTCCAGACTTCCACCTGGGCATTCTCCCATCTGATTGCTTCCAACCCTTTGATGACAGCCAGCAACTCCATGCGGTTGTTGGTTGTCAGATTGAAGCCGCCGCTCATTTCTTTCTCCCTGCCGGCACATTTCAGCACTACCCCGTAACCGCCAGGTCCGGGATTGCCGCTTGCCGCCCCATCCGTATATAGGAAAATAGGGGGGAAATTCATTTTTCCTGCATCCATATTTGTCTGTCTGATTTAATTCTATACAAAGTTAAATGCTTTTTGTAGTTTTGGAGAACAAATTCCTCTTTTTTATATTGTTGTATTTCAAAATTAAAAAGGTTAATTTTGAAAGATAAAACGAAAATATATGAATGTTTTGGTAACAGGAGCGAATGGTCAGCTTGGGCTGGAACTTAGAAATTTGGCAACCCACAGTGACAACCGCTACATATTTTCAGACATCAGCATGCTGCCTGATGTGGAAACCATCAATCTGGACGTCACAGATTTGGATTCCATCCGGATTGTCACCGAGTCCGAAAATGTGGACGTAGTGGTCAATTGTGCGGCTTATACCAATGTGGACAAGGCTGAAGATGATTGTGCTACGGCCGAACTGCTCAATTCCATCGCAGTGGACAATTTGGCGCAGGTGTGCAGGGAAAGAAATGCTGTCATGATCCATGTCTCTACTGATTATGTCTTTGGAGGAAAATTGAACGAGCCGATTGTTGAGGAGGTGAATCCTTGTCCTTTGGGAGCCTATGGGGCGACCAAACTGGCCGGAGAGAAGAAACTCCAGAATTCCGGTTGCCGTTTTCTTGTTTTTCGTACCGCCTGGCTCTATTCTCCTTATGGAAAGAACTTTGTCAAGACCATGATGAAGCTGACCCGTGAGATGGACCATCTCAAGGTGGTCTATGATCAGGTCGGCAGCCCGACCTATGCCGGTGACCTGGCTGCTGTCATATTTAAGGTCATTGAGGAAAATTTGCTTGACAAGCAGGGAATCTATCATTATACAGATGAAGGGGTGATCTCCTGGTATGATTTCGCCAAGACCATTGCTTCTCTTGCCGGAAATCGGTGCGATATACAGCCTTGTCGTTCTGTTGAGTATCCGACCCGCTCTGAACGGCCGGCCTATTCCGTCCTGGACAAGGCAAAGGTGAAGAAGACATTCGGCATCACCATTCCTTATTGGAGGGATTCTCTGGAAAAATGTATCTCTCTCTTGAAAAACCAGTAAAGCGGATTGATTCAGTTAGATAGAATAGGAAATGAAAGGAATTGTACTTGCCGGAGGCAGCGGAACCCGTCTCTATCCGATTACGAAAGGTATTAGCAAACAGCTTCTGCCAGTTTATGACAAACCCATGGTGTATTATCCCATTTCGGTACTGATGCTCGCCGGAATCAGGGACATTCTGATTATTTCGACCCCTGTCGACCTGCCTGGTTTTCAGCGTCTTCTGGGGGATGGCAGCGATTATGGAGTTCATTTCGAATATGCTGGGCAGCCTTCTCCGGATGGGTTGGCTCAAGCTTTTCTTATCGGGGAGAAGTTTATTGGCGGAGATAGCGTCTGTCTGGTTCTCGGTGACAACATCTTTCATGGAAATGGTTTCACGGACTTGTTGCACAGGGCAGTCCGGGAAGCTGAAGGACCTCATCCGAAAGCAACTGTTTTTGGCTATTGGGTCAGCGATCCGGAACGGTATGGAGTCGCTGAATTTGATGCGGCCGGCAATTGCGTGAGCATCGAAGAAAAACCCGATCGGCCGAAATCAAATTATGCGGTGGTAGGACTCTATTTTTACCCGAACAAAGTGGTGGATGTTGCCCGGACCATCAAGCCGTCCGCCCGGGGAGAACTGGAGATCACTTCCGTCAATCAGGCATTTCTCGAAGAGGGGGAACTCAAGGTCCAGACCTTGGGCCGGGGTTTCGCCTGGCTCGACACCGGCACCCATGAGAGCCTTTCAGAAGCATCGACCTATATCGAGGTCATTGAGAAACGGCAGGGGCTCAAGGTCGCCTGTCTGGAAACGATTGCCTTCAAGCAGGGATGGATTGATGCAGACAAGTTGAGGCAGTTGGCCCAGCCAATGATTAGGAACCAGTACGGTCAGTATTTGCAACGGGTGGCGGATTGTGATCAGCGCATTTGATGCAGTCCGGTTTTGACGGCAGCTTCGATTCCCGGAAGACAGGAAGAATAGAGTAAGGTGAATATGGAAATTATCAGAACAGAGATTGAAGGGCTCTATATTATTGAACCCAAGCTATTTGGAGATGCACGTGGTTATTTCTTCGAATCTTTCAACAAAAGGGAGTTCGAAGAGAAGATCGGCAACATCGATTTTGTACAGGACAACGAAAGCCGTTCCTGCTATGGGGTGGTCCGTGGACTGCATTTTCAGAAAGAGCCTTATTCCCAGGCCAAGTTGGTGCGTGTTATTCAAGGAGCCGTTCTGGATGTGGCTGTGGACCTTCGCAAAGGTTCTCCCACCTATGGCAAACACGTGGCGGTCGAACTGACCGGAGAGAGCCACCGGCAGCTCTTCATTCCAAGAGGATTCGCCCACGGTTTCAGCGTCCTTTCCGACGAGGTCATCTTCCAATACAAATGTGACAACCTTTACCATCCGGAAAGCGAGGGGGCCATCTTGTGGAACGATCCTGATCTGAATATCGACTGGCGTGTCCCGGCAGACAAGGTGATCCTGTCAGAGAAGGACCGTCAACATCCGACTTTCCGGGAACTGGACTATTCCTTCTGACGGGGAAATGAATACGACAAGAAAAATGAAAGAAAACATGAAATACAAGAGCATATTGATTACCGGAGGAGCCGGATTCATCGGCAGTCATGTTGTCCGTCTCTTCGTGAACAAGTATCCGGACATCCGGATCATCAATCTGGACAAACTGACTTATGCCGGCAACCTGGCCAACCTCAAGGACATTGAAGACTGTCCGAACTATCAGTTCGTCAAAGCCGACATCTGTGACTTTGAGACCGTCCGCGACATCATCCGTCGGAACGAGGTCGATGCCATCGTCCATCTGGCGGCAGAGAGCCATGTGGACCGTTCCATCACCGATCCGTTCCTCTTCGCCCGGGTCAATGTCATGGGTACGCTGACCTTGCTGGAAGCCGCCCGTCAGGTGTGGGAGATCGAAGGTTGGGAAGGGAAACGCTACTACCAGATTTCCACGGACGAAGTTTACGGTGCCCTTCAGTTTGACGGGACTCTCTTTACCGAGACGACCCGTTACGATCCGCATTCTCCATATTCTGCCGCCAAAGCCAGCGCCGACCATTTCGTCAGGGCCTATCACGACACTTATGGCATGCCGACGGTCATTTCCAATTGCTCCAACAACTATGGACCTTTCCAGTTCCCTGAAAAGTTGATCCCGCTGTTCCTCAACAATATCCGTTTCCGCAAACCGTTGCCTGTCTACGGAAAAGGGGAGAACGTTCGGGACTGGCTTTACGTCGTGGACCATGCCCGTGCCATTGACCTCATCTTGCACGAAGGACAGGTGGCAGAGACCTACAATATAGGAGGCTTCAACGAGTGGAAGAACATTGACCTCATCAAGGTGCTCATCCAGACTGCCGACCGTCTGCTCGGAAGGGCGGAAGGGGAGGACCTGGATCTCATCACCTATGTAGCCGACCGAAAGGGACATGACCTCCGCTATGCGATTGACAGCACCAAGATTGCCACGGAACTGGGCTGGAAGCCATCCGTAACCTTTGAACAGGGCATCGAACTCACCATCCGCTGGTATCTGGAACACCAGGACTGGCTGGACAACGTCACTTCCGGTGACTATTTGCAGTACTATGAGAAAATGTACGGCAACTGCTGAGGCGTGCACAAAGGCATTTCTCTAAGAGATAGAATATTGAATGACAAATACTTGTATTATAATGAAATTGAGAAGAATATTGTGGGCCGTCCTCTTGCTTCCGCTTTTGGCGGCATGCAGCCAGCCATTGGAACCTGCTCTGGAGGTGATCGGCCGTGTGGCTCCCTGGTCCAGAGGAAAGGTTGAAGTCAAACAGATGAAAGCGCCGAAAGGCTGCCAGGATGCGTACGAACTGTCCACCCAGAGCGGCAAACTGATCATCAGGGCGACCAGCATCCCTGCCGCCGGCATGGGCTTCAACCATTACCTCAAGCATTACTGCCATCAGAACTATTCTCTGACCGGCAAGAACATCCAGCCGATTGATGTGCTGCCCGAAATTGAGGGAAAGGTACGTCACGAGACTACTGACCAGTATCGTCACTTCTTCAATTTCTGTACGCTCAACTACTCCGCCGCCTGGTGGGACTGGGCTGACTGGCAGGAAGCGATTGACTATATGGTTCTCAATGGAGTCAACCTCACGCTGGCGCCAATCGGAGTGGAGAAAGTCTGGTACAACACGCTTCAGCGCATTGGCTTCAGCCAGGAGGAAATCTTTGACTTCCTGCCGGGTCCGGCATTCAACGCATGGCACCTGATGGGCAACCTCGAAGGCTGGGGCGGCCCGATCAACCTGGACATGGTGGAGAAACGTGCCGAACTTGCCAAGAAGGTCATCGATGCGGAACGCAAATACGGCATCAATCCCATCTACATGTCATTCTACGGCATGGTTCCGACTACGCTGAAAGAGAAATTCCCGAATGCCCAGATTCTGCCGCAGGGCAATTGGGTAGGCGGTTTCCTCCGTCCGGACATCCTGTCTCCGCTGGATCCTCTCTACGACCAGATGGCAGGAATCTATTATGAAGAAATCAACAAGAACTACGGCGAATTCAAGTTCTTTGCCGGCGAACCTTTCCACGAGGGAGGCGACCGTGCAGGAATCGACGAGGCCACTCTCTCCAGAACCGTTCTCGGCAAGATGAGGGAATACAATCCGGGCTGCCAGTGGATTCTCCAGTCCTGGGGCGACAACCCTTCTTCCAAATTCTTGTCCGGCCTCTCCAAGACAGGCGATGCCATCATCTGGGATTTCCGTGGAGAACAGGCCGCTGTCTGGGAAGACCGTGGAGGCTATGACGGATTTCCGTTCCTTTGGGGAACCATCAACAATTTCGGCGAGACTACAGGTCTTTATGGGCAGCTGCAACGATTTGTTGATGAATATTATAGAGCCAAGAAAATCTGTCCTGGAAATATGATCGGGATTGGCTGCAGTGCCGAAGGGGTGCTGAACAATCCTGTAAACTACGAACTGTTGTTCGAACTGCCTTGGCACGATGAGACCTTCTCCTTGGACGAATGGATCCGCAGCTATGCCGCCGCCCGTTATGGCGGGCAGCTCGGCAAAGATATGGAACCGGCCTGGCGCATTCTCCTGCAGACGGCTTATTCCAGCCAGTCCGCTCCGGTACAGCCTTGGGAGACCGTGGAAAATATGCCGGCAATCCTCGGCAATCCGGAATCCGTCATTTGTGCTCCACCTTCCCTGGAAGTGCGCAGCGCCTCTTCCTGGGGAACATCTCATGTGTTTTATGACTTGGAGGCGCTGAAGCAGATCATCCCTTACCTCGCCAATGTCGCCACCGAACTGGACGGCAACGACGCGCTCGAATACGACGTGGTCAACATTACCCGTCAATTGTTGGCAAACGAGTTCTACCGCCTTTACCACGAATATGTCCAGTGTGTGGAGAAAGGTCAGCTCGGACCTTCCGACGCCCTGGCACCGAAGATGCTGGAAATCATCGGCGATATGGACAAGCTGCTTTCCTCCAGACGTGATTTCATGATAGGTCCATGGATCAATGCCGCCCGCAATTTCGGCAATACCGACAGCGAGAAGCGCCTCTGCGAGTGGAACGCCCGTGCTCTCATCAGCTACTGGGGCGGCGAGAGCGACACCACCGATCTGCGTGACTATGCCTTCAAGGAGTGGTCCGGCATCATGAGAGACCTCTACCTGCCTCGTTGGAAGGAATTCTTCGAGGCTTGCCGTCTCCACATCACCAACGGACGCAGCATCAAGAACAATCCGACTCTCCAGTCCATGGCCTGGGCACATGCGACCAACCGCTATCCGAACACTCCGACCCACGATTCCGGAAAGATGGTGACGCTCATCCTGGCCAAACTGGCTGAAGGCAAATATTAAGGCTCCGTGACCTCTTCCATGAGGTTCGGAAACACCGTCAGGGAACCTGCCGCCTTAACCACCCGTTCACTTGTCGGCTCTTTGAAGCCATTTTTCCCCTGCACAACGGCAGACAGGTTCCGGACGATGATGTTTACACCTGCAAATTGAATGAAAAATATCCGTATTCAGAAAATGAACACGGATATTTGTTTGAAAGTTGCTTTTATCTGAATGAAAGCCCTGTTCCAGGCTTCTCCTTTTCTCTGTTTTTTCAAAAAAGTAGAATGTTTATCGGCTGTTGTAAGCCTGCAGAGCGGCGCGGAGCACAATCAGCGCTTTCTGCAAATCTTCAATTTTCAGGACATAGGCCATTCGCACCTGGTTTCTGCCCACCTCCTTGTGGGTGTAGAAGCCGGCAGCCGGAGCCATCATGACAGTGTAGCCGGTATATTCCTTGTCAAAATGAACCTTGTGCAGGGAAGGGACCAGCCCTCGGGCATGCTCCTGCTCTCCGACATCTGTCAGGGAATCGAAATATTTCGGCCCCTCTGGTTTCCGGTGCGGAAGAAACAGGTCAATGAGACCCCGGTCCAGTTCGGCGACAATCTCATTTTTCAGTGCCTGCTTGCGCTCGGCGCTATGGAGCCCGCTGCTTGCGGCGACGGTCTCAATGTCCTCCTCCGAAGGGAGATAGCTGAAATCGGTCAGACACCATTTGCAGAAGGCTTCGGCATCGTCCACCGGCAGGGAAGCCACCGTGTAGAAAGCTCCTTCCGGCATAGGGGAATAGACTCCCGGAATCTTGTTCAGTTCCTGGATGAAATAGTCCCGTCGTGCCTTGTATTCCTCGAAACAAGCCTTGGAATAGGCTTCCGTCCCCTCGATGGACGCCTCTGCCACAATCTGGCCCAGCAGCGGAGGACTCAGACGGGCCTGAGCGAATTTCAGAATCGTCTGCATCACCTTCTTGTTGTGCGTGGCGATCATGCCCACCCGGATGCCGCATTCGGAATAGCGCTTGGACACCGAATCCACCACAATCACATGATCTTCCATGCCATAGAGGGTCAGGGTGGAGACATACGGGTCGTCCACATAGACAAACTCACGGTACACCTCGTCCGCAATGAGGAAGAGGTCGTGCTTGAGGACAATGTCTCTCAGACGGAACAGCTCTTCGGAAGTGTAGAGGTGCCCGGTCGGGTTGTTCGGATTGCAGATGAGGATGGCCTTGGTCCGGGGCGTGATGGCGGCTTCAAATTCTTCGGCGGAAGGCAGGGCGAAACCGTCCTCGATATGGGAGGTCACGGTCTTGACCGTAATGTCGGCCGCAACGGCGAAGCCCATGTAGTTGGCATAGCTCGGCTCGGTCATCAGCAGCTCGTCCCCAGGGTTGAAGCAGGCGAAATAGGTCAGCAGCAGGGCTTCCGAACCGCCGCAAGTCACCAGAATCTCGTCCGGTGTCAGATGGATTCCGAATTTCCTGTAATAGGAGGAGAATTTTTCGCGAAGGGAGGCGAACCCTTGTGAAGGGCTGTATTCAAGCGTCTTCCGGTCAATTTCCTTCATGGCATCCAAGGCCTGTCGAGGAGATTCCAGATCTGGCTGTCCGATATTGAGATGGAAAACTTTTACGTTACGTTTTTTTGCTGCCTCTGCGAAAGGGGCAAGTTTGCGGATAGGGGATGCCGGCATGTCTGAACCGCGTTTTGAAACATCTGGCATAGGAAAGTGGTTTTAAATAGTCATTCGATGAACTGCCCGCAGGGATCGGAAAGGTCCGGACTCCGCAATACGGAACAGCAAATTGTTGATGTGCCCAAGTTAATGAATGTCCTGCATAAAAACAAATAGGAGGATTGCTTAAAAATTCATATATTTACATGATTCTATATAATGTTGAAAAGAAAACCTTCCCCCAGGGAAGATGAAATTGAAGGAAGATATGCAGAATCCAAAAGACATCCCCCAGCTCTCGAGTGTCAGCCGCCGCATCGCGACCAACACGCTGCTGCTGTACGGACGTATGATCCTGCTGCTGCTGGTCAGCCTCTACACGTCCCGGGTCGTGCTCAATGCCCTGGGACAGTCCGATTTCGGCATCTACAGCGTCATCGGCAGCGTGGTCGCCATGATGACCATCTTCTCCGGAGCCCTGACCAATGCCGTCAGCCGTTTTTTGACTTTCGAGTTGGGCAAGAAACAGAATCAGAACTTCAACAAGGTCTTCTCTACGGCCGTGCTTGTCCAGATTCTTTTGATCTTGGTCCTTGCCCTGGTGGCGGACCCGATTCTGGTCTGGTATGTCAATCATCATATGGACTTGCCTCCAGATCGTATGGTTGCCGCAAATTGGGTACTTCAGTGCGCAGTTCTGGTCTTTTTCGTCAATTTGTTGAGCGTACCGTACAACAGCGCCATCATCGCCCATGAGAAAATGGGTGCCTTCGCCTACATCAGCGTTCTGGAAGGAGTGCTCAATCTGGCGATTGCCATCAGCCTCCAGTTTGCCGGATTTGACAAGTTGATTCTCTATGCAATCTTGATGGTCCTGGTGAAAGTCCTGATACGTCTCATCTATGGTATCTATTGCCGGAGACATTTCCCCGGCACCAAAGTCCATTTTGTCTGGGATGCCGGCCTGCTCAAACGGATTTTCAAATTTACCGGCTGGCTTGCCCTCGGCAACGGAATGAGCGTCATCAACACCCAAGGTGTCAACCAGCTGGTCAACCAGTTCTTCGGTGTGACTCTCAATGCCGCCACCGGACTGGCTGCCAAAGTGGAATCTTCCGTATCCGGCTTCGTGAACAATTTCATCACCGCCGTCAATCCTCAGATTACCAAGAGTTATGCCGCCCATGATCTGCAATATATGCATGAGCTGATGTGCAAAGGAGCCAAGTTCTCCTATATCATCATCTATTTCTTTGCTCTGCCGATTTTCTTGGAAGCTCCTTCTATCCTGGATCTCTGGCTCAAGTCCAATGTCCCGGAATACACCGTCGCCCTCGTTCGGATTACCTTGGCGAGCGCCCTGTTCCGATCTCTCGGCAATACAATTCTTACTGGTATCAATGCGACAGGAAGGGTTCGAAACTATCAGATTGCCGTCTCCATGGCGGCTTTCTTCGCTTTCCCGCTTTCCTGGCTGGCCTTCCACTATGGAGCCGCTCCATACGTGGCTTTCCTGATTCTGATGGCGGTGGATTTCATACAGATTTTTGTGCGGCTCATCGTAACTCGGAAAGATACTGGCTTGACCCTCCGCCAGTTCTTCAATGCAGTCATCTGGCGGGTCCTGAAAGTAACCGTCATAGCGGCCCTTCCGCCACTGATGCTCCATTTCTTTCAGTCTCCGTCTCTTTGGCGTACCCTTGAGGTCTGCTTGCTGAGTTTTGCTTCGGTATTCGCAGCCTCCTACCTGTTTGCCGCTACTGAAGGAGAAAAGGCTTTTCTCCACCAGAAATTGCAGTCTCTCTTTCATTGCAAAGTATGAGCGATAGACACCGGAACAACAATGAAACAACGAAAATTTTTAGAGAAATGACACAGAACTATAGCACAGAACGCAACGTACAGATCCTGGTTTCCTTGCTTAAAGCCAATGGAATCCGTCAGGTTGTCGCTTCACCGGGCACTGCCAACATGGCATTGGTCATCAGTCTGCAGTCCGATCCCTTCTTCCAGATGTATTCGGCACCGGACGAGCGATCTGCCGCCTATCTTGCTTGCGGTATGGCAGAAGAGAGCCGTGAGCCTGTCGTCATCACCTGTACCGGAGCCACTGCTTCACGTAACTATTTTTCTGCACTGACGGAAGCATTCTATCGGAAATTGCCCATTCTTGCTGTTACCGGCACTTTGGGCCAAGGCTATGTCGGCACCCTCCATCCGCAGGTCATCGACCGTTCCGTCTGTCCGAAGGATACCTATTGCTATATGACCACTGCCAACAAGATTAAGGATAGTGAAGACGAATGGTTGTGCAATTGTGCCATCAACAAGGCTCTCATCCGGCTGCTCCGTCATCGTCAGCCAGTCCTGATTGATCTCCAGACCGTCGTCAGCAAGGAATTCGGTGTCCGGGAACTGCCTTCGGCCAGAGTCATAAGGAGCTATGCTCCAGGGAACCAGTTACCTGAAATGCCAATGGGCAGGGTGGTTCTTTTCATTGGGGCACATCCCGTCTGGACCGAGGAAGAATCCGCACTCGTCGCACAGTTCTGCCGGCAGAGGGGCGCCGTTGTCCTGGCAGACCATACCGCCAACTTCAAAGGCCTTGCAGGGACCACCCCTTCTTTGGCGGCCTTTCAGAAATATGCCCATACCGACCTGTTCAAGTGTGATCTGCTCATTCATCTGGGCTATGTCTGCGGAGATTACTATACCAGCGGAAAAATCCAGGCAGGCCAGGTGTGGCGTGTCAATGAAGACGGAGAAGTCCGTGACGACTTCCGCAAACAGACCGCCATCTTCCAGATGAAGGAAAGCGAATTCTTCCGCCACTACCTTCTGGACGATGATCTTGTCTCTTCCGAGAAATCCCAGTTCGCAGAGACGCCTTTCTGTGACCGCCCAGCCCTGGTCCTTTCCGGCGGCCAAGCTGTCCAGGAAGAATACCGCCAGCTGGAAGCACAATTGCCGGAACTGCCTTTCTCCAACATCTGGATGGCCCACGAACTGAGTGCCAGACTGCCCGAGGGCAGTGTCCTCCATCTGGGGATCCTGAACTCTCTCCGCAGCTTCAACTTCTTCCGTCTCCCGGCCTCGGTCAATGTCTACAGCAATGTAGGCGGATTCGGAATCGACGGCTGCCTGTCTACCGTCGTCGGTGCCGCCCTGGCCTCCCCGGAGAAACTGTTCTTCTGTGTGCTCGGGGATTTGGCTTTCTTCTATGACATGAACGTGTTGGGAAACAGACATGTACCGGACAATCTGCGCATCTTGCTGGTGAACAACGGAAAGGGGGCCGAATTTACGAATTATACTCACCCTGCCTCCCAGTTTGGCATGGAAGCCGAGACTTTCGTGGCGGCAGGAGGACACTATTCTGCCCGTCACATCGACCTGGTCCGGCACTATTGTGAAGATCTGGGCTTTTCCTATCGGAGAATCCAGTCCAAAGAAGAATTCCGACAGGCTCTGCCTTCCTTCGTCACTCCTGTCTTTGGAGAACATCCTGCCCTTTTGGAAGCCATGGTCTCCTCCGTTTCCGAAAGTGAGGCCCTGGAGTGTCTCAGCACCATTGCCGTACCTGGCCAGAAAGACAAACTGAAGAATGTGATCAAGGATGCCATCGGCGAGAAAGCATTCAAGAACATCATGGACTTTGTAAAAAAATAGAATAAGATGAAAATAGGAATCCTGACTTTTCATTATGCGCTCAATTATGGTGCAATCCTCCAGGCTTATGCGACTTGTCGTTTTCTGGAAGGATTGGGACATCAGGCAGAAATCATAGATTATCGCAATCCGACCATCGAAGCAGGCTACCGCAGCTTTTTCTGGAGCAAGAAAGCCCTCAAAGCAGCACCGCTGGAATATTGCTGGCGTTTCCTGCCCGACTATTTTCGTCGGCGTTCCCGCGCCAAGTCATTTCGCCGTTTCGTGATTGAAAGGATGAACGTTTCCTTCTTGTCCGAAAATTACGATGCTGTCCTGATTGGTAGTGACCAAGTCTGGAATAAGAATATTACCGGTGGATATGACCAGCATTATTGGGGAGAATTTCCGACCACAGCCAAGAAGGTAGCCTGGTGTGCCAGTATGAATGTACTTGAACTTGATGGACCACAGGAAATTCGGAAACGGCTGAAGAACTTTGATGCAATCAGTGTTCGGGAAGACAGCCTTCGGGAAATGTTGCAACCGCTGACCGATCTGCCAGTTACTGTGCTGCAAGACCCGGTTCTGCTGCTTTCCTCCAATGAATGGTCCGAACTGGCGGAACCTTATGGCAATTTTGGCAGACCTTATGTGCTGGCTTATCCGATGCTCTGCGAAGAAGAAGTTATCCAACGTGCCCGCAAAGTGGCAGATGAAAAAGGGATAGATCTTATTGTCATCTCCAAGAATGCCGGCCGCAAACCATTTCGAGGACTGATTCAATGTGCCGGACCGGAAGATTTCATCTCTCTTGTCCGAGGCGCCTCCCAGATTGTGACTTCTTCATTCCATGGTGTCGCCTTTTCCCTGATCTATGGGAAACCTTACGAGGCGGTGGTTCCAGAAGGAGAGCGCAATCCTCGCATTGAATCGCTTGTCCGGCATGCAGGAGACCTTCCTGAGTTCAAGCAGCAGGCAATTGACTTTTTGCAGGATACCCTCGGTCCGGATTTCTTGAAAGAACCGGACCCGTCAGAAAGAATAACTATATTATAGGAGAGCGATATGAAAAAGGCGAGAATACTGTATATTCTTAATGAAGCGGAAGAACTGGGAGGCACTTCGCTGTCTCTGGAAAATCTGCTCCATTCGCTTGGAGATAAGATTGACCCCCTTCTTCTGCTCCGAGCCAAAGGACCTGTTCTGGAACATTTTCAGGCTCAAGGATACGAATGCTTGGTGGTGCCGTTCCGTTTCAACTACATAACGGGTTCCGGCTGGTTCCGCAACCTGACCCTTCCGTTGAGGGCCATGAAGAACCGCTCTATCCGGAGAAAAGCAGTGAATACAGTATGCAAGTTGCTCAAAGACAGAGGAGTGGATCTGGTCCATACCAATTCCAGCGTACTGGACCTCGGACCGCTCATCGCCAGGAAACTGCACGTGCCCCATGTCTGGCATATCCGGGAATTCATCGATCTTGGCTTGGGTATCCAGCCCATCGGAGGATACGCCCAATGGAAAAAGCAGGTGTCCAGTTCCGATGCCGTCATCACCATCTCCCATCCGCTCTATGAGCACTTGGGCTTGGCGGAAGCCGCTTCTGACTGGAGAGTCGATGCCGAGCTGGAGTCCCAGCTGCCATCCATCCGGTCCCTGCACGGAAAGACCCGATGCTATATGTTGCCAGATGCCGTCTGCCCCGTCTCCGAACGAACTTATTGTCCAGATAAACAGAAATATTTTGTATTCCTTGCAGGCCGGATCCACCCCATCAAGAATCCGGAACTCGCCGTGGAAGCTTTCAGCCGATCCAATCTGGCGATGAAAGGATACAAACTCAAACTGACCGGCCGCTGTTCTGAAAACATGCGCTGGAAATTGAGCAGCCTGGCCGGCAAATATGGAAGTCCGGCCGGAGTCGAATTCCATGATTTCACAGATGATGTGAAAGGATTGCTGTCTCATGCTGCCGGCTTCATCATCTGTTCCAGACATGAAGGACTCGGTCGCGTCATGATCGAATCCATGTTCTATGGTTGCCCGGTCTTGGCCTATAACTCCGGACCTGCTCATGACATCATCCAGGACGGACAGAATGGATTGCTGTTCGAAACTGCTGAAGAAGCGGCACAACTTCTTCAGCGTATGGCACAGGACAACATGGAAGATATGATCCGGGTAGCTGGCGATTTGGCCGTAGAAAATTATTCTGAAGAAAAATATGCAGGGCAGATTGCAGCCATCTATCAAGAACTTCTGGAAAGCCGTCAGGTTCCCCAGAAGTCTGGAAATCAGGTGACAGAAGAAATAAAAGAGAAGACAGATGAAGGGAATCAATAAGATGAAAGAATGCCACGACGGGCCCCGAAATTACCGGATGGTCTTGCAGCTCAAAGGACGGCTGGGCAACCAGATGTTCCGCTATGCCTATCTCCGTTCGGTGCGGGAACTTCGGGAGAGAGCTGGTATCAAGGATGATATTGTGCTGGATGTCAGTGAGTT
>JAHHQQ010000011.1 GCA_020026275.1 Bacteroidales bacterium
TTTTGGAGCGTTCTTAACACTTGAGGACGCTAGCGGTCTGTCCGAGGCACAGTTGGCCTTGTACATTCCTTTCATTATTATACAGTCCTGTAGCTCAGTTGGTTAGAGCACCACACTGATAATGTGGGGGTCTGCAGTTCAAGTCTGCACAGGACTACTGCTCGGGGGTATAGCTCAGTTGGTAGAGCACCTGCTTTGCAAGCAGGGGGTCAAGAGTTCGAATCTCTTTATCTCCACAGGTTTTGAATTTTGTATAGGGATTGGGAATTTGCTTCCTGATCCCTATTTTTATTTTCTGGCCCTTCTCTCTTTTGCTGTAATTGTTTAAATTTGCTATTTGAACAAAATATAGCTTATGGCAAATATGAAGTCCTTGCTCAAGGATACTGCAATATATGGTTTGAGCAGCATAATCGGGAGATTTCTCAATTATCTTCTGGTCCCACTTTACGCCTACACCCTCACTACGACTGGCCAATATGGCGTCATCACCAATCTTTATGCCTGGACCGGTCTTCTTCTGGTTATTTTGACGTATGGAATGGAAACCACTTTCTTCCGCTATGCCAACAAGCAGGGGGAAGATGTGCATATGGTCTATTCTACCATCTTGAGGACGGTTGCTTTCACTTCCACTTTGTTTGTTGCCTTGGTCATCATTTTCCTGAAACCGATATCTCAGTCTCTGGAATATGCTGATCATCCCTCTTATATTTGGGTGATGTCGATGACAGTGGCATTAGATGCTTTTCAGGCCATTCCATTCGTCTATCTTCGTCATGAGAAGAGACCGCTCAAGTTCGCTTGTCTCAAATTGCTTTTCATAGGTCTGAGTATTGCCTTGAATCTTTGCTTCTATCTGCTTTTCCCATATCTGTACAGTAGAAATCCGGAACTGGTAGGGAAATTCTATGATCCGAATGTCGGTCCGGGCTATGTTTTCTACATCAATCTGTTCTGCACCGCCACGGTCACTTTCTTCTTCGGAAAGGAATTGGAGGATTTCAAATTTGGCTTTGACTGGAAGCTTCTCAGGAGCATGTTGCAATATACTTGGCCGATGCTGTTGCTGGGAATTGCCGGCATCTTGAACCAGACTGCAGACAAGATTCTGTTCACTAAGATTTATCCGGGAGACAATGCTCAGGACCTGCTGGGTATCTATGGTGGTGCCGCCAAGATTGCGGCCATTATGGTTATGATTACTCAGGCGTTTCGTTATGCTTATGAACCTTTTGTCTTTGGCAGTTCCAAGGAGAAAGACAGCAGACAGACTTATGCCAAGGGCATGAAATATTTCGTCATCTTCACCTTGCTTGCTTTCTTGGGTGTGATGGCTTATCTGGATGTGCTGAAATTCCTGGTGAAAGATACCTATTGGGAGGGACTTGAGGTGGTTCCAATTCTGATGATTGCTCAGATTCTTATGGGAATTTATTTCAATCTTTCTTTTTGGTACAAGCTGACTGACAAGACCATCTGGGGGGCCGTCTTTTCCGGAACAGGTTGTGTCGTACTTTTGGCCATCAATTTTTTATTTGTACCGAAGTTCAGCTATATGGCCTGCGCTTGGGCCGGAGTGGCCGGCTACGGAATCGCCATGCTGATGTCCTATTTCGTCGGACAGAAATATTATCCGATCAGTTATCCGATTGGAGACATGTTCCGCTATGTGGTGCTGACCGTCGTCCTCTATGTGGCAATCCGCTGTTCCTCCCACTATCTGACGATTGTGCCGGAACTGGTAGTCAATACACTGCTGGTCGGCCTGTTCGTCATCTATGTCTTGAAGAAGGACCTGCCGCTGGCAGAGATTCCTGTTCTGGGAAAATTGGTCAGGATTCCGATTGTCGGCAAGATTTTCGGTACTGGAAAACAAATCAACAAATAGTGTATGCTGGATCTCAAGCTGTTTGAAGAAATATTGAAGATAGATTCCACTTCCGGAAAAGAAAGGGCGCTGGCCGAATTTCTTTCTGCCCGACTGGTGGAATATGCAGATACGTATGCAGAAAAGGCAGGAAGACCGCAAAGATGCCGTCTGAGCCAACATGAAGTAGGAGATGGAACCTTGAACCTTCTGTTCTCCTGGGGCGCTCCTGAAGTGTTTTTCTGCACCCACATGGATACGGTGCCTCCATTCATCCCACCGACCTTCACCGAAGAGGAAGTGAGGGGACGTGGCAGCAATGATGCGAAGGGCCAGATCTTCTCCATGTTTTCAGCTTGTCTGGAACTGCTCGCCCAAGGTCGCGACAATTTCGGGCTGCTGCTGCTTTCCGGGGAGGAAACCGGTTCGTTCGGCGCCAAGGCCTATACCCGGGATTGTCCGGGGGGAGGATTGGTCATCGTGGGAGAACCGACCGACAACAAGATGGTGACCGCCAGCAAGGGAACCAAGTCTTTCCGGATTCGGATTCTGGGCAAAAGCTGTCATTCCGGTTATCCGGAACTGGGAGCCAGCGCCGTCGAGCGTTTCGTCGATTTCATGAATGCGCTCCGAAAATTGGAATTTCCTGTCGATCCGGTTACCGGTCCGACGACCTGCAATGTCGGTCAGCTGTCCAGCCCGAACGCTCAGAACA
This sequence comes from Bacteroidales bacterium, assembly GCA_020026275.1. GTDB lineage: Bacteria > Bacteroidota > Bacteroidia > Bacteroidales > UBA932 > Cryptobacteroides. The sequence goes on from JAHHQQ010000011.1 coordinate 2,586, forward strand.
TCCTGAGTCCGGAACTGGATTTCAGACTGTATTTCAGAACGACTGCCGCCAGTGATCGCATGGTGCAGGAAACCATTGCGGCGATGGCCTGTGATTTCGTCCAGATCGAGGCGCTGGGAGGAGACGAACCGATGACTTATCATACCTTTGAGGGCATCCCTCAATGCGTGGTCGCTTTCGGAAGTGATGCTCCTAGACTTGAAAAGTTCCGGCACCGTGCTTTATGTGGTCCCGGTTCAATCTTCACTGCCCATACGACGGGAGAGTTTGTACGAATCGCTGATTTGGAGATAGCGGTCAGATTATATGTCCAGATGTGCATTTCCTATCTGGGAGAAGTTGAATAGAAAAGAAAATGGAATTGAATATGATTGTAATGAAATTTGGAGGAACCTCCGTCCAGGATGCCGAAGCGATAAGAAGGGTGGTTGAGATTGTCAGAGGCCGTTTGCCGGAGCATCCGGTGATGGTCGTTTCCGCCATGGCGAAAGTGACCCGGAAACTGACGCATCTCGCGGAAGAGGCGCAGGCGCGGCATACGGAACAGGTAGAAGTGGAGATGGAGGCGGTACGCAGCTTCCATGAAGCGGTAGTGAGGGAATTGCTGGAGGGAAAACATTTGTCGCAGACGCTGGAGAGCGTGAAGGAAATCTGTGAGGACCTGCATGCCTTTGTCCGGGGAATCTGCCTGATTGGAGAATTGTCCCCTCGCAGCAGGGCGCGCATCCTTTCTGCCGGTGAACTGCTCTCGTCTCTCATCGTCTATGCCGTGATGAACCAGGAAGGAATCCGCTGTCATTGGGTAGATGCACGGAAGATGATTGTGACCGATGACAACTATATGAGCGCGAAGCCACTGCTGGACAAGACAGAACCGAAGGTGCTGGAGAGTATCAGACAGGCCGCTCAGGGAGCGGAAATGGTGCTTACGCAGGGTTTCATCGCTTCTGCTGCCAACGGTTTCACCTCTGTCCTCGGCTTTGAAGGTTCGGATTATACCGCCACACTGCTGGGCTGGGCGCTGGAGGCGGAAAGAGTGGAGATCTGGACCGATGTGGACGGTTTGAGGACAGCCGATCCGAGAACTGTCAGCAAGACGAAGAGGATTCACGAAATCTCTTATGAGGTGGCGGCTGAGATGGCCTTTCTGGGAGCAAGGGTACTGCATCCGATGACTATCTATCCAGCTCGCAGCAAGAAGATTCCGATTTATGTGTTGAATTCTATGAATCCGACTTCCAAAGGGACTGCCGTGATGGAAGGAGAAATGGTGGAGGATGGCCCTAAGACCATTTCTTTCAAGAAGGAGATGGATTATGTGGAGATTGGAATGAAAGGATTTGCGCGTCTGGAAGAGCTTTATGCTCATGTCTTTGGAATATTGAACCGATATAGGGTATCTACTTCTTTGATTGCCAGTTCAGAGTCTGGTTTGACCCTGACTTTGGAATCCGGACAATCAGGATGGCAGGAAGCCAGTGAGAAACTGTCTGAGACAACAGCATTTCTCGTAGAAAGAGGATTGGGACAGGTGTCGGTCATTGGCAAGAACATTCTCGGTTGTTGTGATGTGATAGATCATATCAGTGATGCAGCCAGTCATATCCGTATGTATACGGTTGGGGCGAGTCGCATGAGCATGAATATTGTTGTAGATAGCAATGAGGTGGACAGGATTGTCGGACAATTGCATTTGATTTTATTTGGGTAGAGCGTATGAAGATATTTATTTCAGGATATGGAAAGATGGGACAGATGATTGAGAAGATTTTGTTGTCCCGAAATATGGAGTGTGCAGGTCACACGAATGATGTCAGTTCAGTAGATCCTGTTCTGGCCCAAGAGTGTGTCTGTATTGATTTTACCACGCCTGATGCCTTCAAGGCCAATTATCTGTTCCTGGCGAACCGTTTCAAGGCGGTCGTGGTGGGAACAACCGGCTGGTATGACCTTCAGGAGGAGGTGTTTGAGGCATTCCGTCAGGCGGGCACGACGCTGATATGGGCTTCCAACTTTTCAATCGGGGTCAATGCGATGGCGGCTGCGGTAGAAAGAGTGGCTTCTCTTCTGGGAAAATCCTCTTCTTATACGCCATATCTGGTGGAAAAGCATCACTGTCATAAACTTGATGCTCCCAGCGGCACAGCTAAAACGTTGGCTGTTGAGGTTGAGAAGGGCATGAAAGTGAAGCCAGAGATACTGTCGGTCCGGGCAGGCGAGATTCCAGGCATTCATACGGTCACTTTCGAAGGAACCTGCGATCGGATTACCATTGAGCACGAGGCGTTCTCCAGACAGGGATTCGCCGAAGGCGCAGTGGAGGCGGCTTTGATGACAGAGGAGCATCAGGGAATCTTCCAGTTCAAGGAATTGTTGTTCAGCCGTCAGTAGAAGCTATGTCCGGCTGTCGGTAAATAAAGAAGAGAAATGATGAAAAGATTGATATTGAGAGGTTGCGGAACTGCATTGGTCACTCCCTTCAAGGAGGGGAATGTCGATTATGAAACTTACCGCGAGATGGTTTCCCGTCAGGTGGAGGCAGGTATAGATTTTCTGGTACCGCTCGGGTCGACGGCAGAAACTCCATGCCTGGAAGAGGACGAGAAAGTGGAACTGCTCAAATTGACCCGTGAGCTGTCCGCCGGCAAACCGGTACTGGTCGGCTGCGGCGCCAATTCCCTGAATGCGACCATCCGGAACATCCGTCTGCTGGAGCCTTATGGACCGGATGCATTTCTGGTGGTGGTCCCTTACTACAACAAGCCGACTCAGGAAGGAATGTACCAATATTTCAAGGCGGTTGCAGAATCTACGGACAAACCGATCGTTCTCTACAATGTACCGGGACGTACGGGGGCGAACATCTTGCCGGAGACTGTGCTGCGCCTGGCACAGATCCCCAATATCATTGCCATCAAGGAGGCATCTGGTGATGTCGGACAGATCTTTGAAATCCTCGCCGGCCGTCCAGACGGTTTCAGCGTGCTGAGCGGAAACGACGACCAGACCCTGGCACTGATGGCAGGAGGAGCAGATGGAGTCATCAGCGTGGCATCCAATATCGCTCCTGTGCAGATGACCGGACTGGTCAATGCCATGATTTCGATGGATTACGGTCTGGCTTCCCGTTACAATGATGTGCTGGCACCGTTGTTCAAGGCTTGTTTTGTCGAAAGCAATCCGATTCCTGTCAAGGCAGGAATGAGCCTGCTGGGATTCGGCTCCATGGAAATGAGACTTCCTCTGACACCGGCGTGTGAGGGAACCGTTTCCCTGATGAAGAAAGTGATCGGAGAATTGTAGTTTAAGTAGAACAAAATAGAAAGATGTTGGAAAAATTCAATGAGATATGCCAGAAACTCGAATCTGGCGAACTGCGCGTAGCCCGCAAAGTGGACGGGGAGTGGAAAGTGTTCCCTGAAGTCAAAGAAGCCATTCTGGACGGTTTCCGTTACGGCCGTATCCAGGACTGCAGCGAAGGACAGTTCTGTTTCTTCGACAAGGATACCGTGCTCCCACGCACCTTCACTGCAAAAGACAAGGTGAGGCTCGTGCCCGGAGGAACGGCTGTCCGGAGAGGTGCCTATCTCGCCCCGTCAGTAGTCGTCATGCCACCAGCCTATGTCAATATCGGAGCCTATGTGGACGAAGGGACAATGATTGATTCCCACGCTTTGGTCGGCTCCTGTGCGCAGGTCGGACGAGGCGTCCATCTGTCAGCGGCTTCCCAGTTGGGAGGGGTGCTCGAACCGATTGGCGCCCTGCCGGTTATCATCGAGGACAACGCCTTCATCGGAGGTAACTGCGGTATCTACGAAGGAACCATCGTAAGCGAGGGGGCTGTCATCGGCAGCGGAGTCATCATCACTCGTTCCACACCGATCTATGACGCTGTCCGCAAATGCTATATCCGCTCAGACGACCAGGGCCGAATGGTCGTACCGCCGAGAGCGGTCGTTGTCCCAGGCAGCCGTCCGCTTCCGGGAAATGAAGAAGGCATCCAGATCAATCTGCCTGTCATCATCAAATATCGTGATGAAAAGACAGCGGCCTCCGTCGCATTGGAAGATATTTTACGTTAGGCGGTATGGAAGACAGGAATCAGCAGAATCGGTATCTGCAGTTCTTTTCGGAAGACACGGCTTCGTTCATGAGATCCCCCGTAAGGGAAATCTTCAAGAAAGTGGATTTGAACCAGATCTATTCATTTGCCGGAGGCTATCCTTCGGCAGAGACCTTCCCGATGGCCGACATGGCCGGATTGTCCGCTGAAGTGGTCCGGAAATACGGCGCCCAGGCTTTCCAGTATGGCGCGACCCAGGGAGCGGAACCGCTGAGAAAGGCGTTGTCAGACCGTTATGACGTGCCTCTGGAGCGGATACAGATCACCACCTCCTCCCAGCAGGGAATCGATGTCTGTGCAAGGGTGATGGTCGATCCGGGAGAAGTGGTGCTGACCTTGAACCCGACCTATCTGGGGGCACTCCAGTCCTTCCATTCCTATCGGGCAGATATCCGTGGAGTGGAACATTCCAGTCAGCTGGAGGCCTTCCGGCACAATGTGGAGGAAGTGGTCGCAGAATGTCGCAGAGAAGGCAAGACCATCAAGTTCTTCTACATCATTCCCGATTTCCAGAATCCGACAGGAGAGACCATGACCGTGGAGGAACGGAAAATGCTGCTGAGCCTGGCGGAAGAACTGGATTTCCTGATTGTGGAGGATTCTCCCTACAAGGAGCTCCGCTACGAAGGAGAGACGCTTCCCAGCCTGTACAGCCTGGCGCCGGACCTGGTGATTCATTTGGGATCCTTCTCCAAGATATTTGCTCCGGGCTTCCGCTTGGGATGGATTTTTGCGCACCCAACCCTCTTGGACAATATCTATGTATGCAAACAGTCGCTGGACCTCTGTCCACCTGTATTTGACCAGTATGTGACCGCAGAATTCCTGAGTTCGGGGCTGTTGGACAAGAATCTCGTCAAGAGCATTGCCCTCTATCGGAGAAAGAGAGACCTGCTGCTGGAGAGTTTGGAGAAATATATGCCGGGAGGCATCACCTGGACGCATCCGGAGGGAGGACTTTTCCTGTTCTTGACCCTGCCGGTACTGTTTGATGCCGTCGCTTTCTATGAAAAGGCCCTTTCTGTCGGAGTCGCTTATGTGGCTGGCAACTTCTTCTTCACAGATGGCCGGGGACGGAATACGATGAGGATGAATTTCTCTTTTCTGCCGGAAGAGAAGATGGTGGCAGGAGTGCAGCTGCTGGCCCGTCTGCTGGAAGAAGAACTCCGATAGACAACAGAGGCCGGTTTCAATGTTAACAAGAAAGAAGAATGATACTATACAAATACCACGGTGCGGGAAATGATTTCCTGATAGGGGATGACAGACATGGAGATTTCCATTTGTCAGCCGGGGAAATAGCACAGTTGTGCGAGCGACGTACCGGTCTGGGGGCAGATGGTCTCATGCTGTTGCAGAGGAGCGCTGTGGCAGATTTCAAGATGCTCTATTTCAATGCCGATGGCAGCGGTGGCATGATGTGCGGAAACGGTGGACGTTGCATTGTGGCATTTGCTGCGGATATGGGCTATGACCGTTTCCATTTCGAGGCGCCGGACGGAATGCACGAAGCGCAGTTGGTTGCTGTCCAGGGCAGGGAGAAGGCGGTCCGTCTGAAAATGAAGGAGGTGCCGGATTATGGTCGGGCCAGTCAGGATGAATATTTTCTGGATACAGGGACTCGTCATCTCGTCCGGTTTGTAGATGGCTTGGATCAGTATGATGTGGTCGGGGAGGGTAGGAAAGTCCGGTATGACGAGCGTTACGCTCCTGTCGGGACCAATGTCAATTTCGTGGAAAGGATTCCTGTCCCTTCCGCTGATTATGACAGCGCTTTCCGGATTCGTACTTATGAGAAAGGGGTGGAGGACGAGACTTTGGCCTGTGGAACGGGCATTGTGGCTTCCGCTCTTTCTGTCCATGCCCGACTGGGAGATCCTCTCCGTGCCGACAGTGAGGTCGTCTATGCGGTGGAAGCGAGAATCAATTCTCTTCAGGTCGAGTTCCGTTCCCGTTGCGTCGATGGGCTCTATTCGGCCTCCCAGGTCTGGTTGACGGGACCTGCTACTTATGTCGCCCGAATGGAGGTAAATCTTTAGCGGAAAATGGTCGTTTATTGGAAATAGATTTGTAACTTAAACAAATTAAAGATTCAGTTCGGTCAAACTAATCTAAAACAGCATTATTATGATGGAAAATTACAGTATCCGAGCAGCCGCTCGTGAGTCTTTGACAGGTCGTTGGATCAATCCTGTCGTCGCTACATTGGTCTTTTTTGTCGTCAGTGCACTAATCGTTTTTGTTCCTATAGTGAATATAGCCAGTGGAATTTTCTTCACTATCCCTCTGACTTTCGGAATGACTTATGCCTTCTATGACTATTACAAGAAGCGAAATGACAATCTCCTGGACAATATGTTCCAGCGTACGTTCAATCGCAACTATCTCAAGATTGTGGTCGTCAGCCTTCTTTGGTCAGTCATTATTTTCGTGGGCGGCATGTTGCTGATTGTTCCTGGTGTCATCGCTTCTCTGGGGCTGGCTCTGGTCCCTTTCATTTTGGTAGAGCATCCGGAAATGGGCAGCTGGGAAATAATCTGTGAAAGCTGGAACAGGATGAAAGGACACAAGGCACAGCTCTTCTGGCTGCAGCTTTCCTTCATCGGCTGGTTCATTTTGAGTTGTATTACTTTTGGGGTCGGCTACCTCTGGTTGATACCTTATATGACCGTGTCTTTGGGTAAGTTCTACGAAGAGTTGACACCTATTGAGGTCGTATCAGAATAGACCTTCAGGAAGATCCATTGAAAGGATTACTTTTTCATGATCGGCGGACAGGATGAGTTCTTCATGAAATGGGACCATTACCTGTCCGTCCTTCGTTTCTATATAGAGACAAGGATTGCCGGGAATGTCCTCATAGTCCACAATCTTTCCGATGATGTTGCCGTGGGCGTCTGAAAGGGTCCAACCGATGACGGAAGTGATACCGTCTTCGTCTTCCTCTTCAAAAGAATAATCGACAAATACCCCCTTTCCGCAGATTTCCTCTGCGTCTTCAAGCGTATGGATGTCGTTGAGGGTGACATAGGCACGGTTGCCCTTGATCTGATAGGATGAAATGAAAAAAGGAACCGGCAGTCCATCAAAATAGATGAATACCGGTTCTGTAATGTTGATATCCTCAGGGTTGTATTCGCGGAAACTAAAAATCAACTGTCCAGCGGTCCCGTTGGATTTCAATACCTTTGCAATCTGCAGCAAGCTGTCTTTACCTGCCAGAGACATACAATTAAGCCTCCTGAGTTTCTTCTGCAGGTGCTTCTGCGTCAACAACTGCCTCAGCAGCTTCTGCAGCGGCTTTTCTTGCAGCTTCTTCAGCTTCTGCCTTCTTCTTGGCAAGAATTTCTGCACGCTCCTGGTTTACTTTCTCTTCAGCTTCTTTGCTTGCTTTCGCACGAGCGACAGCTGCACTGCTGATGCCCTGTTTCTTGGCTTCTACCTTAGCGTCTTTCTCAGCTTTCCAGTCAGCCCATTTCTTGTCTGCCTGTTCCTGAGTGAGAGCTCCCTTTGCAATACCTCCGTTGAGGTGATTGCGGAGGAGAACACCTTCATAAGAAAGGATTCTGCGAACTACCAGAGTAGGCTGAGCGCCTTTCTCCAACCATGCAAGGGCTCTGTCGCTTTTGAGGACGATAGTTGCAGGGTTTGTGTTAGGGTTGTAAGTACCAATCTGCTCGATGTATTTGCCATCACGTGGTGCGCGAGCATCTGCCACTACAATGTGGAAGAATGCGAAATTCTTCTTACCGTGGCGCTGTAAACGAATTTTAACAGCCATTGTGAATCTGTTGTTTAGTGATTAATAAAAATCCCACTTCCAAAACTGAAAGTGGGTTAACAATTTGTGCGGATGATGAGAGTCGAACTCATACAGGCCAATGCCCACTACCCCCTCAAAGTAGCGTGTCTACCATTTCACCACATCCGCATTCGCTAAAGTGAAATACTTTACTTTGGGATTGCAAATATAGGCAATATTAATCAAATACCAAATTTTTATAACTATTTTTAATAGATTCTGATTTCATCTGTAAAAATAAAACCTCCTTTTTTCCCTTGAATAGCTTTGAACTGGACAAAACGTGCCTCACAAGTTGTGTGGAGTGTGATGTCCTCGAAGCAAGTGCCGGTTTTTTCCGGCTGGGTCTGCGCCTTTTTCTTTCCGATGCTCTGGAAATGTTCACCATCAACACTGACCAGCACTTCAACTTCGTAAGGTATATAGACCCCGGAGGTTTTGACCTGGATAAAATTTGCACTGACTGAGTGGAGGGGCTGGACTTCTCCTAAATCAATGGTGATATCCAGAGGACTGGTGAATCCTTGCCAGAGTTGGTCACTATAACTCCAGGTGCCCCGTGTGCCATCGGTCAGTGTTTTTTCTCCTTGTGCCGGATAAGCACGGTTGACTGTGCAGTGGTAGGTTACCTTCTTTCCGATGGCTTTGTGGTAGCCGATGGAATATGTGCCGGGACTTGTAAGAGCCTTTTTCCCGATATAGGATTGATAGGTGAGCTTGATGGAGTCTTTCACTTCTATTGGATCGGTATAAGCAGGTGATTTCCAGTTTGGCTTGCTGCCGTCAGTCGTATAGCGGACGACTGAGAGCATATTTTCTTTCTGGAAGAATACTCTGACAATTTGCTTGATGGTGTCTATTTCGCTTTTGATGGTGACATTTTTCAAAGGAAAAGCATTGATTCCTTTTTTTCTCATGGCTTGAGTGTGCAGGTTGGCACGAAGGAGAAAATTGTCGAAATCTTTCTTTTCCGCTGGGGTCCAGACGACTTCTGCCAGGGCGAGTGCACGAGGCCAGGTCATGTATTCTGCATGACTTTCATCATTGACATATTCGGTCCAGAGGTTCGCCTGGGCACCCAGAATGTAGCGGTTCTCTTCTTCTGTCAAATCTGCTGGACGTGGATTATAAGCATACACTTTTTCAAGGGGATTGTATCCTCCTATGGCATGGGGCTCAGTCATAGGATCTCCTTGGTAATGGTCGAAATAAAGAGGATTGCCGGGAGTCATGATGACAGGATGTCCCATCTTGGCAGCTGTCTTTCCTCCTTTTTCTCCTCTCCAAGACATGACTGTCGCATTCGGTGCCAGGCCTCCTTGGAGAATTTCGTCCCAGCCGATAATGTTCCTGCCTTTGCTGTTGAGATACTCTTCAACGCTATGGATGCACCAGCTCTGCAGTTCGTCTACGTCTTTCAGTCCTTTTTCTTTCATGAGAGCCTGGCATTCCGGACATGTTTTCCAGTCTTTTTTTCTGGCTTCGTCTCCTCCGATATGGATGTAGGGACTCGGAAAGATTGCCATTATTTCGTCCAGAATCTTATGCAGGAAGGTGAACACGTCCGGATTGCCCATGCAGAATTCCCAGCTGCCTGGTTTCCCTTTACAGGTCAGTTCAGGATAGGCATAGAAGACTTCGTTGCTATGGCCTGGCATTTCAATTTCAGGAATGACGGTAATGTATCTTTTAGCGGCATAGTCCACAATTTCTTTTAACTCTTCCTGAGTATAGAAGCCTCCATAGCTTCCCGGAGTGCCGGTCTCCACAAAGATTTCTCCCTTGTCTCTCCATTCCCTCCAGTCTGTTCCCATTCTGGCCTGTCCTTTTTGGGTAAGGAGTGGATAGTTCTTTGATTCGAATCTCCATCCTCCACCATCTGTCAGATGCCAATGGAAGCGGTTGAATTTGTAGCGTGCCATCAGGTCGAGCTGCTTTTTGATATAATCTATGCTCATGAAATGTCTGGAGACATCCAGATGGAGACCCCTGTAGGGAAAAGCTGGATAATCCGTAATTTCGCAGAAGCGGACTTTTCCTTTTTTCTCCGGCATTTGAATCAGGGTCTGGATACCGTAGAAGAGACCAGTCTCACTCCGCGCCTCCAGTCGTATTCCCTCTTCAGAAACGGTCAGATGATAACCTTCCTCTGGCAGATCATATTTTTTGTCCAGGTCTAGGACGAGGTTGCCGGACGTCTTTTCTTGGAGTCGTATCCGATAGTTTTTTTTCAATCCGTCTTTCAGAAGTTGCACAAGTTCTTCTAATTGTGGAGTAGGAGTTCGAATTTGGCAATCCTTCAAGCGAAGGCTTCCTTTCATATATTCTATTTCTGCCGGCATTGGAATGATGGGCGGGGTCTCTGTCTTTAGGTCGGTTCCTGGTTTTCCAGTATAGGCTAGAAGAGGAAATGCCAGCAGTAGCAGGAGGTGAGATAAAGTAGTCATGGTGTTTAAAATATGATGATTTCGTCAGTGAAGATAAATGTTCCTTCTTTGGTTTCAGATTGTGTGGCCTTCATTCTTACGTAACGGGCACTGTCTGTCGTATTGAATTTCTGGGTTTCGAAACGTATTTCGAAATCGTCCATGGAAATGGCGGTCTTCTTGACACCGATGCTGCGGAAATGTTCTCCGTCATCGCTCAAGAGCACTTCGACCGTACCAGGAGTATAGACCCAGGCGCCTTTCACTTGCATGAATTTGGCGGAAATTCGGTGGAGCTCCTGTTTCTCACCCAGGTCGATGGTCACGTCCATCGGACGGGTAAAACCTTGCCAGAGACCATCCAGATAAGTCCAGCTGCCTCGTTTTCCATCGGTCAGGGCCGTGTTGCCTCCGGCAGCGTAGCCGCTATAATACTGGGAGTTGTAGAGGGCTTTCTTGCCGATGCCCTTATGATAGTCGGAATCGTAGGAGATGGCATCGGTCAGGGCTTCTTTCCCCTTGAAGAGGCGGACTCTGATCTGGGCGGAATCTTTTATCGTGATGATGGAGTCGCAGAGTGGGGAACGGTATTCAGGTTGGCTTCCATCTGTAGTGTAGCGGAGTTGCGCCAGCAGATTTTCTTTTTTTATCCGGATGCGGATTTCTTGCCGGATGGTGTCAACTTCCGATTGGATGTCTATGTTCCGGAGCGGGAAGGCATTGATTCCCCTCTGGATGAGTTGGGCGGTATGAAGATTGGCTCGGACCAGAAAATCGTTCCAGTCTTTTTTTTCCGCAGGAGTCCAGAGAACTTCTGAAAGGGCGATGGCACGAGGCCAGGTCATGTATTCGGCGTGTTTTTCGTCCGGAATATATTCGGTCCAGAGATTGGCTTGTGCTCCGAGAATGTACTGGTGGTCTTCTTCAGTGAGGTCAGCAGGCAGAGGATTGTAGGCATAGACCCTCTCCAATGGGTTGTAGCCGCCAATGGCTAGCGGTTCAAAGGATGGAGCGGCCTGATAATGGTCAAAATAGAGTGGATTGCCGGGGGTCATGATGACATGATGTCTCATTTTGGCGGCGGTCTTGCCACCGTCTTCTCCTCTCCAGGACATGACGGTGGCATCTGGTGCCAGTCCTCCTTGCAAAATTTCATCCCAGCCGATGATGCGGCGGCCTTTCCCGTTGAGGTATTGCTCTACTTTCCGGATGGACCAGCTTTGAAGTTCATCCACATCCTCCAGCTTCTCATTCTTCATGAGATACTGGCAGGCAGGACAGGTCTTCCAGTCATTCTTTCCGGCTTCATCTCCTCCGATATGGATGTACCGGGAAGGGAAGATGTCCATGACTTCATCCAGAATGTTGAAAAGAAATTCGAAGGTTTTCGGATTGCCGATGCAGTAGTCACTGCTTCCAGTTGTTCCTTTACAAGTCAGTTCCGGATAGGCAAAGAACACTTCATTGCTGTGCCCCGGCATTTCTATTTCAGGAATGACAGTGATGTGCCTTTCTGCCGCATAGGCAACAATCTCCCTCATTTCTTCCTGGGTGTAGAATCCGCCGTAGCTGCCGGGAGTTCCAGTTTCCACAAAGTTTCTTTGCCCGTTGTCCCACCATCTGGTCCAGTCACTTTCCATTCTGGCTTGGGCTTTCCGGGTGAGCAACGGATATTTCTTGGATTCGAACCGCCAGCCGCCTCCGTCTGTCAGATGCCAATGGAAGCGGTTGAGTTTGTATTCTGCCATGAGATCCAGCAGAGTCTTGATATAGTCGGTGCTCATGAAATGTCTGGAAACGTCCAGATGAAGACCCCTATAGGGGAATGCAGGATAATCCAGGATATCGCAAGCCCTTGCTCTCCCTTTCTCATCCATGATTTGTCGGAGAGTCTGTTCACCATAGAACAGACCGGCGCTGTCATGTGCTTCCAGGACGATTCCTTGACGGTCAATCTGCAGATGATATCCTTCTTCGGGTATTTCATCGTGACTGAGTTTCCGGACAATTTCAGTTACTTTGATTTCTTCCTTTTTCCAGCAGACTTCTGCCGGTGCAGGGATGACAGGTGGATAGTCAGTGTACAGTTCATATTTAGGGGAGCAACAGCAGGCTGTCAGAACTATAAGGGCAGGGAGGTGTTGGATTTTCATCATGTGGGATGTTCTGTTGGTTGTATTCAGTTCCTTTTGTGAAATACAAATTTAGTTATTTTTGCCTGATCTGTCTTGAGTAGGATAAAAAAAGGTGGCTTTGAAGCCACCTTTATGCTATTTGAAATTGGAATAGACTGTCAATGTCAGAGTTTTTTGCGTACTAAATCATAACAGTAAAGTTTTCCTTCTTTTCCTTCTTTCTTTTTCTGCATGAATACAACGTGCCCTGTGTCAGTTTCTGGGTCGTAAACGTAAGCTGTCGAACTGGCAAGCGGACCGCCGAATTCATCAATCTTCTGAGAGTCGAGAAGAGTGTTGGTTTCAGTTTTGGTTGACTTGCTGATGTTCATGATGGTGAAGTAAGCCATTGTCCAGGCGGTGCTGGCAGCAGCTGCATAGTATTCACCGTTGTATTTGAAACCTTTGATCTTAGGAGTTGCCGCAATGTTGCCATAGCCCCATTTCCCTGCATAACGAGGTTTTGCGGCGGCACCTACTTTGAAGGTGTTGGCATTCATGTGCATGTTCGCATCTTCTACAGAATAGCCTTCAGTTTTTCCTGTACCGGCACCGTCTCTTACATATACGGCGCCTCCTGCTGAAACAAAGGCGTTCTTTTCTTTATCCCAGAGGCATTTGTCGTCAGCGCAAGACCAGAGAAGTTTTCCTTCTTTTGTACCGTCAATGAAATTCATCATTTCACCGGCAGAGTTGCCGCTACCGTTCCACCAGTAAGGCGCTTCTGCATGTTCGTTTTCTTTAGTGTTGGTCTTGATGCTTTCTCTTGGATCACCGACAACCCATTGCCATGCTCCTGATTCAACTTTGGTGTTGCCGTCTTTCCACATCCAAAGATGGCTCACACCATTTCTGCTGCCGTATGGCTTGCCACAACAGATCATGCTCTTGTTGAAGTCTCCACCGACTGTCAAGAAAGCACCGACAGCTGCAGGGTTCTCATAAATCTTGGTCGGAGCTTTTTGGTAGCCATCTTTCCAGATCCAGATCTGCATTGACAGGATTTCTGCGAGGAATGCAGGAGTCTTGCCACCGTAGTTGTTGTCACCATAACCGAAGCAGACAACAAGATATCCATTGTCATCATTGCCCATTCCCTGGATACAGTATCCGGCAGGAATGCCTTCAGTGTTGATTTTCTCTTTCTTGCTGCCATCGAGGCTGATTGCTTCCATGGAAGGAAGTGCAAGCATATTTGGAGAGCAGAAACCGATCATGTTGCCGTCAATCTTGACGAGGTCACCGTCAAATGCATTCTTGAGGTCAATCACTTTACCTGGTTTCAGGGAAACATCGAATTTGGCAACTTGTCCCATGACAGTATATTCTGCTTTGGTCTTGCCGTCTTCCGCCGTTACTGTGAATTTCTGTTCTGCAGAATAATCTTTGACAGTAGCCGGGTCTGGACTGATAGTCGCTTTTTCAGAGACAGTATATGTAGCCGCAAGGTTTTTCATGGCGTCTGCCTGTTCTGGAAGATACAGGAGTTCTACCACTTTTTCCTGTTCATAGACATCTCCTTTGATGTCTATGCCTTCACCTTTCACGTCAAAAGAAAGGAGTTTGCATTCTGTACTCTTTTCGACAGGAGGAGTTGCTGGTTCCTTTTTGTTGTTCTCTTCTTTGGAGCATGAAGAGAACGCTCCGAGCATCATGACAGATGCGAGTAACATTAAGTACTTTTTCATAACAATCTTGGTTATTAATATTTTTTATTTCGAGTATTGTCGCTTTCTAGTCATACTCACGAGACCAGTAAGCAAGCATCTTGTATTCTTTTGTCTTGCCGGTCATCTGGGCAGTCACGGTGATGGTCATTTCCTGGGACAGGTCTTTCAGTCCTGTCAGAGATGGGGTGATGATGGCATCGAAGGGAACATTTGCCCGGACGTACAATTTTGTCAGGTCAAAGAATTCTTTTTTGTTCTTTGGAATCGGAAATTCGATTTTTCCATTTTCCTGATCGATTATTCCTGGAAGCGTATAACTGATCGGCTGATTGTAGTTCGCTATCTCTATGGAGGTAATCTCACAGTCATCGTGAATGAATTCTTCTGCTGGTTTTGCGCAGCTGCCCAACAATAGAAGGGCTGCCATGCTGAATATGGTCATCAATTTTTTCATGTTGTTCTCTCTGTTTTACCAACCTGGATTGTTTTCTCCGAATAGTTTGTTCTTGGTGCGTTCTGCAAGCGGAATGGAGAACGCGTAGTATTTCTCTTTGAAGATGCGCTTGTCTGTACCGTCCACATTGATCTGTCTGTAATCGAAGTGATCGCCCTGTTTGGTGATCCAGCAGCCGTGGGCATTGGTTCCATTGAGAACGTCCATGGATCTTCTCCATCTTCTGAGGTCCCAGTATCTGAAACCTTCTCCACCCAACTCGACGACTCTTTCTTTCTCAATGAGGCACATCATCTTTTTCTGCCGGGCATCCAGTTCGCCCTTCTTCGGTCCATATTCAGATCCTTTGACTTTATCTTCGTTGACAGCATCCACATCGGTCAGAGTCTTGGCAGGTTGGCCGGCTCTTGTTCTTACCTCATTGAGTGCGACAAGCGCACCATTCAAGTCATTTTTGTATACAAGCGCTTCCGCCTTGTTGAGCAGGACTTCTGCATATCTGAGAAGTATGTCAAAATGATTGCTTCCCTCCAGATCCCAGGAGTGGTCATTCTCTGTGACGAATTTCTTCAGATAGTAACCTGTGACAGTGGAACTGGCGGATTCTGCGTGGGAGAATTTCTGGATGCCGTCCATACCGGTCTCGAAAGTCTCGATAGTGCGGCCTTCCCACGGCGCTCCATTGTAGAGGATGGAGGCGTAGAAACGGCTGTCTCTGTCTTTGTACGGATTACTGCCGTGTGTGCTCCACGAGAATTCGCTTCCGTCTTTCATCTCAAAGGCATCCACATATTCTGAAGTCGGTACCAGCCACGCATTGATCTTGGCACTTCCCGGGTGGGTGAGGTCGTCACCTTTCGGCCTGAAGAACAAATCTGCCTGATGGCAGAGGGAGGCGGCTACTTTACGCTGGAAGAATTCGATAGAAATCAGGTTCTCAGGGCTCCAGATGCTGTTGAATACATTGGAGAATTTCGGATCAAGCTTTCCACCGGTTTCTTTGCATTTGTCGGCTGCTTTTTCGGCAACGTCCCAATTTCGGGCATAGACGCCGACTCTAGACAGGAAGCCATAGCAGGCTGCCTTGGTCAGTCTTCCGTGCCATTCTGCCGGCCAGGTGAGAGGAAGGTCTTCAGCGGCTTTGCTCATTTCGTCTATGACGAACTGCCAGGATTTCTCTTCTGTAGATCTGGACTTGTCGTTCTGTTCCGGACCGTCCAGTTCGTCTCTGATGACGACACCTCCGTACATCCTGATCAGGAGAAAATAGGAGTAAGCTCTGATGAAACGCATTTCTGCGACTCTTGGCTTGAGCCATTCGGCGTCATAATCATTTTCATATTTCTTCAAGTCATTGAAGAACTCGTTGTCACGTTTGATTCGGTCGTAACAGCCACTCCAGTTGTCAAGCAGCCAGCCGCCTTCCGGCTTGATTTCTGATTCTTGGCTCATGATTCGGTTGTATCTTTGGGCGTTGTTCCAGTCCCCGCTCTTGATGATGTCGGTCAGAGCATCTGTATATTTGCTGTTGGGGCTGCGGAGCTGGGATTCATCTCTCAAAGTCCCGTAGTGGCCTGTGATGTACATGTCCAGATTCTCTTTGCCGCTTTCCCAGATTGTCCCTTCCTGATACTGTGTCGGAGACTGGATGTCCAGAACATCTGAACAGGAAACGGCAGATACCAGAGCGCTGGCAGCCAGAAAGCTCGTTATGATATATCTTATGTGTTTCATTTCTCTTGGTTTAGAATGTTAAATTGAGGCCGATACTGTATGTCTTCTGTTGTGGATAGTAACCGTTGTTGATACCAGGACTTTCCGGATCCAGATAAGGGAATTCAGAAATGGTGAACAGGTTGTTTCCAGCAACATAGATCTGGGCTCTGTTGAGACCGACCACTTTGCTGATCTTCTGAGGAAGAGTGTAGCTGAGCTGCAGGTTCTTCAGACGGAGGTAAGCTCCGTTCACAATCCACAAGTCGTTGAAGTTGTCATTGTTGGAATTGTAGTTGGTTCCGGCATGCAGTCTAGGATATTTGGTGTTCGGATTATCCGGAGTCCAAGCTCTTTCCACAATGTATTTGAAGGTGTTTCCTGCACCGTAGAAAGGACGGGTGTAGAGTGTTCCGTCTGTATGGCCGTTGCCATACAGACCTGAAATGCGGAAGTCACAAAGAGCTACGCCATAGAACAATGCTGTCAGAGAGAAGCCTTTGTAGGACAATTCCATATTGAGGGAGTAGTTCAGCTCCGGAATGGAGGATCTTCCCAGTTTCACATAGTCATCGGCGCGGGTCAGCTTGCCGTCACCATTGACATCGACGTATTTTATTTCTCCGATTCCTTTGAAACCGCTAGGCGCATTCGGAGCATTGTCCACTTCTTCCTGAGTCTGGAACAGGCCGTCGTATTTGTAGCCGAAGAGCTGTCCAAGAGGCTCTCCCAATATCTTTCTGTAGGAAGGATGGTCGTCAGCGATGGCTCTTTCGAGCAGTCTGTTCCTTGCCCATGACACCATACCTCTGACGGAGTAGTTGAATCCGTTGCTGAGCCAGTTGTCGTGCTGGATGCTGAGTTCAAAACCTCTGTTGTCCATTCTGCCGCTATTGGTCCAAGATGGGTTGTTGCCACCCAGTGATGGCGCATAGATGTTGCCACCTGCGTTGTCCAGAATACGGTCGGTATATTTGTAGAACCAGTCAAATTCCAGGCTGAGCTTGTTCTTGAAGAATTTGGCCTCAAAACCTGCATTGTAGCTGGTCATGTGGGACCAGGTAAGATCTTCATAGACATAGCCGTTGGTATAGAAGGCTCCATGAGGTTTGCCGCCGAAACCGATGGCATATCCTGGATAGGTGGCACCATATCTTCTCATGTAGAGGAACGGGTCACAGTCATTGGATCCCATCTGGCCGATGGAGGCTCTGAGTTTGAGATGGTCTACCCAATTGACATGGTTCTTGAACCAAGGCTCTTTGCTGATGGTCCAGCCCAAAGAGACGGAAGGGAAGAATCCCCATCTGTTCTTAGGGGAGAATACATAGGACGCTGCCTCTCTGAAACTGAATTCTGCAATGTATTTTCCATCGTAGGAATAGTTGAGACGGCCGGCAAATCCGATATCTCCGGAATCTCCGTGGCTTCCGCTTGGAGGGTTCGGAACTTCCTGACCTCTGTCAATGTCCATAGGGTTGTCAGCAACGAAGCCTCTCTTGTATGCCCACATTCCTTCAGAATGATATTTGGTCTTCTCAAACAAAGCCAGGGCAGAAATGGTGTGTTTGCCGAAGGCTCTGTCGTAAGAGATCTGTGGACGGATATTGTATCTCCAATAATGGCTGATGCCTTTTGCAAAAGTCTTGGCATTGTATTCTGAGCACATGGTCTTGGTGATGTCTCCTGTCTTCAGGTTGTAGCTGTACAGCTCAAAGTTTTTGGTCAGAGTACGGGTCATGGCATAGTTGAAATCGTAGCCGGCGAAGAAGGAAAGTTTCAGACCTTTCAGGGCTCTGATAGAGGAGAAATCATATTCCAGACTGGTTCTGCCATTGAACTCATAACCTTCTGTATTGGAAAATCCGGTTTCATTCAATTGGGCGTCTGGGCTGCTGTGGGTACCTGAACCATGTGAATAGCCCAGAGGAAGTCCCTTGTATTCGTTGGTCAGCATTGGCAGGGCGTTGAACGCTGTCGTGATAGGGTTTGCCCAAGCCTGGACTCCTGTAGAAAGAGGAGAGGAATATTTCTTGGAATATCTTCCGGAAAGATTGACGGTATATTTCAGACCCTTGGCAAGAGTGGCGTCAATGTTGCCTCTGACATTGTATCTTTCGAAGCCGGTCCCTTTCAAGATACCGTCCTGGTTCATGTAACCGATACTGGAGAAATATTTGAATTTCCGGTTGCCACCTTGTGCAGATAAGTTGTGTTGCTGGAGGAAACCATGATTCTTGAAGATAAGTCCCAGATAGTCAGTGTCTTTGTAAATTCCGTCGTCTTTGAGCCGCTGGATTTTTTCAGGAGTCCATCGAGGGTTTTCTCCGTCCAGTTCTCTCGCTTTGTTGTCCCAATAGATGTAGCCTTCTGCATCTAGAAGTTCTGCCATTCGGGTGTTCTTGGTGAAGGTGGTGGAACCATCATAGGAAATGGTGGCATGGTCACTCTGGCTACCGGATTTGGTGGTGATCAGGATGACGCCGTTACCGCCTTTCACACCATAGATAGCGGCAGTCGCTGCATCTTTCAAGATGGAAATGGATTCGATATCGTTCGGGTTGAGACCGGCCATGGAGCCGGCTTCCATACCGTCGATGATATAGAGAGGACCGGAACCTTTATACGTGGACAGACCTCGGATCAGGATGTTGGAGCCATCGGCACCAGGTTCTCCTGAAGTCTGGATGGCAGTTACACCTGAGAGCTTTCCGGCAATCATGTTGGAGACATTGGTTGCCGGAGCCTTGAGCAGTTCTTTGGAAGTCACCTGAGAAACGGAACCCAGGACAAATTCTTTCTTTTGGGTACCATATCCGACTACGACCACTTCGTCCAATTGTGAGATGTTGTCATCCATGACGATATTGATGGCACGTTTTTCTCCAATTTTCATTTCTTTATCATCATAGCCGAGTGCAGAAATGACAAGGGAGGTGTTTCTGTATTTGGATGGAACCGTAAGTTCGTAATTGCCGTTCTCGTCTGTCGATACACCGATGAGGGTATCTTTGAGAAGGACAACTGCTCCGATGATGGGTTGCCCGTCGGAGGAAGTGATTCTTCCTTTGACAACAAAATCCTGCTGTCGGGAAGAAACGAGGTTTGCTGTGTTACGCATTGGGACTGTGCCGGTTTTGGATTCCGGAACGTTTGCATCGGCATCAGGGCTCAGGACAAGTCCGGCAACAATCACAAACAGCAAACAGTTTTGGAAAATACCGTTTTTTGTCATAATTTGTGTTGAATGTTGGCAAGGTCAGAAGATTTTGCCTGTTATTTTGTCTATAGTGTTATTGTTCGGCTAATATACTATAATATTTTACATAAATGCATTGATATATTAAATATTTTTAATTTTCTTTGGTCGGTATATATTAAAAATAGCATAAAGGTGGGTTTTATTCCACCTTTATGCTATTTGAAATTGGAATAGATTGTCAATGTCAGACAAAAAGTCCTGCGATGTGGTAGGCTGTGAAGGCGAATGCCCAAGCGACTATCATCGTATAGACGCAACACCAAATGGCCGTGCTCCATTTTCCGGATTCATTCTTGATGGCTATGAATGTGGCAATGCATGGAAAATAGAGTAGTAAAAAAATCATGAATGCGATGGCTGCCGGGATGGAGATGTGTTCTGTCAGTGCCATATGAAGTTGTGAATCTTCTTGCAATTCCTGCCCTTCAGAAATCTTGGATCCTTGGGAATACATGACACCTAATGTGCTTACTACTAATTCTTTTGCTGCAATTCCAGTAAGCATTCCGACGGTCATCTTCCAGTCAAATCCGATAGGCTCCATGATAGGGGTGATGGCTTTTCCCATGACTCCGATAATGGAATTTTCCTGTTGCAGTTTGTAGAGGGAATCAATTTGGAGGGCCAGATCTGCTTTTTCTATTTTAAGTTCGTCCATACTGAGATGGTCGGCCAATGTTTTGTCTGTTGAAAGGATATTGGCGCTTGCCAGCTGTTCTGAAACGGCTGCATAGTTGTCCTGACATTCAATGAGCTGGTCATTTTTAGGGAAATAGCCAAGGAACCATATGACAATGGATGCAAGCAGGATGGTGGTGGCCATTTTCTGCAGGTATTGCTTGCCTTTTTCCCAAGTATGTCTCCAGATGGCTTTTCCTGTCGGAATCCTGTAAGGAGGAAGCTCCATGACAAATGGCAGGTCGTCTTCTTTGATGAAGTGTCCGAGGATACCGGCAGTCGCGATGCCGATGAGGATGCCGAAGAGATAGATTCCTAGCAGGGTCAATGCTCCGTGGTTCGGGAAGAAGGCTCCGATCAGCAGAACGAAGATAGGAAGTCTTCCTGCACAAGACATGAAAGGAACGACTGCCATGGTGATGAAGCGGCTTTTCTGGTTTTCAATGGTTCTTGTGGCCATGATGGCAGGCACATTGCATCCGAAGCCCATCACCATAGGAATGAATGATTTTCCATGCAGGCCGATCTTGTGCATGAGCTTGTCAATGATGAAGGCCGCTCTTGCCATATAGCCGGAATCTTCCATCAAGGAAATGAAGAAATAGAGGATCAGGATGTTCGGAAGGAAGATGAGCACACTGCCGACACCGGCAATGACACCATCTATGATCATGTCTTTGAACCATCCGTCCATCATATATTTATTAACGAAATCTCCTATGATTCCCACAAGGTCATTGATCCAGTCTTGAGGATAAGCTCCGATGGAAAAAGTGGCCTGAAACATGACATAGAGGAGGAGAATGAAGATTGGGAAGGCCAACCATTTATTGGTGACAATCGCATCGATTTTGTCCGTAAGTGTCTTTTTTGTTTTTTGGGTTGTATTGAGTGTGTAGGTCTCTTTCAGCAGACCTTGGATAAATCCATATTTCGCATCTACAATAGCAGATTCTGTATTGGAGTGGAGCAGATCCTCCATCTTTTTGTGCTCTTCCAGGCGGGCTGCGATGAGTTCGTCCCGGTTGGGAAGACTTTCCACTAAATTCTCAATCTCGCTGTCACATTCCAGATATTTGATGGACAGGTATCGGGTGGAATATTTTACATAGAGGTCCTTGTTCTGGTTGAGGAGGCCCTTAATGCGGCTGATGCTCTCTTCCATCTCTTTTCCATGCCAGACATGAATGTGCCGTGAGCGGTTATTGTCGGTGTTGTTGTACACTGCGATAACGGTGTCGAACAGTTCGTCCACACCTTTTCCTTCTCTGCACACAGTAGGGCATACCGGCATGCCGATCAGATGGCTGAATTGCTCAAGGTCAATCTTGTCGCCTTTCTTCTGCAGTTCATCGTAGATATTCAGAGCCATGATCACCCTTAAGTTCATGTCAATGAGTTGAGTGGTCAGATAAAGGTTCCTTTCCAAGTTGGAGGCGTCCACTACATTGATGACTACGTCAGGAACGTCATTGACCAGATTGTTCCTTACATAGAGTTCTTCCGGACTGTAGGCGGATAGGGAGTAGGTGCCTGGCAGGTCTACCAGAATGAAAGTGTAGCCCTTGTATTCGAATTTTCCTTCTTTGGCATCGACTGTGACTCCACTATAATTCCCGACATGCTCATGGGCACCTGATGCCAGATTGAACAGTGAGGTCTTTCCACAGTTTGGATTGCCGACCAGAGCGACACGGATGATGTGGTTGTGTTCTTTGGCCAGTTTTTTCATCCTTTCGTTGAGCATGGCCTCGTCGTCCCCATCATCTTCATAAATTTGCATGGAATCTGTTTCCTGCTGCAGAGTGTTCTTTGCTTCTTCTTCGCTGATGATGTCAATCATTTTTGCTTCTTCTCTGCGGATAGAGAGCCTGTAGCCCAATATTTCGTATTCAATAGGATCTTTCAAAGGAGCATTGAGGATGGTGGTGATGCGTTTTCCTGCAATGAATCCCATTTCGATCAATCTCTTTCTGAAGCTGCCATGTCCGTTCACTTTGACGATAATAGCTTTTTCACCGGTTTTGAGATCTGATAATTTCATTTGGCGTATTTATAATAAAATTGATTTGCTGTTTATATATTGACAAAGCAATTTACGGTTGTTCGTTTTTCTTTCCAAAAAAGAGAGCATATTTTGAATTGTATACAATAATATATACACAGTTATGGGTATGGGACAAGAGCAGACAGGTGTTGAGTATTCAGAAATTCTGAGAGAGAATATCCACGGTAGTCTTTACCAGCTGGGCGGAAGTGATCTGGTTGGAGAATTCGTCAATCTGGACGGAACCGCCCATGCTCACCTCCTTTCTGCGGAAGGTCATATGGCCGGGAACGCTGGTCCGCAGGGAAGAATGGAACTGGTTGGCTCCGCTCTCCCGGATGAGTTCTTCCAGGTTACTCGGTCTGACGCCGCTGCCTGCCATGATGCCGATTCGTCCATGTGCCTCCTTGACCAGAGAGCGGATCATTGGCGCCCCTTCCGGTGCCGTCGGAGCGCAGCCGCTGGTGAGGATGCGGGTAAATCCACCTTCTGAAATCAGAGTCTCCAGCATCTTGTGCGGGTCTCTGCAGACATCAAAAGCCCTGTGGAAAGTGATCTGCATCCCTTCAGCCGCTTTGAGCAGCAATCGGTTGGCCTGCTGGTCATATTCGCCTTCCGGATCAAGACAGCCGAATACGACTCCGTGAGCACCCAGTTTTTTTGCCAGCTGGATGTCGTAGATCATTTCTCTCAATTCTTCTTCATTGTAGTGAAAGTCTCCGCTTCTCGGGCGGATGATGACATGTACGGGAATGGAGATAGCCTTGAGGGCTTCTGTGATCATGCCGGCAGACGGGGTGGTGCCTCCTTCTGGGATCCCCATGCACAATTCCACTCTAGTCGCACCTCCTTTTTCTGCCTCAATGCAGCTGGCAACAGAGTTGGCACATATTTCCAATTCATAATTCATGAAACACCGTGTGTTAAGTCATGCAAATGTACAGAAATATGTTCAGAGTTCCATGTTAAAATTTATTAATAACAACCGTATGTGTTATGGAAATATTTTAATATATTTGTCAAGTTACGGAAAGACCGCAAAGACTAATACTAATTAACTGATATAACAATATGGGACAATCAAGAAGAGACTTTCTGAAGAAAGCGGGATTGGGGATTGGTATGTTCACCATCCTCCCGAGACAGGTCCTGGGGGCTATGGGGAACAAGAAATATGTTGCTCCAAGTGACCAGTTGACCAAAGGAATTATCGGAACGGGTGGCATCGGTATGACGAACCTTCATTTTTCAAATGATCCGTCTTGCCGTCTGGTCGCCTTGTGTGATGTGGACAGGAACCATTTGTCCGGAGCTGTCAATGCCGCCAAGGAAAGATGGAATATACAGCCTCAGACTTACTCGGACTGGCGTGATCTGGTCCATGATCCCAATGTTGATGTTGTTCATATTGCGACTCCGTCTCACTGGCATGGAATCATGGCAGTGGAGGCAGCCCGTGCCGGAAAAGACATTTTCTGTGAAAAGCCGATGACCAGGACGATTGGCGAAGGCCAGAAGCTGGTGGAGGTGATCAAGGAGAATGGAAACATTTTCCGACTGGATACCTGGTTCCGATTCAAGGATACTTTCTATGGTCTGGGCACGACCGTGGAACCGTTGAAGAAATTGGTTGAAAGCGGTCTGCTCGGTTGGCCTCTGACGGTCCGGATTTCCGGTGCAACCGGTTTCGCATGGAAGTTCTTCTGGACGGGAAAGGAGAATCTGGTGCCGCAGCCGATACCGGAGGAATTGGACTATGACATGTGGTTGGGACCTGCCCCTTACAAGCCATACCATCCGCATAGGGTACATTCCACTTTCCGTGGTTATTGGGATTACGAGAGTGGCGGACTGGGAGACATGGGACAGCATTATATCGACCCTGTCCAGTATATTCTGGGCAAGGATGACACCTTCCCTGTCAAAGTGGAGGTGGATGCGCCTGAGCAGCATTCCGACGCCGTCGGCATCTGGAGATCCATCACCTACACCTACGAGGATGGCTGCAAGATTATCCTGGAGGGCGAAGGCTTTGAGAGCCAAGGAAAAGTGCCATATATCGAAGGGCCGAAAGGCAAAGTCTACAAAGGCTTCGAGTGCACCATCCCGGACATCATGTACAAGTTGTCTGAAATGCCGGATCCGGCACCGCGCCATACCGATTTCATAGAGTGTATCAAGAACCGTCAGAAGTTCGCTCTGGACGAGGTGATCGGCCACCACAGCTGTACTGTCGTCAATATGGGTTCATGCGCATTGCGTTTAGGCAGGACATTGAATTTTGATCCGAAGACCCAGCGCTTCATCGGCGATGATGCCGCCAACCAGCTGATCAACCAGCCGATGCGTTCACCATGGGCTTCATACATGTTATAATCAAGAGGTATAGAATATGAAAAAGATATTATCGATCGTTTTGTGCCTGTTCATGACGTTGGCCGTCTATGGACAGGATGCACGTCAGAGGACTGTCGAGACCATTGTCGCAGATGTGCTCGCCCAGCTTCCTGCTCAATCCGGCAGTGATTTTGAGACCAACTTCGAGGACCTTGCCAAATCGGCTCCTCGTTCTGTGGAAGTGCTCGCTTCCATGTTCAAGCCATTGTCAGAGGGCAAGAACAACCTGCTGCAATATGCAGTGGCAGGACTGGTTACCTATGCCAGCGATGCGGAATGCTACAAGGAACAGGTCAATCTCGGACTTTCCCACGCCATTGCCAGCTGCCGTGATCTGGACAACAAGGCATTCTTCCTCAGACAGTTGCGTTATGTCTCTTCTGGAAAGAATGTGGAACTGATGAAGTCCTGCATCTCTGAACCGAAACTTTCCCCATTGGCACTGGCCGTGCTGGAAGAAGTGGAAGGCGGCAGAGAGGCTATCCTCGAACTCGCCCAGGCCGGCAAGATAGAGAAGGCGCTGCTTGCAAGAAGTGTCGCCACCCTCGACCTCGTTGAACTGGAACCGGTACTGGTCGGCTGGCTGGAAACCGGAGAACTGAATGAAGACCAGCATGCCGCTGTCTGCATGACTTTGGGCAGCATGGGCACCGAGGCTTCACTGGAAATCCTCAAAGAAGAATCTCTCTACGACTACGCCGTACTGGTGGACCGTCTCTCCCATTCGGGAAATGTCAAAGCGGCCGCCAAAGGCGCATCTTACCTGATGAAGTCTGGAGTGCCTCATCTGAAGATGCACGCTGCGCGTATCCAAATGGAGCAGAAAGGAGAGAAAGGCGGTCTGAAACTTTTGAAGAAAGCGCTGAAAGACGAGAACAGACCTTATCGCAATGTCGTGCTGAACGATGCTACCGAAATGTTCGGTGTAGAGAAAGTCGAAAAAGTTGTTGCCAAGAGCTTCTCTTCCGCAAATGACGAATGCAAGACGGATCTGGTCAACTGGATTGGAAACCATCAGCTGACCCAGTCCGCTGATCTGGTTCTTTCTGTTCTTTCAGGACAGGGTGAACTGGCACAGGCGGCCATTGCCGCTGCCGGCAAATTGGGTACGGAAGAAACCGTATTGGCCGTCATCAACCAGTTGGGTGGCGAGAACACTCCTGCCGCTTTGGCCGCATTGAAGGCGGTCAAAGGTCTGGACTTGGAACAGCTTGCTGTCAAGGCTTATCAGGAAACGACCTCCATTCTGACCAAGGAAGGTCTGTTGCAGCTTGCCTCCATCCGGAAAATGACTTTGTTCGCTCCAATCGCTTTCGCGGCTTTGTCTGATGACAAGCTGTCTGCTGCCGCTCTCCAGAATCTGAGCGGTCTGGTAGGAGAAGGGGACATCGAGCAACTGGGTTCTTTGCTGGAAGAAGCCGAGGGAGAACAGGTAGCGCTGCTCCAGAACGCTTTTTCAGAAGCGCTCCGCAATCTTTCTGCAGAGAACCGATATGAGATGGTCACTGGACTGATGGCTCAGACTGCCGAGAAATCCAATTTCTATCCTGTTCTGGCAGAAACCAATACCGATGCGGCAGTCAATGAACTCTATGCCGCATACAATGCCGGAGAGCAGGCTGCTTTGGCAAGTCTTACCCAAATCAACAATTACAAGGCCGCTCCGGTTCTTCTGGAGATTGCCAGAAAACATCCGGAACTCGCCGACCAGGTTCTTCCGAGATATGTCGGACTGGTGGAATATCATGAACCGAATGTGGATGTCAAGAGATTCGCTTTGGCAGGTGCCATGGAATTGGCGCAGTCTTCTCAGGTGAAGAACAAGATCATCAATGCCATTTCTGCCATCCCGACCATGAAGGCATTCCTTCTCGCCGGCAGATATCTGGACAATGAGGAAACGGCCTATGCTGCAGCAATGGCTGTCAAGAACATTGTCGCAACCACCAAGGAGGAAATTGACTATGCAGCTCTGAAGAGCAATCTGGAGAAAGCGATCAAGATTTTTGAAAGGGCAGGTTCTGCCGATGACGGCTATGCTGTCGACCAGCTCAAGAAGGTGCTGGTGGAATCTGAACCGTCTCCAAAATTTGAATTGAGCGCAGAAGAGAAGGCACAGGGTTTCGAAGTGCTGTTTGATGGAACCGACCTGGACAAATGGCAGGGAGACAAGGAGGGATACACTCCAGTCAATGGTGCCATCCTGGTATCTGCCAACTATGGCTCCACCGGCAACCTCTACACCAAGAAGGAATACCGCAACTTCGTCTTCCGTTTTGAATTCTGTTTCCTCAAGCCGGCTGTGAACAACGGAGTCGGTATCCGTACCCCAATGGGAGTGGACGCTGCGTTCGATGCAATGTGCGAGGTCCAGATTCTGGATCACGACGATCCGGTCTATGTGGGACTCAATCCTTATCAGGTGCACGGTTCTGTCTACGGAGTGGTGCCTGCCAAGAGAATTGTCCACAAACCTCTGGGAGAATGGAGTACCGAAGAAATCAGAGTGGAAGGTGACCACATCACGGTGACTGTGAACGGAGAGGTGATTGTCAATGCCAATGTCAGAAAAGCCTGCAAGGGCCATAATGTGGCACCGGACGGCAGCACATACAATCCATATATCGTTGACAAGAGGAATCATCCGGGCATGTTCAACAAGAAAGGCTATGTCTCCTTCTGTGGTCATGGTGCCGGTCTGAAACTTAGAAATGTGCGAATCCTCGATTTGGGGGACAAACAGTAGGAAGGGACATTTCAATGTATTTTGAAATTTATTGTTAAATTTGAGATTCTGCTGCAATATCTTTTGTGGCAGAATCTCAAAGTTGGTAGCCAGATGAATAACCTGAAAGTTCTGAAAATAGCCGCTCTTGGTGTCGGAAACCGTACCCGGAAGTATTTGAAATATGTGACTGCCCATCCGGAGTCCTGCAAACTGGAAATGATAGTGGAGAACAGTCCGAAACGTCTGGAAGACGCTCAAATGGAGTATGGGCTTCCGGAGGAAAACTGTTTCGCTTCTGCGGAAGAGTTCTTCCGGCAGAAGAGGGACATTGATGTGGTGATTGTCGGAACTCCAGATTGTCTTCATTTCCATCAATGTATGTCAGCCATTTCACATGGTTATCATGTGTTGCTGGAAAAGCCGATTGCGCAGACGGAGGAAGAGTGCCGGCTCATTGATGAGGCTGCACGGGCAGCCGGCGTGAAGGTGGCAGTCTGCTATGTGCTGCGTTTCCATCCTTATTTCAAGAAACTGAAGGAGATTCTCTGCCAGAGCAATCTGGGCAAGATCATTTCCATCCACCATACGATTGATGTCGGTCTGGACCGTATGATGCACACTTATGTGAGGGGACCATGGGGCGTGGCGGAAGATACGACCCCCATCTTTCTGTCCAAATGCTGTCATGATGTGGACATCCTTCTGTGGCTGCTGGATAGCCGGCCGATTCGGGTGTCTTCATTCGGCTCTTTGAGGTGGTTCTGTCCGGAAAATGTGCCGGAAAACAGCACCGACCGCTGCATTACCTGTCCGGTGGAAAAGAACTGTCCTTTTTCTGCGGTGGAAATGTATCGCCGCAGAAAAGTGTGGATTGACAACTTCGTTGTATCTGAAGGACAAACCCGGAAGGAAGTGATTGAGGAAGAACTCAGAAGCGGACGTTTCGGCCGCTGTGTCTTCCGTTGCGGCAATGATGTCATGGACAATCAGATAACCAGTTTCGACACGACCGATGGGGTTTTGGTGGATATCACGATGGTGTCCATGACTCGAGAAGACGGCCGCCGCCTGAGAATCAACTGCGCATGTGGGGAAATTTTCGCTGACGGGAATACCATTGAGGTGAGACATTTCAATGGCAATAAACCTGAATTTTATGATTTTACTGAAATAAATAAGTTACCTTTGCATAGCAATGCCGATTTTGCGGTTATTGAGGATTTGTTGGAATCTGTCCACAATCCGGAACATCCGTTGAAGAGCTCCATCCATGATGCGATCGACAGCCATTTGTTGTGCTTCAAGGCAGAAGAAAGTCGGCTTGCTGGAGAGGTCAAGATAGTGTATGAAAAGGAATAGAGGACATAATTTTCACTTGGAAGTTCCGGGAGGAGAGACGAAAGTGCTGCTCCATACCTGTTGCGCTCCATGCTCTTCAGCAATCATCGAAATCATGTTGAAACAGGGCCTGCGTCCAGTCATATTCTACAGCAATTCCAACATTTATCCGGAGGAAGAATATCTTAAGAGAAAAAATGAATGTCAGCGTTATTCACTTGTCAATGGAGTGGAAATCGTTGAGGATCAATACGACCATGAAGAATGGAAATGTATCGCCCGTTCCTTGGAAAATGAACCGGAGCGAGGCAAGAGGTGTTTCCAATGTTTCCGTTTCCGTCTGGAGAGGGCTGCCCGTTATGCTCAGGAACACGGTATTCGTGTATTGACAACTACATTGGCTTCTTCCCGTTGGAAAAATCTTGATCAGATCAATGTGGCAGGAGAATATGCCTGCAGTCTTTTTCCAGATGTCATCTGGTGGGACCAGAATTGGCGGAAAGGTGGACTTCAGGAGCGCAGGGGGCAGATCATCAAGGAAATGGACTTCTATAACCAGTTGTATTGCGGTTGTGAATTCAGCATGCAGTCCAGTCCTGCCTTCAATGCAGCAGTACAAGGTGAATCCTTTTAGCTGGACTTTGTAGAAATAATTAGTCGCAACACATAATTTTTGTCACATCATCATGAAGAAATCAGTAGTATTTTCTGCCAGTGCAATGCTTTTGGGAGTATTGTTTTCAAGCTGCTCTTCCTGTAGGGAAAGTTTGCGGTATGAACAGGATCCGGTAGAATATGTCAATATTCTGGTCGGAACCGCTTCCTCATTCGCTTTGTCTACAGGCAACACCTATCCGGCAGTAGCCTCTCCTTGGGGAATGAACTTCTGGACTCCGCAGACCGGCAAGATGGGAGATGGCTGGACCTATACCTATTCTGCCCATCAGATGAGAGGCCTCAAGCAGACACACCAGCCGAGTCCATGGATCAATGACTACGGCCAATTCTCCATCATGCCTGTGACAAACGGAGAAAATTTTGATGAAGAGTCCAGACAGAGCTGGTTCTCCCACAAGGCAGAGGTTGCAAAACCTTATTATTATTCTGTCTATCTGGCAGACCATGATGTAGTTGCCGAGATGAGTGCCACTTCCCGCGCTGCAGCTTTCCGTATGACTTATCCTGAAAAGGAAATGTCCTATCTGGTATTGGATGCCTTTGATAATGGTTCCTATGTCAAGATCGTCCCTTCGGAAAATAAGATTGTCGGTTATACTACCCGCAATTCAGGAGGAGTCCCTGATAATTTCAAGAACTGGTTTGTCTTGGTTTCCGACACTCCATTCACTTACAGCAAGACTATGGACGGACGAAATCTAGAGAACAAGTTGGAATTGACAGCGGACCATGCTCATGCAGTGGTCGGTTTCCAGACCAGGAGAGGCCAGGAAGTCAATTTCAAGGTGGCTTCTTCATTCATCAGCCTGGAGCAGGCAGAGCGGAATCTGAAGGAAGTGCAGGGAAAAGACTTTGACGAGGTCAAAGAATGTGTCCGCAAAGAATGGAACAAGGTCTTGGGCAGAGTGGAGGTTGCAGACAACAATAGCGGCCATCTCAGGACATTCTATTCCGCCTTGTACCGCTCTGTCCTCTTCCCTCGCAGCTTCTATGAAATGGATGCAGAAGACAAACCGGTACATTACAGTCCCTTCAACGGAGAAGTTCTTCCTGGCTATATGTTTACTGATACCGGTTTCTGGGATACGTTCAGAAGCCTGTTCCCATTGGTGAACCTGCTCTATCCTGAAATGGCGGAAAAAATGCAGGCCGGCCTCGTGAACGATTATCTCGAGAGTGGTTTCCTTCCAGAGTGGGCAAGCCCTGGCCACAGGGGCTGCATGGTCGGCAACAACTCCGCATCCATCGTGGCAGATGCTTATATGAAGGGAATCAGAGGCTATGATATCGAGACCTTGTGGAAAGCCGTCGTTTCCGGTGCGCACAAAGTGCATCCTGCCGTCAGTTCGACAGGTCGGCTTGGCTGGGAATACTATGACTGTCTCGGCTATGTGCCGCGCAATGTCGGCATCAACGAGAGCGCTGCCCGTACGCTTGAATATGCTTATGATGACTGGTGCATCTGGCAACTTGGCAAGGCCCTCGGCAAGAGTGAAGAGGAAATTGCTCCTTACGCCAAGTCTGCCATGAACTATCAGAATCTGTTCCATAAAGAATTCAAACTGATGTCCGGAAGGAACGAGGACGGTTCTTTTGATAAGAAGTTCAATCCGCTCAAATGGGGCGGTGACTTTACAGAGGGCAACAGTCTCCATTACACCTGGTCCGTCTTCCATGATCCTGCAGGTCTGGCCGCTCTGATGGGTGGCAATGACGCCTATGTGAAGATGTTGGATGATATCTTCAACATCCCTCCTGTATTTGATGACAGCTACTATGGTTTTCCTATCCACGAGATCCGAGAGATGCAGGTGATGAATATGGGCAACTATGCTCACGGAAACCAGCCAATCCAGCATCTCCTCTATATGTATGACTGGTCCGACCAGCCCTGGAAGGGTCAAGCGCGTATCCGTGAAGTGATGGAGAAGATGTACAACGCCAATTTTGACGGATATTGCGGAGATGAGGACAATGGCCAGACATCTGCCTGGTATGTGTTCTCCGCTCTCGGATTCTATCCTGTCTGCCCTGGCAGCAACCAGTATGCTCTCGGAACACCTCTGTTCCATCATGTGAAGTTGAATCTTGCCAACGGCCGTACCGTGAAGATTGATGCGCCGGACAACAGTGATGAGAATTTCTATGTGGAACAGCTCCAGTTGAATGGAAAGAACTGGACCAGAAACTTTATCGAACATGCCGATCTGCTGGAAGGAGCCCAACTTGATTACAAGATGGCTCCTGTACCAAACAAGAATAGAGGCGGCCAGGTAGAGGATCAGCCTTATTCTTTCTCCAGGAGATAGAACGTCGTGGCTGCAAGGCAGTTATGTCAGATTGAAAAATGGACAAGAGATTCTTCAATTGGATATCTTGTCCATTTTTTTCAATGAATTTAAATTATTTTATTAAATTCGAAGTCGAAAGTAATTATATTTGGAATAACATTAAAATAAGATGATCATGCATAATCTGTTGTTCTTGGGAAATCTGGGATGGGGCGAGATTCTTATAATCGCCCTGATTATCCTGCTTCTTTTCGGAGGAAAGAAAATTCCTGAATTGATGAAAGGCCTTGGCAAAGGCGTGAAGAGTTTCAAGGAAGGAATCAATGAAGTGGAGAACGAAATCAACAAACCATTAATTGAGGAGAAGGAAAACACTTCCAAGAAAGAAGAAGAGAAGTAGAATGGAAATGTCTGGAAATGAGAAGAATATGTCATTCTGGGATCATCTTGATGAACTCAGAATGACATTGTTTCATGTCCTTATCTTCCTGCTGGTCGCTTTTGTGGGCTGGTTTATTGCCATGCCTTATATCTTCGACCCCTTTGTCTTGGGACCGACTTCTTCTGATTTTTTCCTGTACAAATGCTTCGCGGCACTGGGAAAACTGCCTTTTGTACCGGATTTCGGTGACAGCGGCTTCTCCGTTGATATCATCAACATTCATGTCGCGTCTCAATTCATGACCCATATGAGCACTTCTTTCTATTTCGCTTTGGTGGTCACTTTCCCCTACATGGTCTATGAACTGTGGAAATTCATCTGTCCGGCTCTTTTCCCGAACGAGAAGAAAAGCGTCCGGATTGCCTTCTCGTTCAGCACTATTATGTTCTATTTGGGATGCGCTGTCGGCTATGTGCTGGTATTTCCACTGACTTTCCGCTTCCTGACCCAATATACGCTGGGCAATGAAATCGTGAACCAGATCAATCTGGGTTCTTACATGGGCATGTTCTTCATGCTGATTGTTGTCATGGGAGTGGTCTTTGAACTGCCTCTGCTCGCTTGGGTTCTGTCCAAACTGGGGCTGATCAGCAAATCTTTTTTGCGTACTTATCGCAAGCACGCGATCGTTGTGATAATGATTCTCTCTGCCATGATTACGCCTTCTGGCGATCCATTCACCTTGATGGTGGTTTTTCTGCCAATCTATCTGTTGTATGAACTGTCAATCAAGATAGTCAAAGACTAGAGGAGTGAGTGGAAAGAATGTCCAATACGAGGTTTTTTTTGTATTATTTTCACTTTGTAATGCAAGTTTTTCCCAATTTGAATAGATTACTGTCTGAAATTGTTATCTTGGTAAACTGAATTTAGTAAGCCAAGTATTTAAGTCAGTCTTTGATGATGAAAAAATTATTGAGTGTTATCTGTTTGATTGTTAGCTTGATGTCTTTAGCGTCTGCTCAATCTTATATGGACAGGGCAGAGGTTTTTGAACGTGATTCTCTGCATTACAAAGTGAGGAATTCTTATTTTACAGTAAAATGGACCGGAAAGCATGATCGGTATCTTTATTTTTCAGAAAAACAGAAGGATGGAGATGAAATAGTCTGGCTGGTCGATTCCCGCAACTGGAAAAAATCATTGGTTTACAAAGATTCGGAAATCATGTCCAGGTTTCCGTCAGGAACGGACGGGAAGAAAGAAGCCAAACTTAATTTGGGTTTGTACAATATTCATTTTGACGAGCAGGATATCAGCCGTTTCTATGTAGATAAGGGCAAGAAACATTATTGCTATAATTGGCGGAAGGAAGAATGGTCCGAGACCGATGATTCCTATGCCGGAAAGGGTAACAGGTATCCGGGCCATAACTGGAGATATTCTCAGGACAGTCTGTATCGTATGGTCTGTGTGGACAACCAGCTTTGTCTGGGGGTTGACGACAGTCTGGTCTGTTTGACCTCTGATGGGGAAAAGGACCACAGTTATGGATTGAAGGGGACGGGCCCGGAGAAGAGCAAGGCGGAAATATCTGTGCAGGGAATGTGGCAGAAGAAGGGCCATCATTTCATCGGTCACCGGAAAGATTGTCGCAATGTCGGTTCACTGACCTTGGTGGACAATCTGTCTGAACGTCCGGAGCCCAAGACCTATCTGTTCCCGATGCCGGGGGATACAGCTGTCTTCAGGTATGATTTCTATTATGTAGATGCTGACCAGCGAAGTTTCAGAAGATTGACGGAACTGGAAAAATACAAAGACCAGGAAATGTATCTTCCACGTTTCGGACAATATTGCCAAAGCGGGGATTATGTCTATCTGATGGCTTCCAACCGTCAGCGGGACACCTTGGAATTGTTTCGGGTCGATTTGCGCAATGGAGAAGTCCGGAACATCATCACAGAGGAATGCAAGCCTCATTTCAACGAGATGATGATGTCATTCCATGTTCTCAATGAGGGCAAGGACATCCTGTGGTGGTCAGAAAGGACAGGTAAGGGAAAGTTCTATCACTATGACCAGGACGGTCGTCTCCTGAATCCGGTCATGAAACAGGAATTTGTGTCCGGTGCCGTGCATAGCATCGACACGGCTGCCCGTACATTCATCTTCGAGGGGTATGGGGCCAATCCTGCAGTCAATCCGGATTACCGCTATTTCTACAAAGGATCCATTGATGGAAAATTTGAACCGGTGTTGTTGACTCCAGGAAATGGAACGCATTGTATTGAACTGTCCCCTGAGAAGAAATACATTTTTGATAAATATTCTCGGATGGATATGGCACCGCGACATCAGATTTGTGACATGAAGGGACGAGTCCTCTATGAACTGCCGTCTGCGGATGTGAGCGAACTGGAAAAATGTGGCTGGAAATATCCGGAAGTGGTGGAATTTATGGCGGCCGATTCTGTTACTAAACTGTATGGTGTCGTTTACCTTCCATTTGAGATGGAACCTGGCAGGAAATATCCGATCATCACGGATGTCTATCCTGGACCTCAAATGGATTTGGTTCCGAGAGAATTTTCATTGGATGATAACTATAATCACAGCCTCGCTCAGTTGGGATTCATTGTCGTGAATGTGTCATATAGGGGAAGTAATCCCCATCGTGGCCGGGATTTTTACAATTTCGGTTATGGCAATTTGAGAGATTACGCTTTGGATGACAATTATGCAGTAATCCAACAGGTGGCACAGCGTTATCCAGGTGATTTGGATCGGGTAGGAATCTATGGTCATTCTGGAGGTGGTTTCATGGCGGCGGCCGCCATGCTGACCCGTCCTGATTTCTATAAGGCCGGTGTCGCGGCATCTGGTAATCATGACAACAACATTTATACGCAATGGTGGGGAGAATCTTTCCATGGAGTGCACCGAGTTGCGGGCAAAGACGGCAAACCTGCCTTTGAGTGCAAGATTCCGACCAATATCGAACTGGCCGGCAATCTGAAAGGAAAATTGCTGCTCATTACCGGAGACATGGACAACAATGTCCATCCTGCCAATACCATGCGTCTGGCACATGCCCTGATCAAGGCAGGAAAACGGTTTGACATGTTGGTCATTCCGGGGACGGACCACAGCTTGGGTACCCCTTCCTATTATACCAATGTGCTCAGATATTATTTCGTGGAAAACCTGTTGGGACTTCCGCAAAAAGATATAAATATTATAAATCATAACTGATAAGCTATGAAGGAACGTAAAGGACTCATCTATGCATTGGCCATCTTCTTCGTGATGCTGGCCTCTGTCCTTCCTGTTTTTGCTCAGGGAGAAATCAAGGTCTCGGGAGTGGTGACTGATGGAGAGGGACTGCCTCTCACCGGAGTCGCCGTCATGGTGCCGGGGACCAAGATCGGAGTAGTGACCGGCTATGATGGCGATTACAGCATCACTGTCAAGAAAGGGTCTGTCATCAATTTCAGTTTCATCGGTTTCGAAACGGTGGAATGGAAAGTGGACAAAAGCGAATACAATGTCGTGATGAAGGTGGAGCATTCCACCTTGGACCAGGTGGTCGTCACAGGTTACTCCCAGGTAGACATCCGGAAGGCAACTGGGGCGGTGGCTGTGATGGATGCCAAGCAACTGAAAGATTCTCCGTTGAAAAGTGTGGACCAGCTGCTTCAGGGCAAACTCTCCGGCGTGGTTGTCAAGATGACTTCCGGCCGTCCGGGTTCTTCTGCCAGTGTGCGTGTCCGTGGAACAAATACCATTACTGGTGATGCGGAACCTCTTTGGGTGGTAGACGGTGTTCCTCTACAGAAGAATATTCCGATGATGAACAGCAGCCAGATCAAGTCTGGTGATTTTGAAAGTATCTATGCCAATGGTATCGGCAATATCAATCCGAATGATATAGAATCCATTACAGTTTTAAAAGACGCATCTGCTGCTGCTATCTATGGATCACAGGCTGCTGGTGGTGTCATTGTCGTCACGACCAAGAAAGGTCAGGCCGGCAAGACCCATGTCAGCTATACTGGTTCTGTTTCCATCCAGACCAAGCCTTCGGGTGATGCCAATCTTATGAATTCCAGAGAAAAATTGGCTTGGGAGCAGGAGCTTTGGAATGAATTTTCCGTTCCTGCAATGAACCAGACCCGTTCTAATATTCCTGTCATAGGCTTGTTGGGACAGATACGTTCCGGTTATGGGCGATTCAAGGGGATGAATAAGGCAGAACAGGATGCTGAAATTGAGAGGTTGGCTTCTGAGTCGACAGATTGGTTTGATGTGCTGTTCAGAAATTCCATATCCACTAGTCATTATATCTCTCTTTCAGGTGGAGCGGGAAGCACTACATACTATGTGTCAGGAGGTTTCAATAGAAACAATGGTCTGGTGGTGAAGACGAGTGCTGAAAATTACAGCATCAATGCCAAAGTGGACATGAATCCGGCCAAATGGATCAAGCTGGGGCTTTCCACAGATTTCAGCTACATGAAGTCTTTGGCGCCATCAAATAATGTGGATATGTTCCGTTATGCCTATTTTGCCAATCCGTATGAGAAGCCGTATAATGAAGACGGTTCCTACAAGTCTGATGAAACTTATTTCTCCATCGCTCAGGCAAATGGAAATACATATGTTTATCCGGAACCGGTCAATGGTTTTAATATCATGCGGGAGATTGATGAAACTTCCAGTATGGCGACTTCGTCTTCCATGAACATTCGTGGGAATGCTACGGTCAATATTGTGAAAGGATTGACATTTAATGGATTGGCTTCCTTCTCGTACATCAGCGACATGTCCGAGAACATCAATGGAAAGAATACTTATGCCGCATGGCAGGACCGTCCGTTCGAAAATGATTATTTCAATTCCAAGAGAGTGTATGGCTCCATTACTCAATTCTCTAATGTCAATACTTCCTATCTTCTCAGAGGCCAGTTCAACTTTTCTAGAACTTTCGCCGAGAAGCATAATGTGAGTGCAATTGCTGGTTCAGAAATCAGAAGTTCCTATTCGCGTAGCATTACGACCAAACGTTATGGATATGATCCTGTTACAGGTAACCATTCTACTCCTATGTTTGAGCCGAATGCAGATGGAAAAATTGATTACGACAAAATGATCAAGTTCGGGGAAATCATGGATGGCCTGTCTGGACAGAGTAAGTTGGAAGATGCTTTCGCCTCATTTTATGGCACTGCGACTTACAATTACAATAATCGGTACATTGCCAGTGCGACCATTCGTTCCGACGGTTCCAATAATTTTGGAAGTGACCAGCAATTCAATGCAAACTGGTCAGTCAGCGGCTCCTGGAATGTGGATGAAGAACCTTGGATGAAAGGAATTTCAAACGTGTTGAGTACCCTGAGTCTTCGTGCTGGTTTCGGATATACCGGCGGTGTCAATAAATCGGTCTATCCAGTTCTGATTATGGATTATATGCCGACATTCCGCAAATCAGAGTTCGATTTCTATAGAATGGGCTTTATTTATAACGCTCCGAATCCTAACCTTAGATGGGAGAAGAACCGTACTTTTAACATAGGTATGAATTTCGGCTTCTTGGCAGATAGAATCACTGGTGAATTGTCCTATTATCAGAACAAGAACTTGGACCAGGTAACCAAAGTAAGAGTTCCTACTTCTACAGGATTTGATGTTCAGGCCTATAATACTTCAGAGCAGATCAACCAGGGTGTGGAAGTGATGTTGAGTGCAGATATTCTCCGTATCCGTGATTTCCGTTGGAGAGTAGCGGCGAATGTTTCCTATAACTATAATGAGCTGACCAAGTATGCTTCTCCGACTGGTTCTCTCAGTGAACAGTATTTTGTCGGCTATCCATTGGGCCATATCTTTACCGGCAAGCCGAACGGAATCAATCCGACAACCGGCTTGTATGAATATCAGCTGCGACCGGATGCCGTCATTTCGGATGTGGCAGACTATAGGAAATACGAGAACTACTTGTTCTATGTCGGAACCATGAATGCTCCATGGAATGGAGGATTCTCAACGACTTTCTCTTACAAGAATGTGTCTCTCAATATTGTGGGAAACTATTCGATTGGAGGAAAGATTGTCAACAATATCACGCCGCCTGTTGGACATGGAAAAGTAGGGGACAATACCAATGAGATTGTTCCGACTTCACAGAATGACCTGTATGCTTATTATCTGAATGCGCGCAAAGATGTCACCCATCGTTGGACTCCGGACAATCCGATTACAGACGGTTATCCGAGAATCATTGATGCCTATGGCCCTAAACTGACAGACCCGAATGGTGGACTGCTGACCAACAAACTGCTGAATTCAGATACCATCAACAGAAGTTCCATGTTGGAAGATTTGTCCTACCTGAAGATCAGTTCCGTTTCCCTGAACTGGACTCTTCCGGACAAGTGGACGAGAAAGATGCATCTGGCTGGTGTATATGCTAGTTTCATGATGAACAACCTCTATACCTTTACTGGATACAAAGGTTTGGACCCGGAAACTCCTGGGGCTGTTTATCCTCAGGCAAGGACCTATTCCTTTAGCCTTTCCATTAATTTTTAAATATGAAAGAGATGAAAAAGAACCTATATAAATATTTGATTTGCAGTATTTTAATGTCTTTGGTTTCTTGTACATCCTATTTGGATATCAAACCTTATGGAAAGACCATACCCAAGACGCCGGAAGAATTTTCTGCCTTGCTCAACACTCATTTGAAAGATATTGACAATGGAGAAGAGATAATCTGGGGAAATGTGTCCACGTCCAGTGACTTGGAGTGTTATGCAGATAATTTGGATGCCAATTTGACCAAATATCCGGAGGGAAGTTACATTCCTCTCTATGTGGGAGACGGGTTGTCTAGGAAGCAATATTACTATGAACGGCTCTATCGGATAATTCGTGATTGCAATATTATTTTTGGAAACATGAAAGACGATGGGTCCAAAATGGCTCGCAATGTTATAGGTACCGCCTATGCCATGAGAGGTGTCTGCTATTATCATCTGTTGAGAAATTTCTGTGAACCGGCCGTTGGCAATCTGCAGGGACTTGGTGTTCCTTTGGTGACAGAGTTTGATATGGAAGCGAAGCCGATCCGCTCGACCATCGCGCAGACGGCGGAACTTTGCATTTCTGATTTTGAACAGGCTATTGCCCATTCTATTGATGATCCGATGTTTCGTTTTGACAGCGATGTGATGGAAGGCTTCAAGGCGAGGACTTATTTTTGGACAGGAGATTGGAAAAATGCTGCTATCAGTGCTCGGGAACTTCTTAAGAAGTATCCTCTCATTTCTGGTGATGCTTATAAGGAAATGATTGAGTCAGAAATTGCCAGAAAAGGAAATGTCATCATGAAGAGCAGTATCATCTTTGACAGTGATAAACAAGGACAATACAACGGTACTGTCAATTATCTTCGATCTAGACCATTGAGCAGAAAATTTGTTGAACTGTTTGTTGAGAAAGAGAAAGATATCCGTTATCGATTGAACTTTGACCGTTATCGCCTAAATACAAAATATCCGGGAGCCAGCCTGCGTTCTGCAGAATTGCAACTGATTTTGGCCGAAAGCCTCTATCATCAAGGAAAGGAGTCTGAAGCATTGGCGGCATTGAATGAATTGAGGAGAAACAGGATTGAAGAATATGTTCCATTTACGATGCAGACTCTTCCAAAGGTCAAGGCAGACGATATAATCAGACAAGATTGTCAAGGGAAGGAATTGTCACCTCTTCTGTATGCTATTCTGAATGAACGTCGCAAGGAACTCTATTTGGAAGGAGATCGCTGGTTTGAATTGAAGCGCAACGGCCGTCCTGAATTCTGGGCTGCCAAACAGGGCCGTAAATATACAACGCGCCAGTTTATGTACACCTTTCCTATTCCAGTCAATGATGTACATCTTGTAGATGGACTCATCCAGAATCCTGGCTATGAGAAAGTACAATAGAAAATCCTGAAAAATGAATTGAATATGAAAAAGAAAATTTATATTGCGCTTACGCTTCTTCTTGTTTCTGGAGGGTTTTTCTCTTGTCGGAAATCGGACGAACTGCCTCCATTGGATAGAGGATATGCCAAAGATGTGATCCTGCCGGATCCAGAAGATTTAACCCGTGCGGATCGTGAATATTTGGAGGAATTGGAAGAGGAATACAACAATTCACTAAATTAAAAAGTATATGAGAAAATCAATTTTATGGGTATTCGCCACTTTGTTGCTGGCTGCCGTAGGTTGCAAGAAAGACGCACCTCAAGAGTCGGTTTCTTTTGAAACCTCCATTCCTGTGGTAATTGATGGTGTGGCTACCATTAACGTCATCTCTTCCTATGCCGGTTCTCAGGCAGTGACTGTTCCAATCAAGTTTGCCGGAACTGCGGTAAAAGGGACTGACTACAAGGTTTCTACAGAAGCTTTTGTGTTGGGAGGTGCCAACCCAGTGAAGTCTGTTCAAGTGACGCCATTGGTGTTTGGTTCCAAAAAGACTGTGTCAATGAGCCTGGAAGTGCCATCAGGTTTCATGACAGGAAATTATCC
Organism: Bacteroidales bacterium; assembly: GCA_020026275.1. Classification (GTDB taxonomy): domain Bacteria; phylum Bacteroidota; class Bacteroidia; order Bacteroidales; family UBA932; genus Cryptobacteroides. Next base: position 43,328 of record JAHHQQ010000011.1, read on the forward strand.
GATGGTCCAATTCCCATTGTCTGAAAAACTGGGATATGTTTCTTTTGAAAAGAAATCAGTTGGTATGACGGATCAGGTAGATTTGAATTTGACTTTGGTGGATGAGCATGGAAAAGTAAAAAAAGTGGAAAGGGAGACTGAGGTTGAACTGGTGTTGGACAAGGAGAAGAGTTCTGCTGTGGAAGGTGTCAATTTCGAAGTGGTCGGTGGCCTTAAAGCCGTTTTCCCGGCAGGTGAAAGCCGGTCCAAGATCACTCTCAAACAGAAGAAATACGAAGAGGGAAAAGATCTGATTGTATTGAATATTGCAGAAAACGCCAAATTCTCAGATGGCCAGTATGTTTCTACTAAAGTGAAGCTTCTTGGAGGAATCGAGTCTTTGATTGCAGGAGAGTGGAAAGTGAAGTCTTTCTCTCCTGATAAGGAGAATATTCTGATTTCATGGGGTTACGATCTTGCCAAATTGAAGGGTTATCCTGAACTTGACCCTGAAGATTCTTTTACCATTGACGTAGTTGAAAATAAATTCATCCCGGCATTCAAGTCAGAGTTCAAGAACTATTTCATCGGAGAGTCTTCATTCAAGCAACTGGATTTGTCTTGGTATCCTGTCAAAAAGGGAGAACCGACCAAGAAGATGAGTTTCGATGTGGAGAATAGAAACATAGACGTAGACCGATTTATGTTCACGAATATCAACCGAAATTTTGATCCGGTTCAGAAAAGTGAGGACAAAGAAGGGGTTGTCGGTTTCAGTGTAAAAGAAAATGCAGACAAGTCATTGACCCTGCTGTTGGTTCTGATGGATTACAAGCCTACTTATTTCAATCATCCAGCATTTGAATTCCTTGATGGATGCAGTGCAGAACCAGGTCGAAAGAAGGGAGACAAGCCGGTTGCCCACGAAGGAGGCGTTGCGATAATTATGGAGTGCGTGCGTAAATAACCGGTCGCAGATAAAAATGAAAGGGTGAACTGGGGAGCATCAGCTCCGGTTCACCCTTTTTCGTTCTACTTACGTTAAATGTCTATGTCCGGGAGATGAAAAAAGCAGTCATGAATTTTCATAACTGCTTTTCTTCTTGGTAGCGGGAGGCGGGCATGATCCGCCGACCTCATGATTATGAATCATGCGCTCTAACCAGCTGAGCTACCCCGCCATCAATGAACCTTAAAAAAATAATCAGCCTTGAATTCCAGAACGAGTCCCAGCAGCTGATTTTTTTGTTGAGATAGAAGGATTCGAACCCTCACTGACAGAGCCAGAATCTGTAGTGCTACCATTACACCATATCTCAATGTTGTCCATTTGTCTTATGGGATTGCAAATGTACTACACTTTTTGAGAAAGTCAAAGAAAATGACTGAAAAAATCAAAATTATTTTAGAATTTCCATCAAAATGACTGTTCTGTTCTTTGCAAGATTGTTTCAAAGCCGTTTCCTGTCATTTCAATGGGACGGATTTTGATATATCAGGGCGCTCGCCCATACTTGGCATCCTTCGCAGCGACCGACAAAACCCAGGCGTTCATTGGTAGATGCCTTGATGGAGACGCAATTTATGTCAATTTCCATGACTTTAGCCAATGTGGCTCGCATGGATTCCACAAGATGGCCAATTTTGGGCTTTTGGAGAGCGATGGTAATGTCGGTATTGCCGATTTCCCAGCCAAGTTGCCTTATTTGATTGCAAACAATCTTGAGCAGGACCTTGCTGTCCACATCTTTCCAATCATCGGAAGTGTCGGGAAAATAATGTCCGATGTCTCCGAGTGCCAAGCAGCCCAAAAGTGCGTCGCAAAGAGCATGGATGGCTACATCTCCGTCGGAATGGGCCACGAACCCTTTTTCACTTTCAATCTGGATGCCACCCAGCCACATAGGTATTCCGTTTTCCATGGCATGTACATCATAGCCATTTCCGATTCTGAAGGGAAAAGGAGTGCGGTTGTTCATATTTTGTGTATTGTCGTTCATATTTTTAACTTTGATATTTTGCTGAAAGTTAAGAACTTTATGTTAAATTTGCTATTCATGGGTACAATATGCCCATATAATTATTGATGACAGCTTATGAAATTTAGTTGGTTCGGCGAACAAGAACACAGAGTTTTCAATTACAGGCCCATCTATTATGATGAGCAGAAGGAAGAACTGCGCAAGAAGTTCGGTCATGTGGACGGCTCTTTGGACAAGGATGTCAAGGAAGGGAATTATGTTCCGGGCTCCTATATCCAGGGCTCTTTCCGAGATGGCAACTATTCGAGGACAAGAGGAGATTCCAAGATATCGGCTGTGATTTCTCTTGTCGGTTTGATTATTTTTGTAGTGGTCCTTGTCATGATTACCAAGTTTTACGGTATGTTGTAGAGGAGACACATCAAGTGTTGGGAGAGTTAAGCAGTATGGATATCAAGATATTACCGAGCAATATTGCCAATATGATTGCGGCCGGCGAAGTAGTGCAGAGACCATCTTCCGTGGTGAAGGAACTGATGGAGAATGCAGTGGATGCTGGAGCAGACAATATTTCGGTTATCCTGACCGATGCAGGGCGGACTTTGATACAAGTAGTGGACAATGGATGCGGAATGACTCCGGATCAGGCTGTCGTATGCTTTGAGAGACATGCAACCTCCAAATTGTCTGCCGCGGAAGACTTGAACAATATTCTGACTTACGGATTCAGAGGGGAGGCTCTTGCTTCTATTGCCGCTGTCGCTGAAGTGACGTTGAAGACACGTCCTGCAGACCAGGAGATTGGCTGTGAGGTGGAATTTGCTGATTCTCAACATCTCTCCACCATGGAGACATCTTGTCCGGCAGGCTCCAATTTCTCGGTCCGGAATCTTTTTTATAATGTGCCGGCCAGAAGAAAATTCCTCAAATCGGACAACGTTGAGTTCAAGCATGTAGTCGAAGAATTTATCCGAGTGGCTTTGACTCGTCCTGACATTGGTTTCTCATTGATTCACAATGGAAAGGAAGTTTATGTCACTCGTGCCGCAGGTTCTCTGAAATTCAGAATCCAGGAATTGTTCAGTCGTTCAGTCGTGAATGAGTTGGTGGAAGTCTCTTCCCAGTCGTCCGTTGCATCTATTTCCGGTTACATCGGCCGTCCGGATCTGGCCAAGAAGACTTTGGGCAATCAGTTCTTCTTTGTCAATGGCAGGTATTTCAGAAGTCCATATCTGCATAAGGCATTGATGAAAGGATATGATAACATGATTCCGGAGGGGACCACTCCATCCTATTTTCTCTATCTGCAGATTGATCCTCATTCGATAGATGTCAACATTCATCCGACCAAGGCGGAAATCAAGTTCGAGGACGATTCTCTTCTTTTCCAATTTGTCTTTGCAGCTGTAAAGGAAGTCTTGGCCAAGAATTCTTTTGGTGCCAGCATTGACTTTGATGCCGCTCAGGAACCTGACCTTCCGGTTTTTGGAAAGAATTATGAGAGTTTCCGTCCAGTGGTGGAACAACCGGAAGTTCGTTTCAATCCCGATTATAATCCGTTTGATGTAGGCTATGTTTCTTCTCCATTTGCAGGTGTTGACCAGTATGGCGGAACATCCTTTGGGAAAAGCAAGACAATAGAGATTCCCAATCCTTTTGGAGAGGGGGGGAACATGTTTGTCGAAGCTGCTCCGGAACAGAAGATTGACATGGGGTATCATGAACCAACTTCTCCTGTTTTGGAACAAAGGCAGGATTATGGAAAATTGTTTGAGGACAAGATCTTGCCGACGACATCGGTCATCCTTCTTCAGTCAAAATATATTTTGTCCCAAGTTCTTTCGGGAGTGCTGGTTGTCAATATCAGGCGGGCTCGGGAACGAATCTTCTATGAAGAGTTCTTGAAAGCAGTGCGCAAGAATGGCCATATTACCCAGATAGGACTATTCCCAGTGGAAATCAATATGGGGGTGGAGAACCGTCTCCTTTTGGAAGAAAATGCCGAATTGCTCAGATCCATGGGATTTGACTTTACTTTTACCGGTCAAGACACGATGGTGGTCAATGGGGTGCCGGAGGCTTTTTCACCGGATCCAGAAACCGTGGAACAGATTATCTATGAAATTCTGGTGGCACTGTCTGAAGATTATTCTTCCCTTCCGGGAATGATGGAGTCAGCTATGGCAGAAAAATTTGCTGAAATCGGAGCAATGAAATCTTCTGTCATGACATCTCCGGTTGAGGCACAAAGATTGATTGACAGACTATTTTGTTGTGAAAACTCGGAATATACAATTAGAGGACTAAGAATCATGTCCATCATCGGAATGGACGAAATTGAAAAAAAATTTAAGTAGAAAAACAAGAATGACTTACTATAGCAACGGGAATGGCGGATTTCTCAGTCAAATTCCTCCAGTTACCAAGAATTTGGTATTTATAAATATCATCATGTTCATTGCGACGATGATCAATCAGGATTTTATGATTGAGACTTTCGCATTGTTTTATCCGTCTTCTCCTTTCTTTCATCCTTGGCAGATCATCACCCATATGTTCATGCATGGGGGATTCTGGCATATTTTCTTTAATATGTATACGCTTGTGATGTTCGGAACAGTTCTGGAACGTGCCATCGGATCCAAGAAATTTGCCGTATTTTATTTTGTGACGGGATTGGGTGCAGTCTTCCTTCATCAAGGAGTGCAATTCATGCAGATTCATGTGATGGATCAGGGTAATTTACAAATGTATTACAGTGTGGTTGCTGATATTTTACGCACTCCTACAGTTGGAGCTTCTGGCGCCATTTACGGCGTGTTGATTGGTTACGCACTGCTTTATCCAGAATCTGTCCTCATGCTCATTTTTCCTCCTATTCCATTGAAAGCCAAGTGGATGGTCCTTATTTTCGTTGCCATAGAGTTGTTGACCGGTGTTACAGGAACAGCAGATGGGGTGGCTCATTTCGCTCATTTGGGAGGTATGCTTTTCGGTTGGCTTCTCTTGTTATGGTGGCGCAAGTCAGGAAGTTTGTACAGACAAGACAAATGGTTCTAGATGGTTGGCAAAAAGAAAAATAGAAACAAATCATTAGGTGGCCTGGCACTCATGATCATCATGCTTGTCGCTGCCGCTCTTTTGGTCGTGTGCTATATTTCCGGCTATCTCAACCCTGCGAAATCTTGGTTGTTGACCATATTCGGAATCATTTATTTGCCACTGTTCTTCATCAATGCCCTTTTGTTGATTTGGGCTCTGATTCGTCGGTATATCTATTTCATCATTCCGCTGGTGGCGTTGTTGCCGTCTATTTTTTGGGTAGGACGCTATTATCAGTTCAGGAAGGAGAGTGACGAAGAAGGGGTCATGAAAGTAATGTCCTACAATGTCGGACATTTTGAGTTGTCACCAGATGAATTATCGCAGAGGGAGAGCTTTGATTCAATAGTTCGTTTGGTTGATCAGGAACAGCCTGATATCGTCTTATTTCAAGAATTCTGCACGTTGGGCGGTCATGACACCGCATCCTTCATCGATGAAAATTTCAAGGGATATGGGAAAGTTTACTATGCCTATGACAATGGAGCTAATTCTACAGGAAATGTCATTCTGACCAAGTTCCCGATTCTGGAGAAAGGTGTCTTCGATTTTGAGGAAAGTGCCAACCTGGCCATCTATTGCGACTGTGAGATCAACGGAGAACGTATCCGTATCTACAATTGCCATTTCCAGAGCTACAGCATTTCCTTGAGCCGGATGGCGGCCGATTTGAGGGTCAATTATGAAGAGACCATGAAGAACACCGAGAAGAAATTCAAGACGGGCATTTCCATGCGACCGAAACAGGTGGACCAGATTATGGAAGATATACTCAAGAGCCCATATAAGTCACTGATCGGAGGAGATTTCAATGATACGCCGATGTCCTATACTTACAACAAAATCATGCGTTATCAGAAAGATTCCTTCAAAGAAGCGGGGTGTGGCTTCGGTTCCACGTATTCTGTACTTTGGCCTCTGTTGAGGATTGACTATATCCTCTACCCGACCGTATTTGAGGCCGTGAGCCACCGGACACTCAAGGAGAACTATTCTGATCATTATCCGATTGTGGCGTCGTTTGATTATATTGATTCTCACGATAGAAAAGATAGAATTTAGAATTTTTCTGAAACAGAAAACTATGGATGCTTTGAATGAAACATTGGAAGTGTTGAGGAAAGGAGGAATTATCCTGTATCCGACAGACACTGTATGGGGATTGGGTTGTGATGCCACCAATCCGGAGGCGGTTGCCAAGATTTACGAGATAAAGAAACGCTCAGACAGCAAGTCACTTGTACTGTTGGCCAGTGATATGGATATGATTTGCCGTTATGTCAAGGAGATTCCTTTCATTGCGGAGGAACTGGTTCAGGTGAATGACTGCCCGATGACGCTCATTTATCCGGGAGCTATCTGTGGAGAAGCTCCGGCAGACGGAAAGCAACCGGTCGCAGATCGGCATTTTCTGGCCTATAATGTCGTGGCGGAGGACGGTACTGTCGGGATCCGTATTCCGAAGATGGATTTCTGTTGCCAATTGGCTTATAAGTTGGGCAGGCCAATCGTTTCCACTTCTGCCAACATTTCTGGTGAGGAGACTCCTTCCTGCTATGACGAGATTTCAGAAGAGATCATTTCTGCTGTCGATTACGTGGTGGACAAGCGATTGGAAAAGGATTCGACCCGAATCGCTTCCCAGATCATCAAGGTCGGCCTGGATGGAGAAGTCAAGGTCATCAGAGGTTAAGATGGAACTATTCTATACAACAGAAGTGGATGGGCAGTTCTGCCAGTTCGATGAGGTGGAGTCCGGACATATGGTGAAAGTCCTCCGTCACAAGGTGGGGGACAAAATCTTTGTGGTGGACGGTCGTGGGTCCAGATATTCGTGTGAATTGCTGGATGCCTCTCCAAAGCATGCACAAGCTCGCGTTTTGACGGTGGACAATCTGTGGGGAGCGCATGATTACCGGTTGACGCTGGGGGTCTGCCCGACCAAGAACAACGACCGGTACGAATGGTTTGCCGAAAAGGCGACTGAAATCGGTGTGGACGGCATTGTCCCTCTGATTGGAGAACATTCCGAACGGCGGATCTTCAAGAAAGAAAGGGTCAGCCGGATTCTGGTGTCCGCAATGAAGCAGTCGTTGAAAGCGCAGCTGCCTGAAATACGGGATGCGGTCAGTGTGGAAGAGTTCATAGAAGAAGTCAGAGAAGATCGGGGCAGCCTGAAGCTGATTGCCTATTGTTTTGAAGGGGAGAAGGAAAGAATTTCCATCAAGCAGGCGCTGGAAGACTATTCCGGCCGGTCTGTCATTGTCCTCATCGGACCGGAAGGCGATTTTTCAGTCAGGGAAGCGGAACTGGCGGTGGAAGCCGGTTTCATACCGGTCCATCTCGGCAATTCCCGTCTCAGGACCGAAACAGCGGCAGTGACGGCGGCGGAAGCCGCCTATTTCAGATATATGTAAGGGAGGAGCGATGAAAGTAGGAATCATATCCGATACGCACGGGGTATTCAGCAAGGAATTCAAGGAATTCCTGGAGCCGGTCGATGTCATCTGGCATGCAGGCGATTTCGGCGGCAGCCGGGAATTTGTCAAGGAAATTGCCGCCTTCAAACCCCTTATCGGGGTCTATGGCAATTGCGATGGACAGGATATCCGTCAGGAATGTCCCCGGACCCAGTTCTTCAATTGCGAGGGCAAGAAAATTCTGATGACCCATATCGGAGGTTATCCGGGCAAATACGATCTGAAGGCTCTTGCCATGATTGAAAATTATCGTCCGGACGTGTTCGTCTGCGGACACTCGCATATCCTGAAGGTCATGATGGACAAGCAGTATGACATGCTGGTCATCAACCCGGGTGCCTGTGGTCTGCAGGGATGGCAGATTTATCGTACCGCCATCCGGATGGACATCCAGGACGGAAAGATAAGCAATCTCGAATTGTTCAAACTAGAAAGATAGATCAGGAGAAGAAAAGAGGTATGGCGGCAGGAAAAGAAAAGACGGTGTGGTTCTGCACCAATTGTGGCAATGAAAGTTCCAAGTGGTTGGGACGTTGCCCGGCATGTGGCGAATGGAATACGATGGTGGAGCACAAGGAAGTGGTCACCAAGACCAAGCACATCGCTTCGGCCGTACCTGTCCAGCAGCATCCTCAGCAGCTTGCGGAGATCGGCTCTGCCCAGGAACACCGCATTTCCCTGCACAATGGGGAATTGGACCGGCTTTTGGGCGGCGGCATTGTCGAAGGTTCTCTGGTCCTTATCGGAGGAGAGCCCGGTATCGGAAAATCAACCCTTTCTCTTCAGATACCTTTGGCCTGCAAGGGGCTGAAGACCTTGTATGTGACCGGAGAGGAGAGCGCCAGCCAGGTCAAGATGCGTGCAGACCGTCTGGGAGGAGACGATGCAGACTGCTTCATTTTCAGTGAAACTCTAGTCGAGAACATTGTGGCCGCCGCCAACGAGATGCGGCCTCATCTGATGATTGTCGATTCCGTGCAGACCATGTATTCCCAGAATGTGGACTCTTCTGCCGGTTCGGTGACCCAGATCAAGGAAGTGACGTCCATTCTGCTGCATTTCGCAAAATCCACCGGCATTCCGGTCATTCTGATCGGCCATATCACCAAAGACGGCTATATCGCCGGTCCGAAGGTGCTGGAACATATCGTCGATGTCGTCCTGCAATTTGAGGGAGACGACAAAGGCTCCTACCGAATCCTCCGAAGCATCAAGAACCGTTTCGGAGCCACCTCCGAAATTGCCGTCTTCGAGATGACGGGAAAAGGACTGAAAGAGGTCCTCAATCCTTCGGAAATGCTGATGCCTATCTACGAAAGGGGATTGAGCGGAACGGCCATCGCCGCCATGCTGGATGGAATGAGACCCTTCCTGTTCGAAGTGCAGGCACTGGTCAGTACGGCGGCATACGGTACCGCCCAGCGTTCGGCCACCGGTTTTGATGTCCGTCGTCTGAACATGCTGCTCGCCGTGCTGGAGAAACGGGCAGGCTTCCGTCTCAACATGAAGGATGTGTTCCTGAATATGGCAGGAGGGCTCCGCGTGAACGACCCGGCCTGCGATCTGGCTGTCATCTGTGCCGTCCTCTCTTCCAGCTTCGATTTCGTCATCCCTTCCGATATCTGTTTCGCCGGAGAGGTGGGTCTGAGCGGAGAGATCCGTCCGGTCAATCAAATTGAAAAACGCATTACGGAGGCTTCCAGATTAGGCTTCCGCAAAATGTACATATCGTCCTTCTCTTCTCTGGAGGGCAAAAAGACAGAGGGCATGGAAATCGTCAAAGTAGCCGATGTCCCTGCCCTCGTGCGGAGTCTGTTCAAGTGATTCCCGTCTAATTCTCAAATGCGATAGCTGCAATCATCTCATCAATCAGATGATAGACACTCCAGTCAGAAGCCGTACAGTTGTTGGTCATGATGGAGAAGATGATGGTGTCTTCTTCCCGATGGGAAGTCGGCTTGATGAAGCCGCTGAAACAACGTACCCCGTTCATGGATCCGCTCTTCAGGAAGATTCTCTGGCGGACGGTCTCGGGTTCTCCCTTCAGACGGTTCGTGTAATGAGGCTTTCCTGGACTGGCGAGAGTGGAAAGATAAGCTTCTGCTACCGGAGATTCATACATGGCTTTGAGGAAGCGGCAGAAGAATTCCGGAGCGATGTAGTTCTTTCTGGAAAGTCCGCTGCCGTCGCTCACGACAATCCCTTTTCGGGTGTCCAGTCCCATTTCAGCAAAAGCGTCTTTGTAATATTTCTGGCAGGTCTTGTAGTCGGCATGGCCCCTCTTTACTTTGCCGAGCGTCCTCATCAGGGTTTCCGCAAAGAAATTGTCACTCCGGTAATTGGTCATTCTGGCGATCTTCACCAGTTCCGGTGACCAGGTGGTGCCCAGAATTTCCAGACTGTCCTGCTCCTGTAGATTTTTTGAGATGGGAATGTTGCACTTGATTTCTTTAATGGTTTGTCCATCTTGATTCGGAACATAAGCGTTGCTGACTCGCCCATAACCATCCGCCTGACAGAATCCTTCACTTTCTATGCCGTTGTTCCTCAAATATTCACAGAAATAATATGCACAGGTGAGGGCTCCGAACTTGTTGCTGCATTCCATTTTATGGGGATAGTGCTCTTTGGCCAGTGTCCCTCTCATTTCTGCATGGTAGGAGAGGTCGCTGTTGTAAAGGGAGAGATGATTGCCACTACCTTTCTTGTCAGTCTGGCAATTCTGAATATAATGGATCCAAGGAGTCTTCGGATAGCAGATGTTCATTTTTATGGAATCGCCCACTTCCAGACCTGGGGTTACATTGATGTCCACGATATTCCGATAGAAACAGAGTCCGTTTCCGCCAGCTCCATAGTAGGTGCCCAAATCCTCCCATCCCCAGTCGGGATGTTCCGCTGAGCCGTCCAGCCAACGTCCGTCTCCGATGACCAGGCCGTTTATTTTTTTGATTCCGGCATCTGAGAGAAATTGGAACCATTGGGTGAATAATGCGTTGACATTGGTGGCGATGCTGTCTTTGGAGCCAATGGTAGGGTCGCCATGACCGATGATGTATAGATCTCCCATCAGTATGCCATCTTTGATCTCGCCACTATGTCCTATTTGGGTGGGGTATCTGTAATCTGGTCCTAGTTCCATTATGGCCAGACCGGTTGTGATGGTCTTCATAGTAGAGGCAGGAATGAGTTTCTGTTCAGCATTGTACCAAGCCAGAGTGTCGCCTTTCAGATTGATGGCCATAACGCCGAGAAGAGAAGATTTCAACGGTTCTTTTTGGGATTGGTCAGATATGATGTTCTGGGCATATCCTTTAGCTTGCCTGGAAATATTCTTGGTGGCTCTGATTTGAGCCGGAACAGGACAAGCTAGCAGAATTACTAAAAAATATAAAACTACTTTTTTCATATAATGCAAAAGTACAATTTTATTGTTAATTTTGTAAGATATGCATAAGAGATAAAAAATCTTATAAATAGTTTATAGATATGGCAAAAAGAGTTTTAGTATCAGGTGGTGCCGGTTATATCGGAAGCCACGTAAGCGTAGAACTTATCGAGGCAGGTTATGATGTCGTCGTTGCAGACAATCTGTCCAATTGCGACATGACTTGTTTCGAAGGAGTCAAGAAAATCACAGGAAGGGAAGATATTCCTTTCATCAAGATGGATTTTTGCGACATTAAGGCAGTGGAGAATCTTTTTGATGAATTCAAGATTGATGCTGTCATTCATTTTGCGGCATTCAAGGCTGTCGGTGAATCTGTGGCGGAACCAATCATGTATTATAAGAATAACCTGGAGTCTTTCATGAACTTGATCCAAGTCGCTCATGGGCATGGTGGCTGCAATGTCCTGTTTTCTTCATCAGCCACAGTATATGGTGAACCAGATGAACTGCCAGTCACAGAGAAATCTCCTCGTCAAAGTGCGACCTCTCCTTATGGCAATACCAAACAAATCTGTGAGGATATTTTGAGAGATTCTGTCAATGCTTATGTAACAGGAGATAGCACTGTCCATATTGGATCCGATCGTCCTGGTCCGATTAAAGGAATAGCCTTGAGATATTTCAATCCTATCGGAGCCCATCCTTCAGCATTGATTGGAGAATTGCCACGTGGAGTCCCGAACAATCTTGTGCCATTCATTACTCAGACTGCCATTGGCAAGAGAGATTGTCTGAACATTTTCGGAAATGATTATCCGACTCCTGACGGAACTTGCCAAAGAGATTATATTGATGTAGTTGACTTGGCAAAGGCTCATGTCCATGCTGTTCGAAGAATGTTGGAAGGCAAGATGGAAAATGACTATGAGGTATTCAATGTCGGTACCGGAAAGCCTCTTTCTGTTCTTGAACTAGTCAAGGCTTTTGAAAAGGTGAACGGTCTTAGCTTGAATTACAAGTTCGCTCCTCGTCGTCCTGGTGATGTCGTTGCGATTTGGGCTGATCCGACTTTGGCCAATGAGAAATTGGGCTGGAAGGCAGAGCGTACAACAGAACAGACCCTCGCATCAGCTTGGGCCTGGGAAAAACATTTAGCCGACAAATAATTGCTTAATTCTTTTTACAGGAAGAAATAGCTTCACTGAGTTTTTCAGATAGGGCATCTACTTTTTCAATCATTTCATTGCGAAGATTGGCAAAGTAGGTGCTTTTTTTTGTATCGACTTTAGCATTGGCCTTATCTTTCAAACTGTTGTAAAGGTCAACAGCCTCGTCAATGATCTCGTTGATTTTTTCCTCGTCTTGTTTCGGGTTAACCATTAGGAAAAGGATGCAGTCGTCTATGAATTCACCTACGAAATATTCTACATCTTTTTTAAAGTCTCTTAGATTCATTGTATTGATTTTTAGTGTTTGTAAAATCTTTTCTGGTCTTTCTTTTTTGTCGGAAAACCTATACAAATTTAATTAAAATGTGGAAGAAAGCAATAGTTGTGCAATAAAAAGAAAGTTCGTTTTCTGAGATCAATTGCCGAAATAAGCGGGACTCTTGCGAATGCTGACAATTCCTTTGCCTTTATCCTGCTGGCCGACAATTCTCCGGGCATAGAGAAGACGTGCGATCCCATTGTAATGGTCTGTTTCGGTTGGGATGAGGTGGTTGATCCTGACTTGTTGTGAGGAATGGATGAAAAGACCGTCTCCCAAATAGATTCCGACGTGTGTCACTTTGTTCCTCTGAACATTTCCAAAAAACAGGAGATCGCCTCGTTGCAAATGGCTGATAGTACGGTGTCCTATTTCGCCGATTTCTACAGCATCTCCAATTTTTGCCTGTTGTGATGCGTTCCTTGGCAACAATAAACCGTTCATGAAACAAGCTGTCCTGACCAGACCACTGCAGTCTACTCCTTTGGAAGATGTGCCTCCCCATTGATAAGGGACTCCCAACATGGTTTCAGCTATTTCTATGATGTTGTCAGCAGTAGGTTTTCTGGTTTCTGCCCATTTCTGAAAAGGTTCCACCTTGTCTTTTGGGATATAACCTGCTTTTCCTGATGGAAGCAAGGCTGCCACCCAACCTTTTTTGACAAGAGGTTTGTCGCTGTTTTTCTTGAACTGGATGCGGAGCAAATCTCCCATGACCAAATCACAGATCCTTTGGGAATGCGGATTGGGTTCACTGTACAGATAAGTGTGGTCTGCTATACAGATATATTTGGGAGCCTTGAGATAGCTTTCCACTTCTTTCTCTTCTATCCGGACGATTCCTAGTTCATTGACCCAGGCTTTGTAGGGTTCTGGACTTTTGATCTGGAGCCAATATCCTTTCTGGTCCAAAATCTCCACGAGTGTTCCCATCAGGTTCTGGTTCCCAAGTTCAGCGGAGTAGTCAGGCTCTTCTCTCATGAAATTGACAGAAAAGTTGACGATGCCATATTGTTGTGCATGAAGCTGGATGCCGAAGGCCATGAAGGTTGTCAGTGCGATGAGAAATTTGTTTTTCATATCTGTAATATGCGGTTAAAATGATGAATATGTAGGTGCCTCCTACGGAATTTAATTCAAAGTTGATGAAAAATATTATAAAAAGCAATTGTGGAATATGGGATAATATTTGCTCAAAAATGTTTAATTTGCAAAATTAATAGAATAGCAGGAGGACGAAGATGAATTTTCCACAGGGAAAGAGATACAATAGTTTTGTCGGATATTATAAACGCTTTTATGGCGAACGTCTGCAGAAACTTGTGCTGGATGCAGGTTTTACCTGTCCCAACAGGGATGGGAGGGTGGGACACGGTGGCTGCACCTATTGCAACAATGCGGCGTTTCATCCAGGCTATAGTGTAGCAGGGAAACCTTTGGCCCGACAGATTGACGAAGGAATCGAATTTCATAAGGTGCGCTACCGCAATACGAAGCATTATCTGGCTTATTTCCAGTCTTTTTCCAATACCTACGCTCCGCTTGATCATTTGCAGAAGTTGTATGAGGAGGTTCTGGCCCATCCGGATGTCGTTGGATTGGTTGTCGGTACACGTCCTGATTGTGTGGATGAGCAGAAACTGGACTATCTGGCTGAACTCAAGGAGGGCCGGGTTCTGGAAGGCTGGCACCGTGAGGGCTACGATCATCCGCTGGTGACGGTAGAGTACGGAATTGAATCTTGCTATGATCAGACGTTGGAGAGGATTAATCGAGGGCATGATTTTTCCTGTGCTCAGAAAGCAGTGGAAATGACAGCAGAAAGAGGAATTGATACGGGGGCACATTTTATTTTGGGACTTCCGGGGGAAACTCGTCAGAATATGCTTGATGAATGTGAAATCATCAACAGTTTGCCTTTGCTTTCTGTCAAATTTCATCAGTTGCAGTTTGTCCGGGGCACGGTTATGGAAAGAGAATTTGAGGAACATCCGGAAGATTTCCTGCGGATGAGTCTGGAAGAGTATATTGATTTCATTATTGATATGTTGGAACGGTTGAGGCCTGACTTGTATATAGAGAGGGTCGCTGGCGAGGTTCCCCCCAGATTTGTCAAACAGATGCAATGGGGACTGATCAGAAATTTCGAAATTCTGCATCTGTTGGACAAGAGGTTGGAAGAACGCAAAAGTTATCAGGGAAAATTATTATATTTGTCAAATTAAATAAATCACGATGCAGCCTTATTTAACTTCACAGATTCCCGAAGGTTTGACCTTCGATGATGTTTTACTAGTTCCTGCCCACTCGGAGGTGTTGCCGAGAGAGGTGGATGTGACTACTAGATTTACCAGAGACATTGTTCTGCACACACCTATTGTTTCTTCAGCAATGGATACAGTGACAGAAGCAGATCTGGCAATCGCAATGGCCCGTGCCGGCGGCTTGGGTGTCATCCATAAGAATATGCCGGTTGAGATGCAGTGCGAGCAGGTCAGAAGAGTGAAAAGAGCCGAGAATGGTATGATTTATGATCCTATCACGATTGAGCAGGATGCAACTGTCGGAGATGCTTTGACATTGATGGCCAAACATCATATTGGAGGTATTCCGGTAGTGGATAAGGACAATGTCCTCATCGGTATCGTCACCAACAGGGATCTCCGTTTCCAGACAGAGAAGCGACTCCCCATCGCCCAGGTGATGACTTCTGAAAATCTGGTGACTGCCAAGAAGGGAATTTCTTTCTCTGAAGCAACTGAAATTCTGATGCGTAGTAAGGTGGAAAAACTGCCTGTGGTGGATGATGACAAGAAACTGGTAGGTTTGATTACTTATAAGGACTTGATGAAAATCAAGGACAATCCGAGCGCATCCAAGGATTCCAAGGGAAGATTGCTGGTAGCTGCCGCTGTCGGGGTCAAGGCCGATACGATTGACAGAATTGAGATGTTGGTGAGCGCAGGTGCAGATGCTGTGGTGGTTGATACTGCCCATGGCCATTCAGAAGGCGTTCTCAATGTCATTAGAAAGACTTGCGAGGCTTTCAAGCATAGAGATATCCAGATTGTTGCCGGCAATGTGGCTACTGCAGAAGGCGCCAAGGCTTTGGCAGATGCAGGCGTGGATGCCGTCAAGGTCGGTATCGGTCCTGGTTCCATCTGTACGACACGTATCATTGCAGGTGTCGGTATGCCACAGTTGACTGCCGTGATGATGGCAGCGGAAGCTTTGAAGGGAACAGGTGTCCCTGTCATTGCAGATGGTGGTATCCGTTATTCAGGAGATATCGCCAAGGCAATTGCTGCCGGAGCAAGCACTATCATGGCTGGTTCGCTTTTTGCAGGGACAGAGGAGTCTCCTGGCGAGACTATCATTCTCAATGGCAGGAAGTTCAAGGCCTATCGTGGAATGGGATCTCTTGAAGCGATGGAGCATGGCTCCAAAGACCGTTATTTCCAGGATATGGAAGATGATATCAAGAAGTTGGTCCCAGAAGGAATTGTCGCTCAGGTTCCTTACAAAGGTACCGTCGCAGAAGTGGTTTACCAGCTGGTAGGTGGTCTTCGTGCCGGTATGGGTTACTGTGGAGCCAAAGATGTTGCGGCTTTGCGTCAAGCGAAGTTTGTACGTATTACCAGCGCCGGTTTCTTGGAGAGTCACCCTCATGATGTGACCATCACCAAAGAGGCGCCAAATTATTCAAGATAGATTGAAGTCAAGATTACCGATATTGGGCATCTTAATGATGATTGTCCTCTTGCCGATCATAGGATCGTGCAAGAGGATAACTTCGTTTTCCCATGATTCCAGATTGGTGGCGAGAGTGGGTAACCACGAATTGTATGAATCTGAACTTTTGAAATATGTTCCGAGAGGAATTCCTTCAGAAGACAGTGTTCGTCTGGCTCATCAGTACATCAATAGTTGGGCGAAAAACAACATTTTTTTGGATGTGGCCGAGGAAGAGCTTTCCAAGGAGCAGAAAGATGTCAGTGAAGAACTGGAAGATTACCGGATTTCCCTTCTCAGATTTCGCTACGAGCAGGAATTTGTGAACCAGCGATTGGATACGGCCGTCACTTTCAAAGAGATGCAGGCTTATTTCGAGAACCATCAGGAAATGTTCAAACTTAAGCGTCCGATTTTGAAAGTTCGTTTTGTCCGTATTGCGGAAGATTCCCCCAATTTGAAGACGATTCTTAAGAATATGGCTTCAGAAGATAACACGGAACTGGTGGAACTGGACAGTCTTGCTTACAAGTCTGCTCTGAAATATACGACCAATGGCAATGACTGGATTGATGCTGCATTGTTGGCAAGAGAATTTGATACTGATTATGAGACTATGCTTGCCGGCATGAAGAAGCAATACATCAACATCCCAGACGGAAGTGGTAATGTCAATGTGGCCTATGTGTTGCAGTTCATCGACCGAGGAATGGTCGGTCCGGTTGAATTCTATAAAGAACAGATTAAAGATATTATTTTGAGTGCACGTAAACAGAAGATCATTTCCGATTTGGAGAAGGATCTGGTTGCCAAGGCGAGCAGTCAGAAAAAATTAGTGATATATTAGGAAGAATATGAAAAAGTTCATGACAATAGCATTGGCGGCAGCTTCAATGGCATGTTCCGTTCCCGCTTTTTCTCAGAATTATCCTGCCGGTCTTGTTGACAAGACGGTTGCAGTAGTGGGCAATGAGATGATTGCCATTTCCCAGATAGAGCAGCAGATTCAGTACATGAGAGCCAACGGAATGTATTCTGACAAGAATATGCGTTGTTCCATACTCGAGCAGAACATGGAGACCAAATTGTTTCTCATGCAGGCTCGCATCGATTCTTTGACGATTGACAATGAATATGTCAACAGCTTGTTGAATGGAAGAATTGATGACGTTCGTAGAGCTCTCGGTGGAGACGAGAATGTGGAGCAGTATTTTGGCAAACCTCTTTATCGTCTCCGTCAGGAATGGAAGAGGGAGATGGAAGACCAGAGTCTGACTCAGACGATGCAGCGGAATATTGCTTCTCGGATACCGGATCTTACTCCAGTGGATGTACGTCATTATCTGGATTCCTTGGATGAACTCGATGTTCCTGAAGTTCCGACCAAATACCAGCTCAGTCAAATTTGTGTTTATCCAGATAGAGAAGCCGCCAATATGGCAGTGAAGGAAAAATTGCTCTCTCTTCGCGAACGTGTCCTCAATGGAGAGAAATTTTCAACACTTGCTCGAATTTATTCAGAGGATCCTGGCTCCGCAATAAGAGGTGGAGAGTTGGGTTTGACGCCTAAATCCAATTTCTGGCCAGCATTCAGCGATGCCGCCATGTCTCTTAAGCCAGGAATGATTTCTCAGATTGTAGAAACCCCAGATGGCTTCCACATCATTCAGGTCATCGAGAAGAAGGGAGATATGTTCAATGCAAGGCACATTCTCATCAAGCCAAAATATACGATTGAGGATCGAGAAAAAGGTTTCAGAAAGTTGGATAGCCTAAAAACAGAAATCTCCAATGATGCTGTCACTTTTGAACTGGCTGCCCAATTCTATTCTCAGGATTTGCTGTCTCGTACCAATGGTGGACAGATGTCTGATCCGAATACAGGTTCTTCCTATTTCGAAATTGACCAGATTTATCCTCCACAGGATTACAATGCCATCAAGAATTTGAAAGAAGGTGAAATTTCTGAACCTTTTGAATCTTTGGACAGAGAAGGCCGTAATGGAAATACAGTTTATAAGATTATCAAAGTAGATAAGATTATTCCTGCTCATAAGGCAGAGTTTACGGACGATTACAACATGTTGTTGGAATCTGCCCGTGAAAAAAAGTCCATGGAAGCCATTGACCGTTTTATCGCAGAGAAGATAAAATCTACCTTCATTGTCATTGATCCTATTTTCAGAGATTGTGATTTCAGCCGTGAGGCATGGAGAGAAGTGGCTCGTCGACAGGACAACTAATCTTTTTACCAAATCCATCCTGGTCTTGAAGAGATATTTATTAATTATTGCATTGACATTGTCGTCATGGGTACTTTCCGCACAGAACCAGAGTGCGGACAAGGACTCGTTGGTCCGTCTTCTTAGTGCCAAATCTATGTGGCTGATTGAGAAAGAGGGCGTACCGCTACGTAAAGTGGTAGGGCCGGCAAGATTTTTCCATAACAATACCTATCTGATCTGCGATACGGCTCTCTGGAATGTGAATGAGAAGATGATTCATGCTATGGGCAATGTCAAAGTGATCCAGAATGAGACAGTTCTGACAAGTGACAGTCTCCATTATGACATTGATCGCAATCTTGCCATGTTTCGTGGCGCATTGGTTCAGTTGCAGGATAAAGATCAGAATACGCTGCGTTCCCATTTTCTGGATTATAATACACGAGACAGTATTGCCTATTTTATCAATGGAGCCGCTATGAGAGATAAGGACGGCCAGTTGATAGAGAGCCGGAAAGGAGAATATGTTTCGGAACTCAAGACATTCAATTTTCATCAGGATGTCGAAATGTTCACCGATTCAATTTTTATCAAGACAAATGATCTGGTGTATTATGCTGGAAGGGATTCAGTGACTTTCGGGGCCAATACCAATGCTTGGAAGGAGGATTATATGCTTTCTTCTGAAAGAGGTTGGTATGCCCGGTCAAGGGAACAGTTCTTTTTCACTGATCAAGTACATGGTCTGGGACCGGATAAGGAGGTGTGGGCCGATTCTCTCTACTATAACCGTTTGACCAATAATTTGGAGATGGACGGTAGAGTGCAGCTGATTGACACGGTGCATCGTACTACGGCGATCAGTGGAAAGATGGTCTATACTGACAGTCTTTCCCATCTGTTGATGTTCCGTCATCCGGCAGCAGTGGGGGAGTTGGAAAATAATCAAGGGGCAATTGATTCGGTGTGGTTTGGAGCAGACACGCTCAAATACAGGTCGGTTTTCAGATTCCAGTTGCCGGAGGAATTTTTTGAAGCTTCCAAAATCAGGATGGACAACCTCTCAAGTGATGCCGTGACAGCATATCGTCGGAAAGCCGCCGAAGCCGCCCGTGAAGCTGCCCGGAAAAAGATGAAAGAAGATCCGGACTATGAAATGCGTCCGGATGCCAAGCCGAAGAACCTTGCCAGGAATGCTCAACCGAAGAAGGAAGAGAATACGAATTCTGGGGAGCTGAAGGCCACGGTGCCTGTGAAGGATTCATCCTCTATGGAAATCACCTCCCGGCAGGACAGTCTTCATACAGGTTTGGATAGCCTTCAGATCAGTCTGGACAGTCTCGGTACAGGCGCGGACAGCACCTCTCTGGCACTGGACAGTCTCGGTGTGGCGGCAGACAGTATCGCGACCCCCTTGGATTCGACCAAAATCGGATTCTTCACTGGTGTGAAGAATGTGAGGGTCTTCAAGTCTGATATGCAGATTTTGGCGGATTCTCTGGAAATGTGTGATGTGGACTCTCTGGTCCGTCTCTATAAACGTCCGATTATCTGGGATCAGATCAAAAGGCAATATATGGCAGACAGCCTGTATGTGCAGACAAAAAATTCCAAATTGGACAAGGCGAATCTTCTTTCCAATGCTTTTATTATTATTCAGGAAGATACGACCTGTTTTGACCAGATCCGTAGTGCGGAAATGATGGCCTATTTCGATTCTACCAGTGCTCTGAGCCGTTTTGATGCGTTGGGCGGTGCCAATGCCATCTTCTATCTCAAGGAAGACAGTACCTATGCGACGGTCAACCGCAGTCAGGCCAAAATGCTCAGCGCGACATTCAACGCCGGAGAAATCGACCACGTCTATTATTTTGAGAATTCGGGCAGTGACGCTTATCCGCTTGCCCAGATGTCCAAAGATGAAACCATCTTGAAGGGATTTGACTGGAAACCGGAATTGCGTCCGAGATCCCGCTACGACATTACCCGTGAACGAATCCGGCCAAGTGAGAGGGGGTACTATGAGTCCAGGCCGAAAAATGAATTCAAGGAAACCAACCTGTATTTCCCTGGCTATGTTTCCAGTGTATATAAATCCATTGAAGAAAGTCGCCTCGCCAAGCAGCGTCACAAGCGGCTTGAGAAGGAACGTCAGGATTCTCTGGACCGGCTTGCCGCCGTTACGGACAGCCTGATCTTGTCTGACAGCCTCGCCCGTGTGGACAGTCTGGCAGGATTGGACAGCTTGAAGAAGGTGGCCGCTGACAGTCTTGCTCTTGTTGACAGCACCCAGCATCGTGACAGTCTTTCCCAGAAAGGAAAGGTGCTGACCAAGCAGGAACTGCGTGAAGCGAAACGGAAGCAGAAGGAGGAGAAGGCTCGTCTGAAGAGGGAGGCCAAAGAAAAGGAATGGGCTCGTCTGGATAGTCTTGATGCGGTCAAACAGCGTATCAAGGAGGAGAAGAAGGCTGAAAAGATCAGGGAGAAGAAACGCAAGGCGCTCATCAAGGCGAAGAAGCGCGAAAGGAAGGAGCAGGAACGTCTCGAAAAGTATATTGAAAAGTACCAGCAGCAGAAGGCAAAGGAAGAAGCCGATCAGCTGCGCAAAGCCAAGAACAAGAAGCGCAAGAAGCAGCCGCCTGTCCTTCCGGACAAGACACCTGTCGTCCTTGATGCCCAACCATCTGTTCTCAGGAAGGGAGTATAAAGAAAACCCGGGAAATTTCCCGGGTTTTCTTATTTCTTGTCCAAAGTGGATTTTAGAGTCTTTCTTTCAGACATTTTATCATGTCTCGACTCATGCTGTCAAGGTCGAAGCTCGGCTTCCAACCCCACTCTTCTCTGGCACAGCTGTCATCCATCTTGTTTGGCCAAGAATCAGCGATGGCCTGACGGACAGGATCCACTTCGTATCTCATCTTGAAGTCAGGATAGAATTCCTGGA
>JAHHQQ010000012.1 GCA_020026275.1 Bacteroidales bacterium
ACGCTCTCGATCTATCAAATTGTTATTTCGGTACTTGCTTTCTTGTACTTTCCTTTCAATATTTTCAATGAACTTTGTTTGAATATTGTTTTGTTTCAAACGGACTGCAAAGATAGGCACTTTTTATTTACTTCCAAACTTTTTGTGTACTTTTTTTTGAAAAAATTCAATTTTCTCTGAAAACGCCCCTTTTTCCATAGAAAAACGGTAAAAACAAAACTTTCATATATCATATCAAGATTGTAAATTTAGGAAAAAATATGGAAATTTGTGTTGTTTTGAAAAATGTATTTTTGATTATTTTTCTATGGCATCTCTTTGGAACATTTTTGCCGTATTTGCAAAAATCGGAGCCTTCACAATCGGAGGTGGCTATGCGATGATCCCCCTGATCCAGAAAGAACTGGAGCGCAGAAAATGGATTGATGGCAAGGAACTGCCGGACATCATAGCCATCGCCCAGTCAGCACCGGGAGTCATGGGCGTAAATGTGGCAATCTTTACCGGATACCGCCTGAGAGGATTCAAGGGCAGTCTGGCAGCCGCACTGGGCAGCATCCTCCCCTCTTTCTTCATCATGCTGGCCATTGCCATGCTTTTTACCGGCTATCAGGAAAATCCGATTGTCATCCGGATTTTCTCGGGAATTCGTCCTGCCGTCATTGCCCTCATTGCCGTTCCAATGGTTCAGATGGCCCGAAAAAACAACAAGAGCTGGTGGAATTGGGGCATTTCCATTGCCACTCTCTTTCTGGTAACATTCCTGAATTACTCTCCCATCTACATCCTGGCAGTCGTGCTGGTAATTGGAACCTGCATCACCTTATTTGATGAGAGTCGGAGAAACAAGAAAAAGGAAGGGCAATGATGGATATTGGGATGATACTATTGGAATTGTTCTACACTTTCTTCGTCATCGGCATGTTCACATTTGGCGGAGGCTATGCGATGCTGTCCCTCATCCAGACACAGGTCGTGACCCATCATCAATGGATCGCCGAAAGCACCTTCACGGATATTCTCGCCATTTCCCAGATGACTCCCGGACCGATTGGAGTCAATTGCGCAACGTATGTCGGATATGAAGTGATGGCTGGAAACGCGGAAGGAAGCCCTCTTCTGGGCATCTTGGGTTCCTTTACCGCCACCTTTGCGATTGTCTTGCCGTCTTTCCTCATCGTATTGGCCCTGGCTTTCCTCTATCAGAAAATACGGAAGAACCGTGTGTTTGAAGGAGTGATGGGTTTTCTCCGGCCAGCAGTAGTCGGTCTGATCGGAGCGGCTGCTCTCATCTTGATGTTCCATGTCCAATGGGACGGTACCCCCCTCTTCTCACGTTGTGACTTCCAGCTCATCAAGGAAAATTTCATTGACTGGAAAAGCTGGCTGCTGCTCTTCGGTTCGGCATTCGCCTCGTTCAAGTTCCACCTCAACCCTATTCTCATCATCATCGGAGCAGGCGTTCTCGGATTGCTGCTCTATTGAAAAACAAGAGAGGACGCAATGGCGTCCTCTTCATCCTATTCTATAAAAATACTCGCTATCAGTTCTTTCCGCCTTCAATTCCGGGGAGACCGTGCTGACCGATAATTTCCTTGCAATAAGTATATCCGGCCTGATCATAGATCCGGAACATATGCTGAAGTGATTTCTTGAAACGGTCGAAGTCCTTGACCTGCTCCTGGCACCACTGCACTTCTGACAAAGCGTCCATACGAGGAAGAGCCATGTACTCAAGATGTTCCGGTCTGGCGACATATTCTGTCCACAAGTTGGCCTGTACACCCAGGATATGCTTCTGTGCCTCTTCAGGAATACCCTTGAGCGGCACATATGCATAGACAGAATCAATTGGCAGGAAACCACCGATGGCAAGTGGTTCGAGAGAAGTGTCCTCGGCCTGATAGTAGTCGAAATACGCATAGGTGGTCGGACTCATCACTGCATCAAATCCTTTGGATGCTGCCTTGATACCTCCAGAGACACCACGCCATGACATGACGGTTGCACCTTCAGCAAGATTTCCTTCAAGAATTTCATCCCATCCGATCAGTTTGCGACCGTGCTCATTCAAGAATTTCTGAACTCTGGCAGTCACATAATTCTGAAGATACTGCTCTGCTGAATGGTTCTTGTCTGCTTTGAGGCCCAACTTCTTGATTCGTTTCTGGCAATCACGGCATTTTGCCCATTCACCTTTCAAGCACTCATCCCCGCCGACATGGATATATTCTGAAGGAAAAATGTCCATCACCTCGGCAAGCACTGCCTCCAGGAAGTCAAATGTGGATTCTTTTCCCGGACAAAGAGCCTCTTCTGCAATTCCCCAGATCTTGCGGACCTCATAAGGACCTCCGGTACAGCCCAATTCCGGGTAGGAAGCCAGAGCAGCCACCATATGGCCAGGAAGGTCAATCTCGGGAATAATGGTAATACCACGCTCAGAAGCATAAGCGACCACCTCTCTGAGCTGGTCTTGAGTATAAAAGCCACCATATCTCACATCATCCACAACAATGTCTTTCGGATCAGATGGATAATGGCCGACCATCGTGCCCTCTCTGTAAGCTCCTATTTCAGTCAGTTTCGGATAAGCCTTGATCTCAATTCTCCAGCCCTGATCTTCAGTAAGATGCCAGTGGAGACGATTCAATTTGTGGAGAGCCATGACATCTAGCATCTTCTTGACCTCTTCAACAGAGAAGAAGTGACGACAGCAGTCCAACATGAATCCTCTATAGCCGAAACGAGGCTTGTCCTGAATAATCACGCAAGGAACAGTCCATTTGACGCCTTCTGTCTTTTTGCCGGAGAAATACTCCACAGGGAGCATCTGGACAAATGATGACACCGCATACAGAAATCCATTGTAGTCTGCCGCTTCTACGGTCACTTCATGAGAAGTAACCTTAAGAAGATATTCTTCTGCATCCAGATCTGGATTCGACATAAAATGAAAAGTACCTTTTTCTGCAATCCGGCTCTGTTTTCCAGTAACGGCGGACAGAGACTGAGCAAAACCGGCAACCATTTTTTCTGTCTTCCGGTCCAAACCCTCCACTGTAAAAGAAGCCCCCGCCACATTAAAGGAGCCACTCTTCACTTCCATAGAATTGGGCTGAGGGACAATGTTCACTTCAGCCGTCCCTGAACAAGAAGCAAATGCAAAAAGCACTGCAATGCCAAATAATAATTGTTTCATTAGATTATAAAATTGATTATTGGTTAAAAATGTTATCAATATCTTTCAAAGATAGATATTTTTTTAGGATAATTAACTATCTTTCGTAATTTCAAATACGATTACCGTCAAATTAAAAAATATGAAAAAGTTATTATTCTATTCACTTCTTGCTCTTGGCATCAGTGTCTTGCTAGTAGGTTGCAACAACTCCCCAAAAGCGGCACAAACAACAGAAGAAGCAGAAACAGCACTATTGGATTCATTAAAAAAAGTTGAAATGGAAAAAATGAATGAAGCAGAGAAAATGTTGGCGCAGCTCCCAGAAGAACCAATATTTGACATTGTCACCAACATGGGTACCATTAAAGTAAAACTCTACAAGAAAACCCCGAAGCATCGTGACAATTTCGCCAAACTGGCCTTGTCCGGCTACTACGACGGCATCCTCTTCCACAGAGTGATCAATGGTTTTATGATTCAGACTGGTGACCCCTACACCAAAGATTCCACCAAGGCGAACCTTTATGGAACAGGCGGTCCTGACTATACCGTACCTGCTGAATTCGTCGCAGAATACACCCATGTCAAAGGTGCGCTCGCCGCTGCCAGAAGAGGAGATACCGCCAACCCTAAAAAAGAATCTTCCGGTTCACAATTCTATATTGTCCAAGATCCTGAAACCTGCGCACAGCTGGATGGCGCCTACACTGTATTTGGAAAAACTCTTGAAGGTCTCAATGTTGTAGACGCCATTGCACAAGTTCCTGTAAATCAGAGAGACTGTCCGCTGTCTCAAGTCAAGATTCTTACCATCAAATTAGATGAGAGCTGTCTTCCTGAAAAAGAAAACGTTACAACAGAATAACCGATCATAAAATGAAAAGAGCAATTCCCATTATTTTAACCTCCCTCCTGATCGTTTTTTCAGGAGGTAATTTATATGCATCCTCTTCGTTGGATGTGGAACTCAAAGCCAATGTTGCCAAGAAAAACATAGACAAGAAGAACAAGGACAAAGAGAAAAAAGAAGAAAAGAAAGATTCTACAGACTCCAAATCTTCCAAGAAAAATGATTATGAGAAGCTGATAAAAGATTTCGCCTCTTCTGCAAAAGGAGATTTTATCAGCCTGCACAAAACCAGCAAGGACAAAATCTTTGTTGAAATCCCCAAGAAATATTCTGGCAAAAGATTCCTCGCCGGCGGTGTCATCAAAGCAACCAGCAACCCGAACATCATGAACTTGGGTTTCAAATATGACGATCCTGAATGTTTGAAAATAGAGTTACAGGATTCTATTGTTCTAATTCAGGAGCCTAACGAAATGGCATACACCTTGGATCCGGACCTGAAGATGGCATACGAACGAAACTATATTCCAAAGACTTACAAGAGACTGGAGATTGCAGCGTGGAGCCCAGACAGCAGCAGCGCCTTCTTCGATGCCACTTCTATCATCAATTCCCTGGTCCCAAAGAGCAAGCAATTCAAAGCCGTCAAAGGAGATGACAAATCTACTTGGTTCGGAGAAATGAAAGCTTTCAAGGACAATGCTTCCATCAATATTACACAAAATGTAGAGCTCTCTGTCTCTTTCATGGGATTCAAACTCCCAGTAGGAAAAGGAACCATGACTGCGACTGTCAGCTTCCTGCTTCTTCCTGAAGAAATGATGAGACCAAGAATCCAAGATTCCCGTGTCGGCATTTTCCCGACCAACCTCAAAGTTGATCTCTCATCAGAGCAGGATGGATACAAATTCGTCCAGTTCGCCAACCGATGGAGACTGGAACCTGTTGATACGGCCGCATGGCTCGCAGGACAGCAGGTGGAAGTGAAGAAACCGATTGTGTGGTACGTTGACAACTCCTTCCCAGAGACCTGGAAGAGCCCTATCAAGAAAGGAGTTCTGGCCTGGAACGCCGCCTTTGAGAAGATCGGACTGAAAAACGTCATACAGGTGAAAGATTTCCCGACTGCCGGGGAAGATCCGGAATTTGACCCGGACAACCTCAAATATTCTTGTCTGAGATACATCCCGAACTCAACCGCCAATGCGATGGGTCCTTCCTGGACCGACCCGATGACTGGAGAGATTCTCAACGGCACCGTACTGGTCTACAATGATGTCATCAAACTGGTGAACAACTGGAGATTCATCCTGACCTCCCAAGTCGATGAAAGGGCACGTTGTCAGAAAATGCCCCAAGATTTAATGGAAGAATCAATGATCTATGTCATTTCTCATGAAATCGGACACACTCTAGGACTCATGCACAACATGGGAGCCTCTTGGGCTTTCCCTGTAGACTCTTTAAGAAGTCCTTCTTTCACACAGAAATATGGCACAACTCCATCCATCATGGACTATGCTCGTTTCAACTACGTGGCCCAGCCTGGAGACAAGGGACTGAAGCTGGTTCCTCCTTCTTTAGGTGTCTATGACGAATATGTCATTGACTGGCTGTACCGTCCTGTCCCACAGGCAAAAGATTTCCGTGAAGAAGCCGAAATCGCCCAGAAGATTCTGGACGAGAAAGCTGGTGACCCTTTGTACCGATATGGAGCGCAGCAGATGGCAGGCATGACCGGCGAATACGACCCGAGAGCCCGGATAGAAGACTTGGGAAATGATCCTATCAAGGCAGGAAACTATGGAATCAGCAATCTCCAATATATTCTGGACCATCTGAATGAATGGGTGCTGAATGACATTGACCGTACCTATAGAGAATCTCTCTACGAAGAAATCTATTACCAGTTCCACCGTTACATCGGCAACACCATGGCGCAAGTGGGCGGCATCTATCTGACCGATGTCAAAGAGGGAACTCCAGGGGATCCGATCGCTTTCGTCGACAAGAATACCCAAAAGGCCTCCCTGGAATGGACTATCCGTCAAATGCAAGAAAGTGCATGGTTGGATTGTCCAAAAGTGACCAACCGACTGAAACTTCATGCTCCAGCTTCCAATTTAGTGGTCACTGCCAATGCGAAGAAACTGATGACAACCATTCCTGAGAACATCCTGCTTTCTCAGAGTTATAATCCAGAAAACGGCTACACGTTAGAAGAGTATTACAAACAGCTCTTCTCTCTCGTCTTCCATGGAGGAAAACTGAACAGTCAAGAAAAAAGTCTGCAGCGTGCATTGGTCAACACCATTGCACCTTCCGTCTCTAAATCTTGTGGCACCAAATTGTATGAAAACGAAAGTGAATTAGAGCCGATCTTTCTTGAAAATCATGAG
Source organism: Bacteroidales bacterium (assembly GCA_020026275.1). Classification (GTDB taxonomy): domain Bacteria; phylum Bacteroidota; class Bacteroidia; order Bacteroidales; family UBA932; genus Cryptobacteroides. Next base: position 6,434 of record JAHHQQ010000012.1, read on the forward strand.
ATTTCCTGCTATAACTTACAAAATGAAAGCAATTTCGGTGAAAGTAAGGATCCATTCCAATCACAAGTCAATGTTTCCACCATCGATGAAGTGACGGGATACAATGTCCAATTCTTGAAAAAAATTGCAAAAAAGGCAAACAAAGAGCGTAAATGCGGCTCTGCTGATAAGAAAGCTCATTATGAATACATCTATAGAAGAGCTGCAAATGCAATTGGAGAGAACTGATAATCTGTAATCATTCCTCCCTATATTTTACTTGAAAAGCCATGGAAGTCAAACTTTTGACACAATTCCATGGCTTTTTCTGTTTTTTATACCCAATTTTCGGTATTATGTGATATATGATGTTCATTTTTTAAAAAAGAATACCTACCTTGATTCGAAAACAAAGGTATAGTTTCATTTCTTGACACATTTACGTTCAAGGAACTTATTCAATATTAACTTAATAACTGTAAAAATGATGAAACGAGTACTCTCTCGAAAAAGGGCTTCAATATGGAAGGTCCTTTTTTCCTGTCTTGCTTTTATCTTCATTGGACAGGAACTCCAAGTTTCTGCCCAAGACCATACTGGAAGCAAGATCAAATTTACGGTTTCCGGACAAATCACGGATACAGAAGGAATTCCCCTGGCAGGAACCAGTATTTTTGTGAAAGGTACCTCAATCGGTGTATCTTCTGATGAGAACGGACAATACATGATTCAAATCCCTTCTGGAAAAAACAGGATTCTAGTCTTCTCTTTCATCGGAATGGAAACCCAGGAAATACCCATCAACCGTTCCAAAGCGCTCGACATCACTCTCAAAAGCGATACCCGTCTGGATGAAGTGATTGTCAATGGATTCTATACCCAGTCTAAAGAAACCTTTACGGGTGCAGCTACAATTATCAAAGGAGATGACCTGCTGAAGGTCTCCCCGACCAACCTGGTAAAAGCAATCGTGGAACTCACTCCAGGTATGGAGCTCGTCGAAAACAACGCAATGGGCTCAGACCCGAACGCCATACCGAATATCCTGATCCGTGGTGCCAACACCTTGATTACCGACAACAAGCAGGAAGGCATCAACAATCCAGTCATCATTCTGGATGGTGTCGAGATTACCATGGAAGAACTCTATGATTTGGATATGTTTGACATTGCCCGGGTGGATGTTCTGAAAGATGCCTCCGCAACTATCCTTTATGGGGAGAAAGGCGCCAATGGTGTCATCGTCATCGAGCGCAAAAAACCAGACAGTTCCAAGATCAAAGTCAATTACAACTTTGTCCCGAAATTCAGCTACCCGGACCTGAGTTCATTCAATCTGACCAATGCAGAACAGAAACTGGAACTGGAAAAACTTGCCGGCATCTATGACAAACCGGACGGCTCCATGGATGAAGCCTATTTCTACAAATTGCAGAATGTCCGCAAAGGCGTGAACAGCAATTGGCTCTATGAACCTTTAAGACTTCCATTCAGCCACAACCATTCCGCTTCCCTCAGTGCCCGAATGGAAAGCCTTGATTTCAGGGCCAGTATCAATTTCAACGACAACTACGGTGTCATGAAAGGAGACAACCGGCGCAACGGAGGTCTGAATTTCTCCATCGGATACCACCTGAAAGACAAGCTCACCGTTTCCTTCAAGAGTTCCTTCACCATGACCAACAGCCGGAAATCTCCTTATGGCGAATATTCCGATTACGTGAACATGAATCCTTATGAACCGATTCGTGATGAAAATGGCAACTTGATCCAAGAATACCATTTTGACCCTATCCACCCGGGTACTACTGGAGACATCAACCCGCTCTATACAGCTACCTTGTCCAACTTCAGCAAAAGCAAAGGACACAATTTCAACAACAACCTGTCTGCAAGATGGAACATCACCAAGTTCTTCTACATTACAGCACAAGGCAGTCTCGGCATGAGCTGGGGCAGCTCTGATTCTTTCAAATCTCCGAAAGACCTCAGCTTCAAGAACACCGCAATGGATAAAAAAGGATCCTACTCCTTCAGCAACCGCGAAAATCTGAGGACTGATGGAAAAATCGTCGCCAATTATGGCCGTTCTCTCGGTCATAGGGGTTCCATGTTCAGAATCAGTGCCGGCAGCAACATCCAATATTCCAGAAGCAAATCAACCAGCGCACAGGCTGTCGGATTCTTCAAAGACAATCTATCTGATATCTCTTTCTCCAACCACTATCCTGAAATGGGCCATCCGAGTGGAACAGATCTGATTTCCACCCAAGTCGGATTCTTCGTGAACGCCAACACCAGCTTCAGGAACCGATATTTCCTCGATCTTTCCTTCAGGACTTCAGGTTCTTCCAAATTCGGTTCCAACAACAGTTTCGCCCCATTCTGGGCAGCCGGGCTGGGCTGGAACCTCCACCGAGAAAAGTTTGCAGAAGACTGGACATGGCTCAACAGCTTGATATTCAGATATTCCGTCGGATTCAACGGCAGCTCTTCTTTCGACTACTATCAAGCTAAAACCGTCTATCAATATAATTCAAACAACTTGTACTATACTGGTATCGGCGCTTTGCCGAAACAAATGGGAAACCCTGACCTGAAATGGCAGAGAACACTGAACAACAACTTCGGTCTCACTGGTTCTTTCCTGAACGGCCGTCTGCAGATTGGACTTGATTTCTATTCCAACACCACTTACGATATGCTCATGCCTATCAACCTGCCTCCATCTGTCGGCACCAAAAGTATGAACGTGAACTTCGGGCAGATCAACAACAAGGGTATCGACATCAGTTTGTCCGGTCATATCATCAAGACAACAGACTGGTTTTGGAGTATGACCCTCACCGGCGGACATGTAATGGACCAGATCAAGAACATTTCTTCTTCTTTGAAAGGAAAAGAACTGGGCGACAAATACGATTCCGGCAAACCAAAACTTCTGTTTGAAGAGAACGGTTCCCAATTCGACATCTACGCTATGCGTTCTGCCGGCATCGACCCGGCCACCGGCAAAGAAATTTTCATCAAGAAGAACGGACAATACACCTACAACTATATGGCAGACGAGCGAGTCGCTGTAGGAAACACCAATCCAGTGCTACAAGGTTCATGGCATAACACCCTCCGCTATAAAGGATTCTCTATCAGCATTTCCACCAACTATACCTTCGGTGGTGACTTTTACAATACCACCTTGCAAAACAAAGTGGAGAAAATTGACATTAAACACAATGTCGATGAAAGAGCCTTTACTGACAGATGGAAAAAGCCAGGTGACCTCAGCCGTTACCTCAGCCTCAAAGAAACCAGTTTCGCTCATTATTCAGAAAGATTTGTAGAAAAGAGGAATGAACTCTACATTTCCAACATCCAGTTCATGTACGATTTCCAGCCCAAGGCCATTACCAAATTGGGCTTGAGAAAACTGGCCATAGGATTCGGCTTTAGCGACATCGCCCATATTTCAACCGTCAAATTTGAACGAGGCACCAGCTATCCTTACTGTCGAAGCATCAACATCACATTCCGTCCAACTTTCTAAATCCAGCCATCATGAAAAGAATATTGATACATGTTTTCACCGCTATCCTGGCACTGTCAGGATGTGCCAACTTCCTGGATGTCAATCCGAAGGGAGAAACCTTCGACAACGACATGTTCACCAGCGAAGAAGGTTACGAGGATGCCATCTACGGCATCTACAGCGAAGTTGCCAATACGACCAACCTCTATGCCGGCTATCTCCACTGGATACCGGAAGCGATGTGCCAGAACATCAACTGCAACAAAGACTACCGCCTGGGCAACCTTCAAATCCAAAACTGGAGCATTGAAGGTACTGACGACATCATCGCAGATGTCTGGACCGATGTCTACAAGACCATCAATCACATCAACAACATCCTCGCCCACATTGAAGAAGGAGGAGAGGATGAATTTGAATATACCAGACTGTACAAAGGAGAAATGCTCGCCATGAGGGCTCTCCTCCACTATGAAATGCTACATCTGCTCTGTCCGCCTCTATGGGCGTCTGAAGCAGAAAAGAAAATTGGAATCCCTTATGTCAAGAAATATTCCTTCGACATCACTCCGTTCTCCACTGTGGACTTGGCATACGAACTGGTACTGGAAGATCTTTTGACAGCAGAAAAATGTCTGGAACAAGACAAGAAACTTATCCAACCGGTCCGGAACAACTTTTCCGACGGTTTTACTTCCTGCCGGATCACCCATCTCAATCTATATGCCGTACAAGGTCTGATTGCACGAGTATATTGGAGCATGGACCAAATGGAAAAGGCCGCAACCTATGCGCAGAAAGTGATTGACAGCAAACTGTTCTCTTTCCGTCCAAACAGCGCATTCATCCAGTCCGACAACGGTACTTTAGACCTCAACGAAACTCTTTTCGGACTCTATTCTCTAAGAGTGAATGACCAGAACAACAAGAAATACGCACCAACTTCCGAAGCGACCCCCACCTTCAATCTGGCAACCGACTGGAAAAGCATCTACGAAAAAGACGCTTCCGGTTCCATGACAGACCTGCGTCTTTCCGCTTGGTTTGACGATTACTCTGGAACCCTCACCAAACTGGTCAACAAAATGTACTACAGTTCCGGCTCTGCCACTGTTGATATAAATAGTTACCAAGGAAAATCCATTCTGGGTGTCAACATTATCTGCCTTCCGGAAATGTACTTCATCGTAGCAGAAGCGAACCTGAAGACCAATCCGGAAAAAGCTAGAAGTTACTTTGATAAAATTATCCAGTCCAGAGGTCTCCAGCCACTGAAAGAAGAAAATGTCCTACTTGACCAAGAAAGGCTGTTCAGAGAAAGAAGAAAGGAATTCTATGGAGATGGAATGACCTGGTACGATATGAAGAAATTCAAGATGGACGTCCATACAGTAGTGGGGACAACCTTAGACGGAACTCTCTCCAAAACCTACACTATCCGAATTCCAGAAGAAGAATTTGAAGGACGTGAAAACATAAAATAACATGAACAAGATATTTACATATATATTGCTATCATCCATCACTCTCTTGGGTCTGAATTCCTGTAAAGGTACCTGGGTGATGTATGATACTGAACAGAAGAGCCACCTCTTCTTCAAAGACGATATCAGTGACAAAACCATTTCCTTTGCCATGGTTTCCAGTGACGAAGACATCGTTGTCAATACAAAAGTTTACCTCATGGGGAAACCTTATGACGAAGACAAGACCTTCAGCATGAAGTCCCTTCCATGCAAAGAGAACGAGACGATTCAAGTAGGTGATGGAAAATTCAACGTCTTTTCTGCGACCGCCGGTACAGATTACGATCTGTGCCAACTGATTCTCCCTGCAGGAAAAACAGAAGCGGAAATTCAAATCACCCTTCACCGGAATACACAAATGCTGAAGAATGAATATGCTAAAATTCACCTCCAGCTGATACCGGACGAACTCTTCAATGTCCTGCCTTATGATGACTACAACAAATCTGAAATCATCTCTCCAGACTTTATCCTCTATGTAACAGACGGAGAACCAACTTGTCCTGTCTGGTGGACTGAAAGCAAGAGCAAACCTGTCGGATGGAACTACAATCTAGGAAATTTCTATCCAGAAAAATACCGCCGTTTCATGGAACTCTTCCATGAAACAGAAAAAACATGTCCAGTTTTCTACAAGGCGATTGTAGAAATGTATGGAGAGAATTTGGACAATCCTGAAATCAAGTTGACCTTCTGGAGACAACATTTTCCAAACGTATGGGCAAAATATGTCTTCGGGCCTCTATACGACTACTATATGGAATATTACAAACAGCATCCAGATGATCCTCATATGGAAGAAATGGGCAATGACTCTGTCAATCTGAAAGGAAGGACCGGTTGGGCCAGCCCTATTGAAGGAACATATGGTTTTTTAAATTAGGAGGACTTGACTATGAACAGAACATCATCAATTCTGATTGGAGCATTGACACTTGTCAGCTTGGTTTCCTGCAACTGGAAAGATGACCCCAATTACAAGGAACTAATGCCGATTACCATCACAGTGCCATCCGATACAATCAACACCAATGCAGGAGAAAGGCTTATCTTGAATAATCTGGTCATTGAAAGTAACTTGGAAACCACCTGTGAATGGGTTTACGGATGTCCCAAAAAAGGAACATCCATCCAGGATCATGATTTTGAAAAGATTATCAAAATATCCGAAAATCCCAACATTGATTATACTTTCGATAAAATCGGGACTTACATCCTGCGACTGAAAGTGGACAATGGAGAAAGCATTCAGCTCAAGTTCTTCACATTAAATGTCAATGCCGGCTATGATGAAGGTGTCCTGGTCCTTTGCAACTCAGAAGAAGGAAAATCCAACCTTTCATTCATCAAGACCCTTACCAAAGAAGAAGAAATGACACAACAAGAAAGATTCTTTACAGATATCTTCCATTCCCTCAATCCGAACTATACTTTGGAGAAAGCTCAAGACATCTATATGGGAGACTTCCCTGCCAAACTAGGACACCTTTCCAAACTGGTCATCGCCACCAATGACGAAAAAGGAAGAATCTACCAAATGGATGCCAAGACGATGGAACTACTGACTGTCACTCCTATGCAGGAACAATACGGGACTTATTGCACAGAACTGGGTGGACTCCATGCCAAAAGCAATGAAGGTGGCAACTTCATCCTCGGTGCTGACAAACAACCATACCGCTATGATATGGTCTTAGGGTTTATAGCAGCATTCTCAGATGAAAAACTAGAGCTGGAACATACCTATGAAGGTTTATTTGACAAATATGGAAAACCTAACAAGACAGCTTTCTGGTGGGGACCGAATTATGTAGCTTCCAGATATTCTGCCACAAAAGGCATCCAACTGACAAAAGAAGAAGGATGGGAAGTGTTCAATGTCGCCTGCAAACGAATTTCCAACGGCAATTCCGACAATCCTATCTATATTCTGTTTCAGAACAAACAGGACAAATCCTCCTTCAAAGTCAAGATTACTACAGACAACTTCAGAATCTTCAAAAACGGCATCAACTTCACTAATGCAGATTTGAAAATGGACAGGAACAGCAAGATTATCAACACCCGCCACTCCAATGATGTCTATTATGCATATGACAATGCCATCTACCGCTGGGGACTGATTTCCACCCCGGCATTGGAACCTGCCATCAGACTACCGAAAGGAGAATTAATCCGAGACATCTCTACCAATTTCAAAGGAATGGAAAAAGATGCTGGAGGAGAAGATCTGCTATATATAGCCACCTACAATCCAAACAGGACAAGCGAACACAAAGGAAGTCTGTACATCTACCAGTTTTCTGACAACAGCCTTGTAGAAAAATTTGAAGGAAAATTCGATGATCCTGTCAAAGTAATCTATAAATACAGAACCAAATAACAATGAAAACAAACCGATTTTTCTTCCTGCTTGCAGGCTTGCTGCTTGCAATATCCTGCAGCAATCTGAAAGATGGTACCTACCAACTTTCAATCGTTTCTACCTCCGACGGCCATGGAAAATGGATAGGGAATTTCAAAGATTCCCAAAAAGAGCGTCACAACCTGCTCTGTGTCAGCGCATGGCTCAACAACTACCGATCCCTGAAAGGGGCAGACAACATTCTTCTTCTCGATGCAGGAGACAATCTGGCAGGGAATCCGGCACCTTTCTATTATAATTTCATCAAAACGGACGAACCTCACCTTTTTCCAAAAATTGCCTCATATATGGGATATGATGCCATAATTCCGGGAGAAGCTGACTGGGGTACAGGACACGAAGTCTACGACCGGGTAGCGAAAGAACTCGCCCTCCTCAAGATTCCTGTTCTTTCGGCAAATGCCATTGACAAGATTTCCGGGAAATCCTATTTTCCCGCCTACACCCTCTGCAAAAAAAACGGTGTGAAAATTGCCGTCCTCGGTTTCACTAACTCATCCATCGGGGATATGGTGGACCAGAAGGCAATTTCGGGTATCCGTTTCGAAAACATTCTGGACTGCGCTCAAAAAGAGGTAGATGCTGTTCTTGAGAAAGAACATCCTCACCTTGTCGTGGTAGCGGTCCACAGTGGAGTAGGAAAAGGGAACAGCACGGATTTGGACAAACAAGGGAAAGATCTGTTGAAATCCCTTCGAGGAGTGGATTTGATTGTCTGCGGACACGACCATTACAATGAACAGCTTGTTGAAGACAACACATTTCTGATCGACCAAAATTCCTATTATCGCAACGTGGGACTGGCAGAAATTGAACTGACCGTCCAGAACGGACAGATTGTGAAAAAAAAGATCGTCACCAATTCGCCCCGCATCGACAACACACAGAAAGACTCCGTCATGTTGGCCACTTTCCAAAAAGACTACGACAAAATCTACCAGTTTGCCAATGAGCCTATCGGCAAACTGACCGTTCCACTGGACGCAAAAGAAGCCTACAAAGGAAGCAGTGACTACATGAATCTCTATCACACCCTCGCACTCAGTCAAGAGCAGGTGGAAATTTCCTTGCAAGCCCCGCTTATCATTGATGGAATCCTACCGCCACAAGAAATCAGCTATAATAGTCTTTCAAATCTGTATAAGTTTGACAATCAATTGATCGTATTGAAGATGACCGGTCAAGAAATCAAGGATTATCTGGAAAAGAGCTATGACAACCAGCTGGAAGATGAAAAAGCATCCCTCTTCAAAAGAAATCCTGTTCTCCGGCTCAAGACCAACAAGGACTTCTGGACCAAGAAGACGAAATACACTTTCAAAGTTTCCCCTGCTCATTTTGATTTCGCTGGAGGGCTCATCTATACCGTAGATATCACCCGAAAAGCCGGAAATCGTGTCAACATCCTTTCCATGGCAGACGGCTCAACCTTCTCACTGGAAAAAGAATACAATACGGCCATCACCTCCTACCGTTCAGCAGGTGCCGGCGGACTGCTCAAGGCAGCAGGTTTGGACAAGCAGGAAGTGGAAAAAAGGATTGTGTTCCGCGGCCCGCTTTATCGTGACCTTCTTTATTTCTGGATTCAGGAAAACGGAGAAATTGGATTGAAAGAAATCAGCGATTCCCGACTGGTCGGCTCTTGGAAATTCATTCCTGAAGACAAAGCGAAAACAGGCATTGAAAAAGACTTGAAATTAATATTTCCAGATGAAAACAAATAGATTATTTACAGGAATTGTCCTCTTGTTCCTCCAAAGTTGGACAGGTTTCCCTGCTCAGGCTCAATCAGAAGAAAAAATAATTCCAGACCAATGGCATCGTTATGATACAGACGCCGAATTGAGAGCTGATCTTACCAAAGCAGGTGGGGAATACGATATGTATGACTTCAACTTGCCGGAACTGACTGCCGCCCCAAAAGGATACAGACCTGTCTATATCAGCCATTTCGGCCGCCATGGTTCAAGATATGCTCTGGGAGATGAAATCTATGAGGACCTGCTTGACATCCTCAGAAAAGGCGCGAAAAAGGGCATCTTGACTGGAAAAGGCAAGGACCTTCTGATCCGATATGAGAAAATCTATCCGAAAGTCGCCCACAGAGGAGGAGAACTTACCTTCAAAGGACAAACCCAACATCGTCTGATCGCACAAAAAATGTATGAAGATTTCCCAGAAGTATTCAAAGGAGAAACACATGCCGAGGCCATATCCACCCATTCACAAAGAGTAATCATGAGCATGGCGGCCTTTATCAATGAATTGGACGAGTTGGACAAGGATTTTACCTTCACCATGGATGAAGGTCTTGTATATTATCCAGTCCTGCACCCGAACAGTTCGCATAATCCGTGGGTTATCCGCTCCAAAGGCAAATCAGAAGAAGCCAAAATGGTGGCAAGACAATTCCAAGAGGAGAAACTGGACTTGAACGCTTTCGGTGCGAAATTCTTTACCGACACCAAATTTCTGGATAAAGAATACGGCCTATACAAATTTATGTTGGATGTCAGAACCTTCGTCGTGGATTTGCCCTCTCTGGATTTTGAACCGGAAGACAGATTTGAAGACCTGATTACCGAAGAGGAACTCATCAATTTCTGGGAAGTGTGGAATTTCAATGGCTATACAACCATGGGCCTCTCCCCTCTTTCTGACAAGAAGAACTGCAGGAATTTTGGCCCCGTCCTAAGAAATATTTTTGAACAGGCAGAACAGGACCTGGAAAATGAAGAAATACAACTTCGTTTACGATTCACTCATGATGTCGCAATCCTTCCTTTGCTTTCTTTTATGGGAATCAACTCCTTTGGAGCTGAGGTTTTCTCCCCAGAAGAAGTCAAAAACTACTGGCGTTGCTTTGATGTCCCGATGGCCAGCAATATCCAGTTCATCTTCTATCTCCACAAAAAAAATAAAGAAGTACTAGTCAAAATACTGCTGAACGGGCGGGAAACCAGCCTCCCGATCAATGAATATTGTCCTGGATTTTATTCCTGGAAAGAAATGAAATCGTTCTACAGTCCCTTGATGGATCAGGCAGATGAATTTCTGAACGATTACAAATAAGCAGAAAATTTCCATAAAAGTGAGGTGTTCCTTGTTTCACAACAAAGAACACCTCTTTTCTAACCTAAAACTTAACCTATGAAAAAACTATTGCTTGAAATATAGGCAAAATATATGCCATTCAAAAAAAAGAACGGCGCCTCTATACCGAAATAAAAATCTCAACTCCTGACAGGACAGACACAACAAAAAAACCGGAATCATAAAATGATTCCGGTTTCTATATTGGATGAAGCTTATATTAGTCGCTAAGAGAGAATCTCTTGAATGCGATTACATGAGCCTCTTTGTCTGCTGACTGAATGTACTGTTTTACAGATACCTTGTTATCCCAGACGAAGTCCTGCTCCTCAAGAGTCTGCTCTTTGAAGAACTTGTGAAGTTTGCCTTGGGCGATGTTTTCCAACATAGCTTCTGGTTTACCTGCCATTTTTGGATCTTCAGCCATCTGCTGTTTGTAGATAGCGAGCTCCTTGTCAACGACTTCCTGAGGACAATCTTTTGTACCTACAGAAACAGGATTCATTGCAGCAACCTGCTGGGCAACATTCTTGGCAACCTCTGCCGGCACTTCCTTATTGAAGGCGACAATCGCACCCAACTTGCTGTTATGGTGAACATACTGTGCAATGAAAGGAGCTTCAAGAGTTGCATAGTAGGCAAGCACATGTTTCTCACCGGTCTTACCTGTCTGAGCAGAAATCTCCTCTTCTACAGTGTGACCATTGGAACATTTTGCAGCCTTGAGGTCTTCTTGATTTGCTGGGAAGTTAGCAATAGCCGCGTCAGCGATTTCATCTGCAAGTGCTTTGAAATCGGCGGTTGCGGAAACGAAGTCGGTTTCACAACCAAGACAAACCATGATAGCTTTGTCACCGTTGGTACGTACGAGTACAGCACCTTCAGTAGTTTCACGGTCAGCTCTCTTGGCAGCGACCATTTTGCCTTTTTCGCGGATAATGTCGACAGCTTTCTCGAAATCGCCATCTGCTTCCTGCAATGCTTTCTTGCAGTCCATCATACCAGCACTTGTCATCTGACGCAATTTCATTACGTCCTTAGCTGTAATTGCCATTGTTTTCTCCTTTTATATTAATTAATACAGAGCTTGAATTGCAGACCAAAATTATTCTGCCTGTGCTTCAGCTTCCTCGACTTTAGCCTCTTCTACAGATGTCTCTTCAACATCTGAAGCCTTAGCATTCTTGCGAGAGCGGAGCTTCTTTGCTGCTGGCTGGGCATCAGCTTCAGCGACAGCTTCCTTCTCCTTCTCGAGCTTTCTTTCGTCTAGACCTTCCTGGATGGCAGAACAAAGAGCACCGATGATATATTCGATAGACTTTGTAGCGTCATCATTTGCCGGAATCACGTAATCAATCGGAGTAGGATCGCAACAAGTATCAACCATAGCGATAACCGGAATGTTGAGACGATTTGCCTCTTTTACGGCATTAGCCTCTTTCTGTACGTCTACTACGAAAAGTGCTGAAGGGAGACGGCTCATATCTCTGATAGAGCCGAGGTTCTTCTCCAATTTGGCTCTCTGGCGATCAACCTGAAGTCTTTCGCGCTTTGCAAGCTTGTCGAAGGTACCATCTTCTTTCATCTTGTCGATGGTATTCATCTTCTTCACAGCTTTACGGATGGTCGGGAAGTTGGTAAGCATACCACCTGGCCATCTTTCAGTAACGTATGGCATATTGACAGAAGCAGCTTTCTCTGCAACGACATCTTTAGCCTGCTTTTTAGTGGCTACAAAAAGAATTTTGCGACCTGAACGTGCAAATTCTTTCATCACTTCTGCAGCCTCTTCAATCTTTACAATACTCTTATGCAAGTCGATGATGTGGATTCCGTTCCTTTCAATGAAGATATAAGGAGCCATCTTAGGATTCCACTTTCTTGCAAGGTGACCAAAATGTGCACCTGCATCGAGTAATTCCTGGAAATTTGTTCTTGGCATTTTATTAATGTAATTTTCTAGTTTTTACTATCCCTCCAGCCTTGCCTTTAGCTATTGGGCTCTTTTCATCAATCCGAAGTAGCGGTCCAAAGGACCAGTCTCCGAAATTTTCCGCAGTCACGGCAATCAAGAGGCAGCCGATATAGATTCTCACCTATAACAGGATCCATCTATGATTTGCAAACCGGACTGTACGAATAAATCAGCGTAAAAGCAGCAATACTAACGTTTGCTGAACTGGAAGCGTCTACGTGCGCCAGGCTGACCAGGTTTCTTTCTTTCGACCTCACGTGCATCGCGAGTAAGGAATCCAGCAGTCTTGAGTGCAGAACGATAAGCCTCTCTATCAGCATCACTGAGTGCGCGGGAGATAGCAAGTCTCAAAGCCTCTGCCTGACCTTTGATTCCACCACCGTCAAGATTTGCCTTTACGTCAAATTGACCGATGGTGCCAGTTACTTCAAATGGCTGATTCACGATATAACGAAGAGAATCCTCTTTGAAATAATCGTTGAGCTCACGACCATTGATAGTGATTTTACCTGTGCCGGCTGCAACATAAACACGAGCTACGGCTGATTTACGTCTTCCAAGGGCGTTAACTGTTTTTTCCATTTGCTCTGTTTAGATTTCGTTCAACTTAATTGGTTTTGGATTCTGTGCCTGATGAGGATGCTCTGGACCTGCATAGATATAGAGGTTGTTGAGAATCTTGTCACCAAGACGAGTCTTAGGAAGCATACCTTTTACGGATCTCCTAATCAATTCAGTAGGTCTCTTTGCGAGGATCTCTGCAGGTGTTGTGAAACGCTGTCCACCAGGATAGCCGGTGTGACGTTTGTAAACACGGTTAGTCATCTTGTTGCCTTTGAGGATAACCTTCTCTGCATTGACGACGATAACGTTGTCACCACAATCAACATGAGGAGTAAATCCTGGCTTGTTCTTGCCACGAAGGACAAGAGCAAGACGAGAAGCAAGACGGCCAAGTGCCAGATCAGTAGCATCAATGACGACCCACTCTTTGTTTACAGTTGCCTTATTGAGGGATACTGTTTTGTAACTTTGTGTGTCCACTGTCTTGATTTTTAAATAGTTAATAATAAAATATTGCGATCCCTACACATTATAGGGGGTGCAAATGTACGGATAATTTCTTTCTTATCAAAATTTCTTGAAAACCTATCTTTTTTAGTGCGCTCTTTTTTTGTATTTTTGCAACCTCTTCCCTAATCTTCTGACAGGAAGAACAAAGATGCAAAAGGTACTTTCTGTCCGAATTCCGGGAAACTCGAACCATTTCTAAAAAATACGATATGAAAATTGGAAACATAGATCTGGGAGACAAACCGCTCATGTTGGCTCCTATGGAAGACGTGACAGATTCCTCTTTCCGAATCATCTGCAAAGACTGCGGTGCCGATATGCTCTACACAGAATTCATCCCCTCAGACGGGCTGATTCGCGATGCTGGAAAGGCCATTGCGAAGATGAAGACTTGGGAAGGAGAATCTCCTATCGGAATCCAGATCTATGGCAATGATCCAGAAGCTATGGTAGAAGCAGCAAAGATGGCGGACCATGCTGCAGAAATTGCAGGCGGCCATGGCTGCGACCTCATTGACATCAACTTCGGCTGTCCAGTCAGCAAGATTGCCGGACGGGGAGCCGGGTCCGGAATGATGAAGGAACCAGACAAAATGGTCATGATCACCAAGATGATTGCAGATGCTGTAAAAAAACCTGTCACAGTCAAGACACGTCTTGGCTGGGATGACAATTCCAAGATTATCGTGGAACTCGCTGAAAGACTTCAGGACACAGGTATCCAAGCTTTGACTATCCATGGAAGAACCCGTTGCCAGATGTATAAGGGAGAAGCCGACTGGACCCTCATCGGCAAGATCAAAGAAAACCCGAGGATGCATATACCTATTATCGGCAACGGAGACATCAATTCTCCTGAAAAAGCCAAATACGCTTTCGACACTTACGGAGTGGACGGAATTATGATTGGAAGAGCCTCCTTCGGACATCCATGGATTTTCAAGGAAATCAAACACTACCTCCAGACAGGTGAAAAAATGAAATCCTTCAGCGTGGAAGATCGGGTCAATTTAGCCAAAAGGCATTTGACTCTCTCTTTGGAACGAAAAGGAGAAATAACCGGAGTGTTAGAAATGAGACGGCATCTTTCCTGCTATTTCAAGGGGCTGCCAGATTTCAAGGAAACTCGTATCCGCCTCGTGACAGAAAAAAAACCTGCCATACTATACAAACTGCTCGACCATATTCTCGAAAAATGGGGGAACACCCCTCTCGAAGAAAGCAACAGTGTATACGGTCTCTGATTTTTATCTATCTTTGCAGGATATGTTATCGAAAATCCTATTATTTCCATATTATCTCACCTTGAAGGTGAGACATCACCTTTATGACACCGGAGCCAGAAAGGTGCATCATTGTGAAGTCCCTACCATCTGTCTGGGAAACATCACTGCAGGAGGTACTGGCAAGACCCCGCACACGGAGATGATACTCCGAACCTTGCTCGGTCTTCCGGAATGGAAAGACCGCCATCTGGCCATCTTGTCAAGAGGCTACAAAAGAAAGAGCAGGGGATTCCAGCAAGTCAAGACAGACAGTCCGGCCAGTTTCAGCGGAGACGAACCACTCCAAATCAAAAAAAAATTTCCAGAAGTGACAGTCGCCGTGGATCGGAATCGTGTAGAAGGCTGCCAGTTTCTCTGCCATCCTGAAATTTTGGCCACAAACAAAAAAGCCAGGAAATGTCAGGACAAGGACATGCAGAAAGCAGACCTTATCATTCTGGACGATGCTTTCCAGCACCGTTCCCTGCAATGTTGGTTCAATATTGTCCTGATAGACTACAACCGTCCGGTCGACAAAGACAACCTCATTCCTTTCGGGCATCTGAGAGACCTTCCTGAACGGCTGGACCAGGCTGACATGCTGATTGTCAGCAAGTGTCCAAGATATTTGGACGAAACGGAAAGGGAGCAGCGGATCCATTCTCTGGGCATCACCGATTTCGACCCTGTCCACTGCTGCGGTACCAATAGAAAAGGAAAGAAAGTCACCGTGCTGTTCACCTCCATCAGCTATTGTCCTCTCGAGAGGATCTACGAAGAAGGCGACAACCGATACATCTATTCCAAGAAACTGATCCTGTTCTCCGGCATCGCCAAGGACACTCCTTTACAGAAATACCTGAGTGATGACTATTCCATCATCAAGCATTTCACTTTTTCTGACCATCACAAATACAGCAAGGGGGACATCCAGAAAATCTCCCGTGCCGCTTCCAGCCATCCAACTGCTATTGTAGCCACCACCGAAAAGGACAGCCAGCGGATTGCTGATGTGAAAGAAGTGCCTCAAATCCTACGGGAAAAGCTGTTCGAAGTACCGATTGAAGTGGTCTTCCTGACAGAAGAGGAAAAAACGGTATTCACTGCTACTCTGATTCAGGCTCTGGAAGATTTCCAAACCCGTGATTTGAAATGACTTCATTCTGGACTTGAACAGATTCTTCATGGATCGCATTGAAGATAGCCGTCACACATTTTTCACTCAGTCCATAATGAGCACTTTTCCGCACCACATCCTCCAACAAGGCATCCCAACGGGAAGCCTGTAAAATGGCAATATTGTGCTCTTTCTTGTATTGACCGATTTGCCGGCTGATTTTCTTGCGAGAACGCAGTTCCTCCAATATATTATCATCAATCATATCGATCTGGGCTCTCAGTTCACTGATATGTTCCCTGTAGTCCAGACAATCACTGTCCATCTCCCTGATTTCCAGATGAGACAGCAAATCAGACAGAGCTGCCGGGCAAAGCTGCTGAAAAGCATCACTCAAGGCACTGTCTGGACAAATATGACTTTCGATCATCAACCCATCCAAACCCAAATCCATTGATTTCTGGGAAAGTTCCGCAACATACTTCCGCTCTCCTCCCATATGGCTCGGATCAGCGAAGAATGGCATTTCAGGATACTGTGCCCTCAGTTCAATTGCAATGTTCCAGCCCGGAGAATTCCGGTAAATCTGTTTTTCAAAACTTGAGAAACCACGATGGATGACACCTAATTTCCGGACTCCGGCACGGTTAAGCCTTTCCAGAGCGCCCTTCCACAACTCTATTTCCTGGCTGACCGGATTTTTGACCAGAACCGGAATGTCCTTCCCCTGCATAGCATCTGCTATCTCCTGCATGAGGAAAGGATTGGCTGAGGTCCGGGCCCCTATCCAAAAAAGGTCAATCCCATAACGGGAACAGGCATCAATGTGTTCCTTACAGGCCACCTCGGTACAGACCTTCATGCCCAATTCGCGTTGGACCCTGGCCAGCCAAGGCAAACCTTTTTCCCCAACGCCTTCGAAACAACCAGGATGAGTACGAGGTTTCCAGATACCAGCTCTGAATACTTGGATGCCTTCTGCTTTCAATGCGGAAGCAGTCTCCATCACCTGTCGTTCCGACTCGGCGCTACAAGGTCCGGCAATCACTAATGGTCTCGTCCCTTCTGGAAAAACATTCCATTGCCCGACAGGAATGATATCTAATTTTCTCTCCATAAATTTAGTGAAAAGCCCCGGAATCCAAAGGACAACGGGGCCATGATACCATTATCTTACTGGTTTTGAAAAGAAAAGACTAGACAGTCATTATGTCTTTTTCTTTTGCGACAATCAGTTCGTCCACTTTCTTGACAAATTTGTCAGTAAGCTTCTGAATCTCATCTTCGCCCTCTTTCTGAGCATCCTCATTCAAAGCATCATTCTTCTGAGCCTTCTTCAACTGATCCACACCGTCTCTTCTAGAATTTCTAACTACGATTTTGGTGTTCTCACCAGCTGCATGAGCTTTTTTGATCAGTTCTTTTCTCCTGTCCTCAGTCAGAGGTGGAATGTTGCAACGAACAGATTCTCCATTATTAGATGGTGTAAATCCAAGGTTGGCATCAAGAATCGCTTTCTCAATCTTGGCAATCATGCTCTTCTCCCATGGCTGGATCAGGATGGTCACCGCATCAGGTGTACTGACAGAAGCCACCTGTGGAAGTGGAGTGGGTGCTCCATAATAATCTACCATCACTCCATTCAAGATAGAAGGATTGGCCTTACCTACTCTGTAGTTCTTCAAATCTTCTTCGAGGAACATC
The DNA here is from genome assembly GCA_020026275.1 of Bacteroidales bacterium. Classification (GTDB taxonomy): domain Bacteria; phylum Bacteroidota; class Bacteroidia; order Bacteroidales; family UBA932; genus Cryptobacteroides. The sequence continues at coordinate 24,118 of JAHHQQ010000012.1, forward strand.
ACAGCACCCTGCATCTTCTCTTCAACATGCTTGATGATCTCTTTTGCGTTATCTGGTAACATATTATCAATATTTTGTATTTATTATTAAATGATCTGATTTCAAAGAATTCCCGCCAAACGCAGGTTCCCTGCCCTGTTACACATGTACCAACGTACCCAACTTCTCCCCTTTGACGAGTTTGGTCAGATTGCCTTTCTGATTCATGTCAAAAACGATAATAGGCATGTTTCCTTCACGACACAGAGCAAATGCAGTCTGATCCATCACCTTCAAATTATTGGAAATGGCTGTGTCAAATGACAATTCCTCGTACTTGGCCGCTGTTGGATCCTTCTCTGGATCAGCAGTATAGACACCATCTACACGGGTTCCTTTCAGCAGTACATCTGCCTTTATTTCCAATGCCCGCAAAGCTGCTCCGGAATCAGTAGTGAAGAAAGGATTGCCTGTACCTCCTGAAACAAGGACGACACCGCCTCTTTCCAAGACAGCTACCGCCTTGTCCCTCATGTAATAATTTGCGATAGGTTCCATTGGAGTTGCCGTAAACACTTCTGCCTCAACGCCTTGTTCCTTGATGAACATAGAAAGTGCCAAAGAATTGATGACAGTGGCAAGCATTCCCATCTTATCTCCATCAACGCGGTCAAAACCTTTGCCGACGCCCTGGAGTCCTCTGAAAATATTTCCACCTCCATTTACCACAGCTATCTGGAGTCCACTTTTCGCAGCAGCTGCAATTTCACTGGCATAAGCAGCCAAAGTGGCTGTATCCAATCCCTTTGCTGAACTTCCACCTAAGCTTTCGCCGCTGAGTTTCAACAATACTCTCTTATACATTGTTTCTGATGATTTAGGTTATATACAAACAAAATTACGAAATATTATGAAACTTACAATAAACAAGTTATATTTGTCACAATTATCTAAATACGGATTTAAACCTTTATATTAATGGCTAACGCATTTCACTATTCGATTGGACGAAAATTCATTCAGGCAATCAGTGGAGCTTTTCTAATCATCTTCCTATTGCTTCACATGACCATCAACTTGTTCTCTGTAATTGACACATTTACAGGAAAATTTGGAGTTTCTGCAGCTGACAGCACCTTGTTCTCGGCTGGTGACGGACTCTTCCAACTCGGTTGTGACTTCATGTCCACTCCAATCATCACTATCATGGTGCCGGTACTTGCACTTGGTTTCATTATTCACATCATCTACGGCTGCTATCTCACCTGGTACAACATCAAAGCCCGTGGCGGATACAAACGCTATGAAGTTTCCAGCAAAGCCGCAGCTGATTCATGGTCATCCAAGAACATGTTCGTTTTGGGAATCATTGTTCTGGGCGTCATCTTCTTCCACCTCACTCATTTCTGGGCCGATATGCAGCTTCAGGAATTCATGGGCAAAGAAGCAGCCAACCCTTACACTCTTCTCACAACAACATTCGGCCAATGGTGGGTACTGCTTATCTACATCATCTGGTTTGTTGCTCTCTGGTTCCACCTCAACCATGGTTTCTGGTCTATGTTCCAAACTGTAGGCTGGGACAATCAGGTATGGATGAAGAGACTCAAGGTGATTGGTATCGTTGTTTCTACAATTATCTGTCTTGGATTCATAGTTGTAGCTATCAATGCCTTCCTTCAAGCCAATGGCTGCCTTATATGTTTGAACTAAAGGAAAACATTTGAAGAAATCATAAAAAGACCTCCAGAGAAAAATTTTTCTCTGGAGGTCTTTTTCATTTTCCATCAGGAATCAAAATTTTTCTCTTTCAAGGGGACGAGTCTTTCTATACAGCCAATGGGCGACTTCACGAGGAAGATAAGGACCCAGTTGGTCATAGACCCTTTCGTTATACTCATTGAGCCAATCCAACTCTTCATCAGTCAACAACTGGATATCCACAATAGAGGTATCCATGTGACAGAGCGTCAAGACCTCGAACTTCAACCAAGAACCATACTCATTCTCACCAGCGTCCCGACAAAGCAGCAGGTTTTCATGACGGATGCCATGACTTCCCTCACGATACATTCCCGGCTCGTCAGAAACAACCATCCCTGGAAGAATCGGCTGTTCATTGTAATCTTGACGGATTCCTTGTGGCCCCTCATGGACATTGAGAAAGAAGCCAACACCATGTCCTGACCCATGCCCAAAATTACGTTTATTCCGCCACAGCGGATTACGTGCCAGCACATCCAAATGACAACCAGCCGTCCCTTTCGGGAAAATGGCCATGGCCAAGTCAATATGTCCCTTTAGTACCAACGTATAGTCTTCCCTCTCAAGAGAATCACATCGACCCAATGGGACCGTTCTGGTGAGATCAGTTGTGCCATACATATATTGACCGCCGGAATCGCAAAGATATAGCCCGTCATCCCCTAGCAAGGCCGCACCACGATGAGGGGTTACATAGTGCGGCAAGGCCGCATTTGGGCCATAGGCTGAAATGGTCTCAAAACTGAGCCCTTTAAAACCCTCCACTTCAGAGCGAAGTTCATTTAGATGACAAGCGGCATCCCATTCATCTATCCCCTCAGAATATTCTACCTGGGATTCCAGCCAATATAGAAATCTCTCCATCACCAGACCATCCTCAAAATGAGCCTCGCGCATCCCTTCAATTTCCACCTCATTTTTAATGGCCTTCCGCACTGCAACGGGTGAAGCCCCCATCACAACAGAACCCTCTTGTCCAACACCTGTTATAATATTGAAAAGATTGTAGTTTAGGTGGTCTACATCCACATAAAGAGCCTCGCCCAATTCCTGCATAATTTCAGATATTCCGATTTCCACATCACCATATGGACATATTTCCACACCATCTTCTTTCAATTCCCCGAAACTCTCCATTGTCTCTTCGTCCAGACGAGAGAACGCAGTCTTCCTGACAAACCACCGCACTTCTGATTTTGTCACCAGCAGATAAGAAATCACAACCGGATTGCAATCAATATCAGACCCTCTTACATTAAGCAACCAGGCAATCTCATCCAAAGCGGAAACCAAAATAGCTCCATACCCTTCCTCTTCCAGAAAATTTCTCAACCAGGCAATCTTACTGCTCCTGGACTCCCCAACCAGGTCCTCACCCAAAGAAATAATCGGAGACATCGGAATGGCAGGACGATTTTCCCATATCAATTCAAGAACATCCGGCACACTCACAATCCGCAAGCCCATATTGTCATTGTCTACTTCATAGCCGAAGGCAGAGAAGGTCTTCTTAATATCCAGAACAGAACGTGCCGGCTGGGTCACCCCATCCACACAAATGACTACATCCCCATCAACTTCTTCCATAAAATGGGCGGCCAGCCACTCAGGAACATCCACAGCCCCGGGGATACGGATTTCATGGAGTTCGTATCCCGTCCCTGACAGTTCTTCTCTTCCAGAAATGAAATAACGGCTATCTGTCCACACCCCGGCGTGATCCTGAGTGATCACGAGATCTCCTTCTCCCATAAAGCCACTGAGCCAGCGCACTCCGCGCCAACGATCACTGACATATTCACTGACATGAGAATCTGAACCGGAAACAATCAAGACATCCCATGCCTTTTCTGCCATCAAATTCCGAATGGCATCCAAGCGAGCTAAATAATCATTGGCCATAATTTTTTCAATTAAATCAAACCACAGATAATGTCATCTGATACAAAAAACTCACTTTCAGGAATCCTTACATGGTCTCCAACGGAAACCAGACACCCAGATTTCAAATATGACTCTACCACATGTTTATCTGCATGTGCATAAAGATAAGATTTTTTTACACCAATATCGGTCCTCAGACCCAACATAATGGTCTCGACCTTGACATCTTCCTCGGTCAGACAGTCCGTCACCACCTTCCAGGGCACTTCTTCCGTGTTGGCCGTCCTAAGCCGACCATTGACCAGACTATGCGCTCCTGGTCCCAGTCCGACATAAGGGACTCTTCTCCAATAAGCTGAATTGTGAATCGCTTCTTTTCCAGGAAGGGAGAAATTGGAAATCTCATAATGGTGGTAGCCTGCGTCAGCCAGACGGTGGCACAGGTAATCGTACTGGCTCCGGCATTCCTCGTCCGGCGCCTCCTGAAAACGGCCCTCTTCCGACAAACGGCCCAGCACGCTGTTGTCATCGATTGACAGCTGATACGAAGAGATGTGCTCCGGATACAACGAAATCGCCTGCTCCAACGTGTCGTGCCAGGTCCGGGAATCAATCCCCGGAATGCCGAAGATGAGATCAATGCTGATATTGGGTACTCCCGCTTTCCGTAAAATATGATAAGCTTCCTGTGCCTTCTCTGCATTGTGTCTTCGATTCATCCACCGGAGGAGACCGTCATCAAACGACTGGACACCCATGCTGACCCGGTTCACCCCTCTTGCAAGCAATGCCCTCACATAAGGTTCCTTCCTCTCTACAATGTCTTCTGGATTGACTTCCAAAGTAAACTCACGGAAACGATGCCCTGCCGGAAACACTTCGTCAATCGCATCCAAAATACGGAAAAAGTGTTCTTCTGACAGAACAGACGGAGTTCCACCCCCTATATACAAAGTATCTGCAGAATCCCCCACAATGGAAGAATCTGCAGATAACCTTATTTCTTCTTTCCGTCTGCCGATTTCAGCAATCACCTCCTCGGCATAGGCCTCCATCCGTTCCTGTTCCCGTCCGGGACACCGGACTTTACGTCCACCGAACGGAACCGGACTGCCGGACTGGGACTTGCCAGCCAGTTCGGAATAGAATCCGCAATAGATACAGAAACTGCGGCAGAATGGAACGTGGAGATAAATCATCTTGCAAGTCCGGGAATTTAACGGAGCATCAGCTCAGCCACACCCAATCTTGCCTGTTCCGTATAAGCTTCAACCGTATAGATACCCTTTGTGAAACTTGGGATGTCGTTGAGATAGATACTCATCTCCACCTCTTTTCCCTGGTAGTCCACCTCTCTGGAAGCGGATGCGATCATGGTCTCGCCATTCAAGGTGAAGGACACCTGCTCGTTGTTGGTCAGGATGACGCCATCCGGATCTTTGACTCTGATATAAACTCTAACAGGCCCCCTCGGTGCGAGATCATTTTCCACCAGACTGAGGTAAGTCAGGAATCTGACTACGCGGCTGCTTCGGTCGGTCTCCTTGTCAGACTTGTTGTATGCCACCATTCTGAGGCCTCTGGCCTTGATGACAGAACCGGCAGCCACCTGGCCGGACAAATTCTCAACCTGCTCGGACAGCGCTTTCTGCGCTTTCTTGCTGGCTGCGGCCTCTCGTCTTGCGGCAGCGGCATCCGCTGTCAGCTTGTGGTTCAAGGTGTTCAAGGAATCAATCTGGACAATATAGTTCCTCATGATACTTCTCAAAGTACCCAGTTCCTTTTCATACTGTCTCATCTTCCTTCTGTTGGTCGCATCTGTCTTCTTGATACGGTCAATCAGTTCAGCCACCTCCGCACGAGAAGTGTCCAACTGGGAATTGATGGTTTCATAATCTGAAGAAAGACTGTCATAATCTTTCTGCAGGCTGATCATCTGCTCTGTCAGGACCTGCTTGTCTGTCTCCAAGTCCGATACCAGCGCATTTTTCTGTATCCAGATATAAGCCAACACCCCCAAAGCAACAACTACAACAGCAATCAATACAAAGATGATGGCCTGCAGGCTTTTCTCTTTGGATTGTTTCTCTTCTCGTGCACGACGTTCAAGAATAGGATCGATTTCTTCCATAACTTTATTTTTTTCAATTCATGTAATTGTACAAAATTAACAAATATTATGCAATTTCTTATTTTTCGACTACCAAAAGGCCATTCGCCACTTTCCGGGGAGTGTTGTTTCCTGCCACCAGATCGGATGGGACATTCAGAAGTTTGAAACCGACCTGTCCTTCCTGCTCATCACGAAGAACCAGCGTAGTGGAGCCCCCACCATCCAAATTACAAGCTCTATCACAACCGGCTGCCATACAGGCGCGAACCATGTCTTCCATTAGAAAACCTCTCGAATAACCTGGCTGGCGACCATCTACAACAAAGAAATAAACTTTTTGATTATCTTCAGACAAGCCGATGAAAGTACGGGGATTGACCTCCCGCAAATTCTTTTCTGAATAATCTTCGGAGGAATAAACCTCTCCATCCCAGACAAGCCTCTGCCAAACACCGATTGCCTGCTGAACTTCTCCTTCCACTTGCTGAAAATCAGAATAAATGTCCAAATGAACCGAACCATCTTTTTTTACATAGAATACATTGTCATCCCCTCGGCTGGTGCTGATGTCCTCCCCATCCACATACATCACTCCACGAGGAGAAAGGAAATCCAGCCCCTCATAGAAACCAAATACATCGGCATTGATTGCCAGCAGTACCTTATGGCCGTTGTCCTCGGCAGCCTGAGCCTGCCCGAGCATATCCTGTAACCCTATCTTCTTGCTGTATGGCATATCCTGAGGAGAGGATGGACGAAGAGATAGTCCAGATTCCATATCCACTTCCACAATGAACAAATGATTTTCAGTACTGTCCTGCATCAAAAGATTGGATTCAACAATAGTCAGACCTTCATAAGGACGGGCTGTAACAACTTCTGAAAATCCGGCAATGCGAGGATTGTTATCTTTTACCTTTTCCATAAGATTCCAGCCTGCATCTGTTCTTTGGGTACAAGATATGAGACCGAAGACCAGAACAGACAACAGAAACACTGGACGAAACAGCTGACAGAATGATTTTTTCATGCTCTTGTTTTTTATTGTTTTTAAAGAAATGTAAATTTAATGATTCTATTTAATTTTTTATTATGTTTGCAATACCACCATTTGACATTTTACATTAAAGAATGAAAATTATAAAATACATCATCAGAGCTATCAAATACTTTATCTTCATTTCAGTACTGTTGGTAATCATCCTTGCTATCTTGACCGCATTCAATGTCGTAGACGGCAATCCGGAAGTCATGTTCCGCAACGGCTATGACTCCGTATGGCAAATTGCATTGATGTTCGGTTGCGTATCTGCTTTCTATCCGATGTTTGGATACATGAAGAAGGAAGCTCATGCCGGAGGTTCCTACCATGAACTCCAGCCTTGCTTGATAGAATTCATGAAAAGCAGAAAATACCAGCTGGTAGAGGAAAATGACGAGACGCTTAAATTTGTCAGTACCAGTTTTTTCAAACGCCTGAACAGTGTGTTCGAGGATCAAATTACCGTCAAAAAAGTATTTGCAGGCTTCGAATTCGAAGGATTAAGAAGAGACGTGGTCAGATTGGCACTCGGTTTCGAAAACAGAGTTTCCAGAAATGACGACCCGTCCGTTGACGAACAATAATACACAATCTGAAAACCGTACGTTTATGGAAAAGGAATTCAAGACTGTCGCTAAATTCAACGACCAGATGCGGGCAGAAATTGCTGCCGGCATGCTTAGAGCCAATGGCATACCCGCCGAGACATTCAATGACAATTCACCCTTCCCTGGGGTGAACGGAGGAAAAGATGGAGTCGTCATTCGGGTCAATGCGGAAGATTATGATGATGCCGTCAAACTCCTTGAAACTACTTCAGATTCTCAAACTGCTGAATAAAGGCCTTGGCTATCTCACACAAGGAAGAATAAAATTCTTCCCCGTAAAGATGAATCAAAGGTTCGCGTAGAAACTGATAAACGCGGACCTTTTCTTTTTTTCCTTTTTCAAAGGCATCCTTGCAAATTTCCCAACGATGAAGCTTAAGACAATCCATTCCGTTATTCATCCGTGAAATACGGATTGGATAGAGCCAGCAAGACACTGGTTTGCGGAAGGCACTCTTTCCATTGAAAAAGCTACGTTCCATCGCACACCAGCAAGAACCGTCAGGATCAATACGTGAATAGGCACATTCTTCATGGCTACAACAAGGTGTCACCAAATCCCCATCCACATCAATGTCAAAGAAGCCCGTCTGTTCAATCAGGGAACGGCCCTCCTCGCTCATCAGGTCAGAGAACTGGGAATAGTTCTCCTCTATCGGATCCAGTTCCGATTCAGCCAGAGGGGCGCCACTATCCCCAATGATACAGCAGCAGCCTTTGCATTTTCCATAATCGCAGCAGAAATATTCTGTAATGATGTCTCTCGACACCAGACAGTTTCCTATAATCAAGTAAGAGTCTTTGTTGTGCTTCATCTAGTTTTGAAAAAGAGATCTGTATAACTGGTTTATTCCCAAAGTGTCGGACGGCTGACGGAAAGGTGCAGACTTCGGAAGGAAAGGTTTTGGAACATACACCTCCTGCACTTCTACTTTTGAACTGTCCTTCACCTTCACTCCATATTCGGCAACCGCTCCTGCCGCCATATCCGAAAGGAAAGAATTCACTTTGTCAACGCTGACAGCCTTTATCTTTTCCTTGTATTTTGTCATGAGGTCCTTTCCATAAGAATAGCGCATAATCAAAAAATCCTGGATATGTCCAGTCTCAGTCATATCCTCATCCAGCATATTCCCCAACAAAATCTGATACATCGGGAACAAATTCAAGTCCATTCCCTTCTGAGCAATCTCATCAATTGCACCATTGATCCGAACCAGAACTTTTTCCACGTTCTCTTCCTGTACCATAGAAGCAGGAAGACCCGCTGAATCAGACGGTTTCATCTGGACAGAAAATCTGAATTTCTCTTCAGGGAACATGATGAAATTGCCGACCACTGAAACGGACCAGCCCATAGTGGCCGCTTCCTTGGAAATAGCATCTCTCATCGCCATGGCCGCCACTTTGATGGTCATATAATTCTCAGCTGTATAATTGATCGGCGTCTCGAACATGAGATCCAGAGACGGAGCTTTCCCCGTCCCAAACTGGATAACACGCCCAGAAATGCCAGCTTCTTGTTTTCTGGCGCGATAGGCCGCAGAAGAATTGCTGGACTTGAATCCTCCGATATAGCGGCAGAGAGTCTTCTTCAAGGTTTCCTCGTCAAACTTGCCAACCAAAATCAAAACACCATCACCGGTTTTAGAAAAGACTGTGTCAAAAAAACGATTGGCCCTGTCCAGAAAATCTGAAGAAAGTTTCAAAGGACGTTTGTATGAAGAACAGTTCATAGATGGAGACAACATACTGTCCAAAACGGCCATCCGACCAATTTCTGTATCCTCAAACTGATCCAGTGCCAAATTGGAACATCGATTGTAATACTCCAAAGAACGATAGTCAGGAGAACGATCATAGCCAATTGCCAATAACGATTTCAGTACAAGTGGAAGTTCATTATCTGGAGCTGTTCCCTTGATAGTCATATCCGAAATGGAAACTTCTGTCTCCATCTGGATGCCGTTTGCATGAAGCATTTTCTGGAACGCATCCCCTGTCATACCAGAAATATAATTCATTCCGATCACATCGGAAAGATAAGGTTTCTCGACATTCTTCATGTTCACCGCCTGAGAAAAACCAGTCTTCACAAGCATTTCATAGTGGAAATGCCCTTCCCTGCCGGAATTCTTATAGATTACTCTCATTCCATTGGAGAAAGTCCACATCTTGCCTCCTGTCATCGGTTCTGCCGATTCCGCCTTAATCTTGGCTTTGAAATAAGTTTTCTTCAGATCATTCGCATTTTCGTTGAACGAAACACGGAAGGCCTTCTGGGCACTTCCCTTCTTCCAAGCATCTTCAAATATCTTTTCCAGAGCCAAACCTTTCTCATTCTCCAGATTCGTTGCACAGATGATCCGGAGGTTACGATCCGGATGGAGGATTGACTTCATATAGTTGTTGAATAAAGACAATTCCACTTTCGGATCAAGCACTCTCTTGTAGAAGAAGTCATAGTTGTATTGGGAAGAGGACAACGGCGCATTATACAGGAACGATGCGATACAGCAGTCCACATAATTGCTATTCAACCGGACCACGTCATCATACACTTCCCTCAAACCAATCTTGAACTCATTCTGAACGTCGTGATATTCATCCACATCCGTACCATGCGCATCCAAATTGCCCAGAACCATCCCGAGAATCTCCATGGCCTGCGCCATGTATTCGTCCTCCGTTGAAATCAAAATCCCAATCTTTTCACCGCCACCGGTAAGAGCGCTGCTTACATACGTACTTTTCACTACCGAGCAAGGAACCTTGGCCTTGCTCATTTCATATCTCAAACGATTCTGTATGAGAATATTCATCTCATTGGCCAATTTACCTGAAGTCAAAGACTGGACCGTATTCATGTCATCCCAGGAAATTCTTGGAGAAGAATACTGCAATTCGACAGACGCATGCCCTTTCTTCACAGCAGACATAAGGTAGAACGCCTTCTTTTCACGATTTTTCCATACATACTCTTCATTCTCCTTCTGTCCTCCCTTTCTAGGAACGAGCAAAGCCAACATATTCATTTTATTCAACAAAGCGTTCTGATCGACAACACCAGAAATGATGATGGCTTGAGAAGGCGTAGAATACCTGTCCGAAAGGGATGTTGTCCAAGAAATAATGTCGAACATCATCAGCAAAGTAGAATCCAATGCCTCCTGATTGCTGGAAGACACCACATCGTCGAAACGATAGATGGTCGCATTTTCCTTCACACTGACATAACCATCGTTGCTTGGGAACAAGGCCTTCCTGTTCATGAATTCAAAAGGCGTAGTCGCTGAAAACCGGGGCAGTTCAGACAAAGCACCGCGAGAATAAACGACACTCTGGCCCTCAATCAAATCCGTCTCATCATCCTTACCAGTACGCTGTACCAAAGCCATACTGACCGTTCCCTTCGCCACTGCATTGTTAACCAGATAATAATGAATTCCATTGTCCAATGTGCCCACAGTTATCTGGGGGGAAACCGGAAGTGAAGGAAGTTGCTGTGCCATTGAAGAGAAAGGTTTCAACAACAACACCATTCCCGTCAAAATCAAAAACAACAAATCCCTCCTATTTTCTCTTTCATTCATAATTCCAAAATCTAACTCAAATCCATATGAGACAAAAGTACTACATTTTTTCCTGTAATATCATAGCATCTTCCTTTCATTTTATCAGATACGAATGTTTTTTGCACTAAAATGGAAGATGTTTATATGAAAAATAACTATCTTTGTTTCATTGGCAGTAAATAGTAGATAATCAAACTAAAAATCAAAATATCATGAAAAAAGTTATTCTTGTATTTGTTGCAGCTTTCCTTTCATTGGGAATCGCTTGTGCTCAAGATATGGCCAAAGCCACAGAAACTTATAACAATGGTGCGACTTCCCTCTCTATGGGTGACAAAGTGAGCGCACTGCAGTATTTCAAGGAAGCCCTCTCCATTGGCGAGAAATTGGGAGCAGAAGCCTCTGAACTGGTAACCAACTGCAAAAATGCCATTCCTGGAGTAATCCTCTCTATCGGAAAAGAGGCATTCAACAACCAGAACTTTGATGAGGCTCTCATCAAATTCCAGGAAGCACAGAAAGCCGCTGCCGACTATAAAATACAGGATGTACTGGATGAATGCAAATCTCTTATTCCTCAAGTAGGAATCCAGAAAGACCTCTTCCTCGCTAACGAGGCTTATGACAAGAAAGATATGGCAGCTGCCATTGACGGTTTCAAGAAAGTAATTGCCGCTGATTCCACCAACTCAGTAGCTTCCATCCGTCTTATTCAGAGTCTTGCCGCTACCGGAGACCTTGATGGCGCCAAGAATTTCCTTGGTCTGGCACAGGCAAACGGACAAGGTGAAAACGCCAACAAAGTGCTCGGTGTCTCTTTCCTGAAAAGCGCTGTAGCTGCCCTCAAGGCAAAGAAATTCGAGAAGGCCATCTCACACGCTGAAAGCGCGGCTGAACTCGTGAACAACCCACAGGCCTGGTTGATTGCAGGTCAGGCAGCCAGCAAACTGAGCAAGAACACCGATGCCATCACCTACTTCGAGAAATATCTCCAGGGCGCGCCAAGCGCAAAGAATGCAGGTGCCATCGCTTATACACTCGGTGCTCTTTATCAAGGCCAGAAGAACAAGGAAAAAGCTCTTGAGAACTACAAGCTCGCCAAAGACAAAGGCTATGCTCTTGCACAGCAGATGATTGATGCATTGAGCAAATAATATCTTGTCGGGATGCATGTTCAGCTAGAATTGCTTGCACCTGCGAGAAATGCAGAAATCGGCATCGCAGCCATCGACTGTGGTGCCGATGCTGTATATATTGCCGGCCCGGCCTTCGGAGCCAGACAAGCGGCAGGAAATTCCATTGAAGATCTCCAGAAGCTCTGTACCTATGCTCACCAGTACGGATCAAGGATTTTCGTGACACTCAACACCATCCTCTATGACGAAGAACTGGAAGAAGCCGGGCAGCTTCTTCAGGAGGTTGCAGCGGCAGGTGCAGACGCTGTCATCATCCAAGACACAGCCCTTCTTGCTCTTGCAGAAAAAAACGACATTCCGTCCCACCTAGAATTGCATGCTTCCACCCAATGCGCCATCCGCACTCCAGAACAGGCCCGTTTCCTCGAAAGTCTCGGTTTCTCACGCATTGTACTGGAAAGGGAGCTCTCCCTCCAGCAGATTCAAGCCATTCGGGAGGCCGTACAATGTGAACTGGAATTTTTTGTCCACGGCGCCCTATGCGTATGTTACAGCGGACAATGCTACATTTCTGAGTATATCAGCGGTCGTAGCGCAAATAGAGGAGCCTGTATGCAAGCCTGCCGTTCCAGATACAATCTAGTGGACAACTCCGGCAAAACACTGGTCAGGAACAAAGCTCTCCTATCTCTAAAAGACTACAAATTGATTGGCAACATTCAAGATCTTGCAGATAGCGGAATCTGTTCCTTCAAGATTGAAGGGCGACTCAAAAACATTTCCTATGTAAAGAATGTTGTCAGAGCCTATTCCATGGCGATAGACACGCTTGTGGACCAATATCCGGGTCGATATGTCAGAGCTTCTTTCGGGAAAGTCAAAAAAGGTTTCCAACCTGATCTTGACAAGACTTTCAACCGAAGCTATACTTCTCTCTTCATTGATGGCCAACGAGGCAAATGGGCCTCGATGGACGCACCGAAAGGCATGGGAGAAGAAATCGGAAAAGTTTCATTCATCCGATATTTGGGAAAGGAAGAGATGGAGATAATCATCCGAAACAAACAAGACTCACTTAAATTGAGCAATGGAGATGGGTTCTCTTTCTACACCGACAAAGAAATCATTGGCTTTAGAGGCGATATCTGCCATGGCAACCAGATTCGTTGCAAACGAATTTCAGAATTAAAGACCGGTATTCGACTCTTCCGCAACTTCAGTACCGATTTTGAAAAATCACTTGTTTCCCAACCATGCCAGAGGGAAATGGACGTCGAATTGCAGGTCAGCATCTCTGCTCCTTCAACCCATACCAATGATTATATTTTGACCGCACAAGCCAGAACAGAGGATGGCAGGACAGCCAGCTTTTCCATATCCAGTGCAGAAGCCGCCAAAGACACAGAACGAATGAGTCAGCTCATCCAGACACAACTCTCAAAAAAGAGTGGCATCTATTCCTTTCATGCTTCCCTGCCAACAGGAAGCAGGACGTTTCCATTCCTGAGTTCTTCTGCCTTGAATTCTGTCCGCCGTGAACTTGCAAATCTGTTAGACAAGAAAGATTGTCTAAAGAGACCAGCAACTGTTCTAACTGGAAAAAAAGAACAAATTGCTCTTCCCGACAAAGTCATCACCTACAAACAGAATATCTCCAACCATTTGGCAAGTGCCTTGATGACCAAACTCGGTGCTACTGAAATTGAACCGGCATTCGAAATCGCGCACCAAGCCAAAGCAGAACTGATGAGAACCAAATATTGCATTCGGTATGAATTGGGGATCTGCCCGCACCATCAAGGAGCCAAAGAAAGCGGACCTCTGTTTCTTATAAACAATGGTCAACGCTTCCCTCTCCTTTTCGACTGCAAGAACTGCGAGATGGTCATCAAAACTCCTGAGAAATAGGCTGTACTCCCTCTTCCATGATTTCAAAAGTCAGACGGACATCTCCAAAATTCTCTGCAGCATTGCTCCTGTTCCAAAAATATTTAGTGGACAAACTACCACGCCAGACAATATCATCTCTACTGTTGTACGGAATAGATACAACAAATCCATAAGACTTGGAACGAATCTTGACGACTGCCTCACAATCCCATTTCATACGTTTTCCGCCATCGTCCTCAATCATCATGAAAGCCGAATTGACCAGTTGGGGGCTCATATCTGAAATCAACACTGTATTGAGTGGTTTAGGGATTCCTATTTCATTTCGCCTGACTACCACCATGAAGTCCGTAATGATTGGATTGAATAACTGGAGTTCCTCCTCTGTACTGGCTGTAAACTCTTCTACAGACCCACATTTCAAGAAAAACTCTGATGCCCCGGCAAACCATGTGTCATAATTTCGCATTGCCGTAAATTCTTTGATTCGCAAGGTCTTCAGAACCGGATTCTGCGGGTCAGAGACTTCTCTCGTACAACAACCCGGTTCAACCGTAACAGAGCCTCCTCCCGTTCCCCAATTTGGATCAGCATGCCGATGGACTTCTATAGAAGTGAAGTCACTGTCCTCATTGAGATTTATGACCCAGACGGGAACTTCAGAAGCCAGTTCTTCCGTAACCATCACTTCTTCCACCTGCCGCTCTTCTCCTTCCCCTGCCAGCCGATATCCAATATTGGAGACATCTCCATTGCAAGGATCAAATGTAATGATTGGCAAAGTCTTACCATCCCATCGTTCAGAATAAGGCCAATAGATTTGGGTCTGAGAACGGGACAACAAATCAAGAAACTGTGCAGGTGTCAGCACAGAAGGACAGGCAGCACATTTCGTAGCCGTCCGATTCAGATAAGAAGCCAACAGATCTTTTAAAGGCCTTTTATAAATCTTCTCTGATTTGACCAGAGGCGAAGACAAATAGGAACCATCCCCAGCCTTGGCAGACAACTGCTGGAGTTTCTTGGCTCCCACTCCCCGCCCGGGCATTTCCAGCAAATCCTTCATCAGATATTCCTCATCATAACCATTGCGAGAAGAGGAAGATACGGCATCGTGAACTTCAACGACCTGTTCCACATCTAGCGGCAAATTCGAAAATATCTGAGCAAGCTGATTCAGATTCACTTCCGAGACTTCTGCAGTCTTTACCTCTTCCATACTCCCCAGCTGCTTTGTACAGCAAATTGCGCAACAAGACAAAAGCAGGAGTCCATACATAACACATCTCTTCATAATTCCCTTTTTTCCACAAAAGGACAAAAAAATATCCGTATTCAGAAAAGGAATACGGATATTTGTCAAAAACGGCATCTGAAAAGATCAGATGCTTATTTCTTGTAAGTGATGAAGCGTTTCTTATCATAAAAGTCCCGGATGATTTCCGTCTCGGAAAAGCCTTCGTCAATCATTATCTGCTCGGTCTCATTTCCCAGCAGGGAATTGATTTCTGTCATGCCGAAGCCTTCTGGAGACAAGAAACGGGTGCTCCATTTGGCGATTGCCTTATAAAATTTCAGAGAATCATTGTCTGGAACGAACAAAGCCATTGCTGGCTCATAATCCAGAACATTCTTGCGCATCGTAGGCTTTTCAGACTCCATGATATAGGGAGGGTTGCTTAAAATAAGGTCAAAAGTACCATATTCAAAATCCTGCTCCCAGTCCAGAACATCTGCTTTGACAAAAACAGGGGCTTCTGCTCCTCTTTCCTTCAACAGTGCCGAAAAATCCTGGCTTCGGGCCACTTCCAAAGCCTCATCTGAAAGATCCACTCCGACAACCTTGCTGTTAGGCACGGCCAAAGCTAAAATCCAAGAAATGCAACCTGTACCAGAACAAAGATCCAGAATTCTTACAGGTTCCGCATTCTTTCCATAAGGAATACGCATTCTATGTATCCGAGAAGCGACTTTGATTGCTTCTCGACACAATAATTCAGTTTCAGGGCGAGGGATGAGGACCGAAGGATTGACCTTGAATTCCACTCCACAAAACTCCGCCTTTCCAATTACATATTGAATAGGTTCCCCCTTTTTCAAACGTTCAAGCGCTTCATACAAAGGCTGTTCCTTATTCTTTGCAATTTTATATTCGGGCTCTATGATATGTGTATAGTTTTTAGTTCCGAGCATCGCCTCACACAAAATCATGACAATTGAACGAGCCTCTTTGGTCGGATAAACATTCTCAAGAGCTACCGATCCCTCTTTAATAAAATCTACTAGTAACATTAAGAATTTTCTATAATAGTTGATAGGAATGCTGTGATATCCAGTCCGGCAGCTCGTACCATCTTAGGCACAAGAGAGGCACTGGTCATTCCTGGTATCGTATTTACTTCGATAAAATATAAACCTTCTTCAGATAAAATATAATCAATCCGGACCACTCCTTTGCAGCCAAGACGTCCGTAAATCCGCTTCGTGGTGTCCTGTATCAATTCTGTAACTTCCGCTGATATTCGTGCTGGGCAAATCTCGTCACTATGACCATTGTATTTGGCATCGTAGTCAAAGTATTCATTTTCAGAAACAATCTCAATAACAGGAAGAGCTTCCACACTATTTCCATCAGAATAAGCGGCACAAGTAAACTCCCTGCCATTGACAGCTTTCTCCACAATCACAGTAGGAGTCTCAGAAAAAGCATAGTTGACAGCCTCTGGCAATTCTGATGAAGTTTTGACCTTCGTAATACCGAAACTAGAGCCTCCGCTGGTCGGCTTGACGAAAACAGGCAACCCCAATTTTTCTACCGCTTCGCGTGAAAATGCCTCCACATCATCTCCCTGACGAACGAAAGCATCTTCTGCCATCTTCACCAAATGAGAATCTTTCAGATAGGTCTTGCAAGAATACTTGTCAAAGACCACTGCTGAAACAAAAGAGCTGCAGGAACTGAAAGGAATTCCCAGCATTTCCAAATAGCCCTGAACCAGACCATTCTCTCCAGGAAAACCATGTTGCATGATATAAGCATAATCAAACTGGATTTTCTCTCCGTACACATTGACCGAGAAATCATTCTTGTTGATTTCCGGTCGGGCTTCTTCCGGGAAAATGACACGCATGGAATCTTTCTTGCGATATGCGACCAATTGCCACTTGCCAAAACGGGCAAAAATCTCAAAAACACTATAAACGGTATCATCTATACGAGAAGCCACAAACTCCCCACTGCGGCAAGAAACTTCCCATTCGGAAGAATCACTTCCATAAATAACTGCTATTGAATTATATTTAGCCATAATTGATCCACTGAGATCGAAATAAATTTAGTCAAAGAAAAGGTCGGAATCAGATGATCCAGTCTGATCAATCCCTTTCTCAAGTTCAGATTCCTTCTCCTGATATCCTGGTGGTGCAACAAACACATCATTTTCAGAAATGCCCAATGTACCGTCCGCAATGACTTTCTTGTAAAAGAGAGCCCAGATTGGAAGCGACATATTGGACCCCTGTCCCAGAGCGGCAGATTGAAAATGCACCTGCCGATCTTCGGCACCAACCCACACTCCGGCTGTGACAGTTGGAGTATATCCTATGAACCAACCATCTGAATTGTCGTTCGTGGTTCCGGTTTTTCCTCCAATTGGACCCTTGATCTGATATTTGTATCTCAAACGTACACCCGTACCATGATCGATGACGGAATTCATCAGATTGACCATTGTATAAGCCGTATTTTCTCCAATGGCCTCACGTTTGCGCCCTACAAATTCACCAATAATGTTGCCCTGGTTGTCTTCAATCCTGGTCACGAAGGTCGGAGTCGCATAGACACCCTTGGATGGGAACACATTATAGGCGGAAACCATGTCGTACAGAGAAATTTCAGGAGAACCGACACAAATAGACGGAACTGCATCTATATGACAGGTAATGCCCATCTTCCTCATAATCTGAACCATTGCCTCCGGCCCGAACTGTTTCATCAGATAAGCGGAAATATTGTTGGAGCTCTTGGTCAGACCCCATTTGAGAGTAACTGTCTGTCCTATCCATTCCGGCTTGTCCGTACTTCTAGGTGTCCATGTATTGTCGCCAACAATGATCGTCTGCGGAACATTCACAACCTCTGTGGAGGGAGTCATGCCTTCTTGCATAGCCAACGTATAAAGGAACGGTTTGATGGTAGATCCCACCTGACGTTTGCTCTGGCGGACATTGTCATATTTGAAATATCGGTAATTTGGGCCACCGACATAAGCCTTGATTTGACCGGTATTCGGTTCTATTGCCATGAAAGCTGCCCTTAAAATGGATTTATAGTAACGGATAGAGTCATTTGGACTCATCACGGTATCTGCTCTTCCCTTATGGTTGTAGGCAAACACAGTCATCCGGACTGGCTTGTCAAAAACTCTTGCAATTTCCGCCTCTGACTTGCCAGCCTTCTTCATGGAGCGATAACGGTCGCTCCAACGTCTGGCCTGCTTCATGACACGGTCAATAGTCATCCGGTCCACGTCATTGGAGAATGGAGCATTTCTCTTGTTTCTCAAATCTCTCTGGAAACTTGGCTGCAAAGATTTGGACAAATGTTCCTCAACGGCCTCTTCAGCATATTTCTGCATCTTGTAATTGATTGTCGTGAAAATACGCAATCCGTCTTTATCCAGATCATACGAAGTTCCATCCGCTTTCTTGTTCTTGTTCAGCCAACCATATAACTGGTCATTTGCCCAAAGAAGCGAATCAACGGAATACTCTTCCTCATAGGTATAGGATTTCTTCTTTGGTTCTGTCGCTTTCATGTATCGACGAAGCATATCCCTGAAATAAGGGGCCATACCTGCATTGTGATCTTGAACCTGATAATCCACGACAATCGGCAAACGCTGAAGTGAGTCTCTTGATTCTTCTGTAATATATCCTGCCTTCTCCATCTGTCCCAGAACAAAATTCCTGCGGACCAAAGATTTGTCAGGATTGATAACCGGATTGTATCGTGTCGGTTTATTGACCATACCTATGAGAGTTGCACTCTCCTCTATCGTCAAATCGGCCGGGTCCTTTCCAAAAAATGTCAACGCCGCCGTCTTCACACCATAGGCGCCACTACCAAAGAATACGGCATTGAGGTACATATCCACAATCTCTTCCTTGGTATAGTCACGCTCCAGTTTTACAGCCGTTATCCATTCCTTGAACTTGATACCAATCATCTTCACTTTGGAGAAACCGGGAATGGGACTTGAAATATCCGCTCGAGGATATAGAGTCTTTGCCAGCTGCTGAGTAATGGTACTCCCCCCCCCTTGAGAAGAATCATTGAGCAGAAGAGTCTTGAATATGACACGCGCCAAACTGATGAAATCAATACCACAATGGTCATGGAAACGTACGTCCTCGGTTGCTACAGCCGCTTGTACCAGATAAGGGGACAGGTCATCATATCCAACATAAGACCTGTTCTCAATATGAAAGGTAGTCAATACTTCCCCGTCTTCCGCAATGACCTGAGTAGCCAGTTTGCTGTCGGGATTCTCCAATTCCTCAAATGAAGGAATATCGGCGAAAGCCCATATCAGAAGAATGGTCAAAACAAACAATGCCGCAGGCGTAAGGACAATTATCCAGAACCATTTGATACATTTCTTCTTATCCATAAATTTGCGTTCTTTTCTCTTAATCGAACAAAATTAACTATAAAATTTGGAAAATTACCCTGTTTGTGGCTTACTTTGCATTCATATACATAAAAACTAATCTGATATGGCGGAAAATCTTGTTATAGTAGAGTCTCCGGCCAAAGCCGGAACCATCCAGAAATTCCTTGGAGACGAATATATCGTAAAACCTAGTTTTGGTCACATAAGGGACTTGCAGGACAAGAAAATAAGTGTAGATGTGGAGCATGGATTCGCTCCAGAATATGTAATTCCTTCAGATAAGAAAAAAGTAGTATCTGAACTCAAGAAACTGGCATCACAGGCCAAAACAGTATGGCTTGCATCCGATGAAGACCGCGAGGGAGAGGCCATTTCATGGCATCTATCCGAAACATTGGGACTGGACCAGGACCACACCCGTCGTATTGTTTTCCATGAGATTACCAAGCCGGCCATCCTCAAGGCAATCGAGAACCCAAGAAGCATTGACATAAATCTGGTCAATGCACAACAAGCCCGGCGAATCCTGGACAGACTTGTCGGTTTTGAACTGTCCCCTGTCCTTTGGAGAAAAATTCAGCCAAAACTATCAGCAGGCAGGGTTCAGAGTGTCGCCTTGAGACTTGTTGTAGATAGAGAAAGGGAAATCATTGCATTTGAAAGGACTCCTTATTATAATATGACGGCCATCTTCCACCCAGAAGGAACCGCCAAGAACATTAAAGTCAATGCCACTCTGGATACTCGTTTCCCAGACGAGGAAGTCGCCAGACATTTTCTGGAAGACAGCATAGGAGCTTGTTATACCATTTCAGATATGGAGAAGAAAGATGGCGCCAGACATCCGGCGGCGCCCTTCACCACATCCACCCTTCAACAAGAAGCCTCCCGCAAGTTGCGTTTTTCTGTCAGCCAAACGATGAGAATCGCACAGCAGCTCTATGAAAGAGGACTCATCACTTACATGAGAACAGACTCCACCAATCTGTCAGAACTGGCACTCGGTACTGCCAAAGACTTCATCATCAACAACTTCGGAAAAGAATACACGCATAGAAGACAATATAAGACAAAATCAAAAGGAGCGCAAGAAGCCCATGAAGCTATCCGCCCGACATTCATCAGCAATACTGAAATAGAAGGAACGCCACAAGAACAGAAGCTCTACAATCTAATCTGGAAAAGGACCGTAGCTTCCCAGATGGAAGATGCCAAGGTTCTGAGGACTGACATCACCGTCTCTTCCGACAAGAGAACGGAAAAATTCCATATCCATGCCAACCAGATTTTGTTCGATGGCTTCTTGAAACTCTATATGGAAAGTACAGATGAACCAGAAGATGATGAAGAAGTCATTCTTCCAGATCTGAAAATTGGAGACAACATGAACGCCCTGTCACTGAGTGGAGAATGCAAATTCACCGCTCCCCCATCAAGATATTCTGAAGCCTCATTGGTCAAGAAACTGGAAGAACTCGGAATCGGAAGGCCTTCCACCTATGCGCCAACCATCACCACCCTTACGACAGGACGTGGTTATATTGTAAAGGGAGACAAGGAAGGCGAAGAAGTTCATCTTACCAACATATTATTAGAAAAAGACCTGATTTCTGAAAAGCAGGTAACAGAACACATCGGTGCAGAAAAAGGAAAATTACTTCCACAAGAAATCGGTATCATCGTAACCGACTATCTGGTCAAGAACTTTGAAACCATACTCAACTATGATTTCACAGCCAACGTGGAGAAGGACTTCGACCGGATTGCCGATGGAAAACTTGTCTGGAATGATTTGATTGCCTCTTTCTATACTCCATTCCACACCCGTATCGAAGAAACTCTTTCTGACAAAAACTACAACAATGT
This sequence comes from Bacteroidales bacterium, assembly GCA_020026275.1. Lineage (GTDB taxonomy): Bacteria > Bacteroidota > Bacteroidia > Bacteroidales > UBA932 > Cryptobacteroides. The sequence goes on from JAHHQQ010000012.1 coordinate 45,650, forward strand.
CAGCAGAGAATTGGGAACGGATCCGGAAAGCGGGCTTCCTGTCGTCGCCAAATTCGGTCAATATGGCCCATATATCCAGAAAGGAGAAGGAGAGAACAGACAGTTCGCCCATTTGGGGACAGATCAACTTATAGAAAGCATCACTCTAGAAGATGCACTGAAATTATTCGAGCTTCCCAGGAAAGTCGGCACTTATAAAGATATCGAAATTATTGCTCTGAAAGGAAGATTCGGCCCATACTTGAAATATGGTGAAACCAACGTCTCCTTACCGAAAGGGGCTGACCCGATTACCATTTCGCTGGAAGAGTGCCAAAAAATCATTGACACACATGAGCAGAAACGCAGTGCAGTGGAAACCATTTTGGACTTTGAAAAAAGTGACATCAAGGTCATCAATGGAATCTACGGCCCCTATATCAAACATGACGGGGCGAACTACAAGATTCCAAAAGGTACAGATGCACACACCATGACTGAAGAGCAATGTCTGGAAATCATCAAAAATTCAGTTCCAACTGGAAGAAAATCCAAAAGAAGAACTTACAAAAAGTAAGTTTTATGGCATAGAAAATAGAAGGTCCGCAAAAAAGCGGACCTTTTTCTATAAAACATCTACAAAATTGTTACTTTCTAATAAAAATTTATATTTTTGTATAAATTTTAATTATGAAAAATAATGGCAAATTACCAGATTGACCAGACAGATCAAAAGATTCTCTCTTTTCTAGTAAAGAATGCAAGAATGCCATTCCTGGAAATTGCTCGGGAATGTGGAGTTTCAGGCGCAGCCATCCATCAGAGGGTCAAAAGATTGGAAAACCGGGGAGTCATCACTGGTTCCCGACTTCTTGTCAAACCTCAAGCTCTTGGATTGAACATCTGTGCTTTCATCAGCATCTCTCTTTCTGAAGCGAACAAGTACAATCTTGTAGTTGCTGCATTGAAAAAGATTCCAGAAGTAGTTGAATGTCACTTCATCACCGGAAAATATGCAATGCTCATCAAGATTTACTGTCAGGATAATGACCATCTGATGCAGGTTCTTCTGAACACCATCCAGAAAATCCCCTACATCCAAGCAACCGAAACCATGATTGCCCTTGATGAGGGAATTGATCGTCAAGTATGGGTAAAAGATTTCAAGAAGACCACTTTTGATAAAGAAGAGATTTGACACATTTCAGAGTAATGTGCCAATACTGATGGATTACTGCAAAACTCCGGAAGCCAGATGGTTCACGGGGTTTTGTTGTTGAATACCTATCTCTTTATCTTTTAACGGATTTTCATGAGCAGAGTGGCCAATCGGAAATCATCTGGGCGTGTAATTTTAAGATTGAACCTCTCTCCTTCACAATAGCGGATACGCCCTCCTGAGTCCAGAAGAACAGAGGCATCGTCCGTAAATTCCTCTTTATAAGGAACATCGTAAGCTCTCCGAATCACTGTCGATTTGAAGAGTTGTGGAGTCTGGACAGCAAAAATCTGGTCTCGGTCCACTTTCACATTGGGGATAGCCTCTAGTTGTCCTCTTTTGTCTTTGCGCAAAGCTGTCAGAGTATCCACCATCGGGAGGACAGGAATCAGAGCATCTTCTTCCATGTGCCCAGCCTCTTCAAACATTCTTCGAATCAGACCGGTCGAAATTAGAGGACGGACTCCATCATGTACCGCAACTAACGCCCCGTCAGGAATCTGGGACATGGCATTCTTGACAGAATGAAAACGGGTAAATCCTCCTTCCACAATCATCTGCGGTGTATCCAGATTATGTACAAAACAATAATCTTTCCAAAGTCGGATACAATTGGCCGGAAGAACCACTACCATCCTAGCGTCAGGCATAGCCATCTCAAACCGATCTATCGTATGATGGAGAATCGCTTTTCCTGCGATTTCCATAAACTGTTTGGGCAACTCGGTTCCCATTCTAGTTCCACGACCAGCGGCCATTATGATTGCAAATTTATCTGTTCCCATAAATATCACTTCATTCTCTCTACAAATTTAACTTTTTTTTGTATTTTTACAGAAATTAAGTAAAACCGAAAATATTTGACATTAATATGGCATTCAAGATGTTCACACAAGAACTTGCAATGGACCTCGGAACCGCCAATACCGTCATTTTCCAAAATGACCAGATTGTATTGGATGAGCCCAGTATCGTCGCAATTGACAATGATACCGGCAAATGTCGTGCTCTAGGTCAGAAAGCGAAATTGATGCATGAAAGGGTCAATCCAGGCATCAAGACCATACGTCCATTGAAAGATGGTGTGATTGCAGATTTCGAAGCCGCAGAAATGATGATCAGAGGCTTCATCAAACAAGTGAATAGCAAGAGCAGATCCATATTCGCTCCCAATATACGTATCGTCATAGGCATCCCTTCAGGCAGTACTGAAGTGGAAATCCGTGCTGTACGGGACTCTTCTGAACATGCTGGCGGAAAAGATGTCTATCTGATTTACGAGCCGATGGCCGCCGCCCTCGGTATCGGTTTGGACGTAGAAGCGCCTAAAGGGAACATGGTGGTCGATATAGGTGGTGGCACCACTGAGATTGCTGTCATTTCCTTAGGAGGTATCGTCATCAAAGACAGTATCCGAACTGCAGGTGACGTATTCACCATGGACATCCAGCAATATCTTAAGCAGCAGCACAACATCAAAGTGGGAGAGATCACCGCTGAAAAAATCAAGGTTGCAGTAGGAGCGGTCATCCCAGAACTGGAGAACACTCCAGAGCCATACACAGTCAAAGGACCTAACTTCATGACCGCCCATCCGGTGGAAGCCATCATCTCCTATGATGAAATTGCCCATTGTCTGGACAAATCCATTGCCAAGATTGAAACTTCCATTCTGAGAGTACTGGAGCAGACACCTCCTGAACTCTACTCCGATATCGTAGAGAATGGTATCTTCCTTTCTGGCGGAGGCGCACTCTTGAGAGGTTTGGACAAACGACTCAGTGAAAAAGTGAATATTCCTTTCCATGTAGCAGAAGACCCTCTTCACGCAGTGGCCAGAGGTACTTGTATCGCACTTAAGAACGCAGGCAACTATTCCTTCTTGATGAGATAGCATGCCGAAACGACGAAACATATTCCAGTTTATATTAAATGCAGCAATCTTCATTATTTTGGAGATTGCTGCTCTGGCTATGTTGAAGAACACCCATGGCATGCAGAATTTCTTCTTGACCAAAGGATCACATTACTTCATGGCCAAGGTTTGGGGAGGCAGTGAAGCTATCAGAGAATATTTTTCCCTCAAAAAGATCAACGAACAGTTGGCCATTGAAAATTTCAGATTGAGATCCTTGCTTCAGGTCTATCAGAACTTGGAGCAAAGACAACATCAAGACCAACAGATGCAAAGCACCATCCAGTCTTTGGACAAAGGAGACTTCAAGTATATGCCGGCAACCATCATCAAGAAAAGCACCAACAAGCAGCATAATTTCCTGATTATAGACAAAGGAACCGACGATGGGGTGGTAGCTGGATGTGGAGTCATTACAGACAACGGCGTAGTCGGAATCATAGATGCTGTCAGCAAACATTACGCCTATGCCATTTCCTTCATGAACAGCGACTTCAACCTCAGCGCCCGTTTGGGGAAAGAAGGTCCGGTCGGTCCTTTGAGATGGAATGGAAAAAACCCGCGCAAAGCCTATCTGAACGAAATTCCGTTGCAAAACAAATTTTCAGCAGGTGACACCGTCTATACCAGTGGTTTCTCCTCCATTTTTCCGGCAGGAATCCCCATTGGAACAACAGGAGAATCAAAAATCGTCAATGGTTCCACCTACAAGATTGACATTTCACTCTTCAATGACCCCAATGCCGTGAGATATGTCACACTCGTCAACTTTATAGGGAAAAAAGAAATAGAAGATTTGGAAAAGAAACAGGAAGCGGAAAAGAAAAAGAATTAGCATGAAAAAGCATTTCATCATAAAATACATTCTACTGGTAATAGTCCAGATTGTCATCTGCAACTATTTCCATCTATCCGCCTATGTCATGCTGTCTATCCTTCCTGTTCTCATCCTGTGTGTCCCGACTCGTATATCCACGGCCGGAACCCTGTTCATCGCCTTTGGGACCGGTCTGTTGGTAGACTTTTTGGCAGACGGAGTCATCGGACTCAATGCGCTGGCTCTGGTTCCCGTCGCCTTCCTGCGGAAAAACATATACCGCCTCTATTTGGGAGAGGAACTCATCATCCGGGAAAGAGATTTCACTATCCACAAATATGGAATATGGAAGGTTGGAGCCACTATCATGACCGCACAGGCCATTTTCTTGCTCGTATATTTATGGGCAGATGGTGCTGCCAGCAGACCGTTCCTGTTCAACCTCGAACGATTCGGCTGTTCTCTTGTCGTGGCAACCGTCCTCTCCACCATCATCGCAGAATTTGTCCAACCAGAAGAAAGGAGATAAAGCCATGACGCCAGGAAGAGACAAGAAATTGATGGTCGGACTTTGCTGCATGGCTCTCATTCTCATCGTCAAGTTGTTTGTCATCCAGATAGTTGATGACAAATACAAGATTGACGCCTCCAACAATTCCATGGTATATGACATCATCTACCCGACACGAGGCATCATCTACGACCGGAACGGAAAAATTATCGTAGGCAACAAAGTCGCTTACGATCTTTTAGTGACACCACGAGAAGTCGGCCCGTTTGACACAACGCTGTTAGCCAGCGTACTGGATGTACCTACGGAATTTATCAAAGACAAAATGACGGAATATCGCCGTTTCCGCAGAAAAATCGGATATCAGACTGTAGTCATGATTCGTCACATCAATCATGAGACCTATATGAAATTTGCAGAAATGCAATATAAATTTCCTGGTTTCAAGGGACAAGCACGAAGTATCCGCGACTATCCCATTAATGCCGGAGGCAATCTTCTTGGCTATGTGTCCGAAGTAGATGCCAATTTCATCAAAAAACATCAGGGAGAATATCGTTCTGGAGATTATGCCGGCAAAACAGGAATTGAAGCGGCCATGGAAAAAGAGCTCAAAGGAGAAAAAGGATATCACATCTATCTGAGAAATTACCGGAACCAGATCCAAGACAAATACAGAAATGGAGAAATGGATAAAGAAGCAGTTCCTGGCAATGATGTCGTCACAACCATTGATGCGGATCTCCAACAATATGGACAGGAACTGATGAAGAACAAGGTCGGGAGTCTGGTCGCCATTGAACCCAAGACAGGAGAAATCCTGACCATGGTATCCAGCCCAGGCATCGATGTGGAAATGCTGGCCGACATCGGCAAACATTATACGGAGATCATCCAGAATCCATACAAGCCGATGTTCAATCGTGCCGTACAAGCCCCTTATCCTCCCGGTTCTGTATTCAAGCTCGTCAATGGACTCATTGGCCTGCAAGAAGGGGTTATCTCTCCACAGACAGCCTACCCGTGCTACAAAGGATATCATTACGGAAGAAACGCCAAATTAGGATGCCACAACCATCGTTCCCCTCTGGTTTTTGAAGAGGCCATCATGATGTCCTGCAACGCCTATTTCTGCTATGTACTGAAAAATGTGCTGGAGAACAACAAATACTCAAACATAGATGCCTCCTTGAACAAATGGCAGGAATACGTCCAAAGCTTCGGCTTCGGCCACAAGTTGGGAAGTGATTTTCCTGCCGAACTGGGAGGGACCCTTCCCAGCGCCAAATATTACAACAAGATTTATGGAAAAGGCCACTGGAAATTCAGTACTATTTTGTCCATTTCCATCGGTCAGGGCGAAATTGGTGTAACGCCTCTGCAAATTGCCAATCTGTGCGCCATCATGGCCAATAGAGGCTATTACATCATTCCACACATCATCAAAGATTCCCAAAATATCCTGATTGATCCGAAATACAAGGAAAAAAAATACACCATGGTAGACTCCTCCTATTTCAATCTGGCCGTACCGGGCATGTGGAGAGCCGTCAACAGCGGTTTCGGCTCCGGCGGTACCGCTTCCATCGCAGCGGTGGAAGGACTGGACATCTGCGGAAAGACCGGAACGGCACAGAACCCACGAGGGGCGGACAACTCCGTATTCATCTGCTTCGCACCGAAGGATGACCCGAAGATTGCCGTTGCCGCCTACCTGGAAAATGCTGGTTTCGGAGCCACTTGGGCTGCACCGATCGGATCTCTTCTAATTGAGAAATATCTCAACGGTGAAATTAGTGAAAAAAGGAAGCCACTGGAAAAAAGAATGTTGGAAGGCAACTTGCTTTCTCGTGTAAAGAAAAATTAAAGCAAAGGAAAAGATATGGAAAGATCATTCAGATCAAGAAGCTTGAGACAGTCTGTAGATTGGAGTCTGGTCATCTTGTACCTGATTCTCACTTTCATCGGCCTGGTCAACATCTATGCGTCCATCTACTCCGACAACCCGGCCTCCATCTTCGACCTGAGCTGCCGAAGCGGGAAACAATTCCTTTGGATGATGGTCAGTTTCAGTCTGGCGGCACTGATACTTTTTGCCATACCGGCCCGATTATGGGAGAACCTGTCTATCCCCGGCTATGTCATTGTCCTGATTCTTTTGGTCGCGGTCATCTTTCTGGGACGCGAAGTGAAAGGCTCCCATTCCTGGTTCAGTTTCGGACCTATCCGGTTCCAACCTGCCGAAATCTCAAAAATATCGACCTCCCTGCTGCTGGCGTTCGTCATGAGCAGAGAAGGATTCAAGATATCAAAGATCAAAGATTTTACAAAAGTGGCTCTGATCATTGTCATTCCAATGTTAGTCATTTTGGCCGAAAAGGAGGCTGGCAGTGCTCTCGTCTATATTGGATTCATGTTCATGCTCTACCGGGAAGGCTTGTCTGGCTGGTTTATTGTCGCTTTTGGACTGGGCATCCTGCTCTTTGTCCTGACCCTGACCACTTCACCATTCATCTCCCTCCTGGTGCTCATGACCTGCATCAGCATTTTCAATATTCTGAACGGGAGCAAACTATGGAAAGGCATCCTTTCACACCTGGCCTTCCTGCTGCCGCTGAGTTTCCTTCCTTTGATTTGGAAACAAATTCAGCCAGAATCTGCTTTCAGTTTCCTTCCGCAAATTGATCCAATCTATATTCTCATTGGTACGGGAGTCATTGCCATTCCATTCTTCCTATATGAGGCCTTTCAAAAGAATGCCCACTATCTCTATATATCCGTTTTAGGATTCATAGTGGGTATAGCTATGATATTCTCCACCGATTTCCTATTCAACAACATCCTCCAACCTCATCAGAGAGGAAGGATTGAAGTACTGCTGGGAATGAAAGAAGACCCTTCTGGGGTAGGCTACAATGTAAACCAGTCCATGATTGCCATCGGCTCGGGCGGACTGACGGGCAAAGGCTTCCTGCACGGAACCCAGACGGCCTATGGTTTTGTCCCGGAGCAGAGCACCGACTTCATTTCCTGCACCATCGGAGAAGAATGGGGATTCATCGGATCTGCCGGTACTATCCTCATATATGTATTCCTTATGCTGAGAATCATCTATGATGCAGAAAAAAGCCGAGAAAAATTTACAAGAATATATGGCTACTGTATCACATGTTGCATCTTCATGCATGTATTCATCAATATCGGAATGACCATCGGAATCATGCCAGTAATTGGAATACCTTTACCTTTGATTAGTTATGGAGGCTCTTCTATAGTAACATTTACAATTTTATTATTTATCTTTATCGCCCTGGATAGACAAGAAAAGAAATACTTTTAGAATCCAGCTGACCATTCTGACAAAAAAACAGAAACTAAATAAACCAAGATTTTTTCAAACACTATGGACATTAAAAAAAGATTACATTCATTGGATGCCTTGAGGGGTTTTGATATGCTATTCATCCTTGGCTTGGCCTCCCTTATCGTATCTATTTGCGAACTGTTCCCTGGCGGGGCAGACTGTGCCTTGGCCCGGAACATGACTCACGTAGCATGGGATGGCATGAGGCATCATGACACCATATTTCCTTTGTTCCTTTTCATCGCAGGTATTTCCTATCCTTTTTCCTATGCCAGCCAAATTGCGAAAGGAAGAACCCAAGGCCAGATTTATGCGAAGATTTTCTACAGAGGCTTCATGCTGGTCTTCATCAACCTCTTATACAACGGTCTGCTGAACTTTGATTTCGTCCATCTTCGTTACACCGGAGTCCTTGCCCGTATCGGTATGGCATGGATGTTTTCAGCATTGATCTTCGTCACTTTCAAAAAGAATTATATAAGATGGATCATCGCCGCTTCCCTGCTGATAGGCTATTGGTTACTGCTGAGATTTGTTCCGGCTCCGGATATGCCAGCCGGCACCGATCCATTCTCCATCGAAGGCAACCTCTGCGGTTATATTGACAGAAATGTCATTCCTGGCAGATTCTACCAGGACTTCTTTGATCCGGAAGGAATTCTGAGCACCATTCCGGCCATCGTAACAGCCATGCTGGGTATGTTCACCGGCCAATTTGTCAAACTTTCTGATGACAAGATTTCCGGAAACAAGAAAACCCTCTGCATGTTTGGAGCCGCTGCGGTCATGCTGGGTCTCGGACTGCTCTGGAGCCTTGATTTCCCAATCAACAAATCACTCTGGTCCAGCTCATTCGTTCTGGTCGTAGGTTCCTACTCACTGGCCATGTTCGCCCTCTTCTATTGGATCATTGATGTGAAGGGCTGGAAGAAATGGAGCTTCATTTTCCAGGTCATCGGTCTGAACTCCATCACCATCTACCTGGGCCAGCGAATTGTCAGCCTCAGAAGCATCAGCCATTTCTTCTGTGACGGTCTTGCAGACCTCGTCGGCAGCGCATGGGCACCGGTTGTCCTGAACTTCGGCTATCTCTGTGTCGTCTGGTTCCTCGCCTACTTCCTCTACAAACAGAAGATTTTCCTGCGCGTATAGACAACACACCGTTTCCCATAGAAGCCTTCTTATGCAGAAACAACATATAGACATAGGCACAGTACTGATATTCCGAGTATTTTCCTCATTTGAGTGTAGTTTATAGCATTGTATATAACGTACGTTCTCTCTATTAATTATTTTATTGTCATCAGATTTTGACAATACATACAAAAATCTCGAAAAGGGAGAATGAAAGTTGAAAATCGGGATACTATTATACTTATGATGTTGCTGTAATTAAAAGAGCCACCCATTAATGGATGGCTCTTTTAATTGTTTATACTGGCATTTCATCGGGCTTATAAGCAGACGATGATTTGATGTCAGTTGGATGGGACATCAAAATATGTGCGTAAGTGCAACCAATACCAATGGTATTATTATAAATACGATAACATCAAACTTATTCTGCCGAAACACTTCTTTGAGGCTATGCGTTTCTTGCCATGTCGCATAGAGCAACAACAATAAAGATAGAAATAAGACAGTCGCTATAATCTCTGCAATGAGCCAAAGCCAAGGATAGTCCAATATCCTGACAATAAAGGAGAAAAGCAGGAAACAAAAACCACCGGTTTCAAAAAAATTCCTTAACTTTTTTTTCGGTAACATGATCAATTCATTTATTAGTGAGAAAAGTCCAGTGACTATCGACAAAGACTTATTTGACAGCATCGAAGTCCTTTGTGATTGAATCCTTCAACAAAACCAAATTTTCCATATTCTTGGGTAGAATATGATACAAGAGTCAAGAAAGCAAGAATAAGAAGAAACTTCTTCATATTCTTCCAACTAAACTCAGCCAATTTAAAGATTAATTATTTGAATTCAAATTAATCTATTCATAAAGCTCTATTGAGGAGGACGTCCAGTCCTGATCTTTTCTGAAGTCACTAAAACTAATACCTAAACACAGAGATTCCTCAGACAATAATGCCAAACAGTAGATTTTTCATAGAAATTTCAATAAATAACACTTCTAGACGTACTGTCCACTCAATCTTGTCATTGGGTGGAGAATTCTAACATGAGAACAGTAATTTTTAGTTGAATGTGGGGAAAGAAGATACAAAAACAGCCTTGTAGAATCTACAAGGCTGTTTTTGTGCTTCGGACGGGACTTGAACGCAAAAGTGTTTATCGCTGTGACATTCGTTCCGGTGATGGTTTTTGAGATTCTTCGTACCACCAAAAGCTTGGAAATCTATGGTCTCCACAGTCGGAGGCAGAGAGATTTGAGTCCCTACCGGGAAAATCGCATCCTTGAAAGCAGTTGCCGGAAAGCCAACTTTATGTGAAAAGAAGAAAATCAACAAATTTGTTGATTTTTAAAGTTGAATTATTAAATTTGCAGTATGATAGTCATATTCGAAAAAGAATACCTGATGGAACTCTATGTGTCCGGTAAGACAAGCGACAAGAAACATATGTTCCAACCTGAAATTATAAAGGGCTACAAGAAACGCATTGATTATATGAAGGCGGTGGAAAAGGTCGAAGACTTCTTCAAGCTTCCCTCATTGAGATTCGAGAATCTCGTCGAAGACAAGGAAGGACTTTCCTCCATCCGCGTCAACGACAAATACAGAATAGAGTTCACCGTGATAGAACGGGAAGAACCCCTGATATCAATATGCAGTATTGTAGAACTTTCCAACCATTACAAATGATTTGATTATGGTAGAGATAAACAAAATAGACAACAGAATGGTTGCCAACAATCTGGAGCCATTCAAACCGACCCACCCAGGCGAAATCATAAGGGATGAGATCGGATTCAGAGGTGTCACTCAGAAAGCACTCGCCGAGAAGATGGGAGTGAACTATACCATCGTGAATGATGTGATCAACGGGAAACGCTCCGTGAACATCAAGTTTGCAATCCTCTGTGAGGCTGCTCTGGGCATTCCGGCAACCATGCTCATCAACATGCAGAGGGATTACGACATCTACATTGCGAAACACGACAAGAGCTTCTTGAATCTTCTTTCTAAGGTCAAGAACATTGCGGCTGTCCTATAGGGACATCATGATATATAAAAAATGACGGGAACTATGCATTGCTCCCGTCATTTTTGTATATGTCTCTCACCAGGTTCCCTTCATTAACAGGTAACGTTTCTTCATCGTCTAGAACTCCCATCTGAGATTCAGCAGGAAGCTGGTGCCGTACAGGGTGCTCCAACTGCTCTGGATGTAATCTTCCAGAATGACGGTACTCCAGCTGTTGTTGCGGTTCAGCAGATCACGGACATCGAAGCCCAGCTCCACATTCTTCTTCTGGCCGAACTTCCAGGATACGCCTGCATTCCACAGTTCCCTATGGTAGCCAGGGGCCTGTTCCTCGTCTGTTCCCATCCAATTCCATAATATATCACTCTTCAGCCAGAGACGCTGGAAGAGGTTCACCTTCACCTGGGCATCGAGGTTTT
>JAHHQQ010000013.1 GCA_020026275.1 Bacteroidales bacterium
AAATCCAGAAAATGCTGGAAATGCTGAGAAAGGAATTGAAAGATTATCTATAATCAAAATATGACTCCATATATATTGAAAAAGCTCGGTATTGTTACCGAGCTTCATTCCTAAAAGGACTCTTAATCAATATCAACCGTCCAATTTTGGAGGTCCAATCAACTCTCCTGTCTTTTTCTATTGTCTCCTTCCTCGATATGGCAAAGAAAAAAAGATGTGGATTATTTGACTACCCAACTGCTTTCTTCGGATTTCAGAGCTTCAATCTCTCCTTTGTCAATGGCTGCCTTCTGAGCTGCTGTGACATAGATCTTGGCAAGAGGACTAGAGCCCCATCCTTCTCTGAATGCATTCAATTTCTTAACTTTCGGACAGGCGGTAAAATCCATTTCGGTGCACCCGTCAAATCCATAGCCAATCATCATACTGGTTGACGAGACATTGACCTCCTCAACATTCGTACCTGAAAGGGCAAATGAACTGGCAGTCATGTAATCCTCTTCAGGACGGTCAAATACAAATTTCTTTACATTGTTTCCCAATTTGACATTGGACAAACACAAGGTACGTGACACTTTCACCTCAACTATACTTTGCACTGCAGTAAGATCAACATAATCAATATAATCATTGCGCAAACTGAGAGTGGCCAGCTGAGAGAACTGGCCCAACTCAGAGAAATTGGCCACATCATTCGTGATTTCAAGTTCTGTTTCAGCCATTCCATTGTTGATGACTTCACATTTGTCGGAGCCAGGTTCGGCAAGAATCCACTCTGCATCGTTCAATGTCTTCCGAAGTTGCCGGTCTGTAATGGTGACAAATTTCGGATTTGGGTTCTGCTGTTTGATAAAGACAGAACCATATATTATTGGTCTGTTCAAATCATGGAACTGAACTGTGACGGCTCTTGAACCTTTAGCCTCATCCGCATGAATCTTGATGGTTGTAGAGGTCAGGCCAGTATTCTCATCCTGACTGCCAACCACCTTCTCCACTTCCGTAATCCATGAAGGGAATCTGTAGGCGAACGGCACATTGCTTTGAATGGTCAGCGTCTCATCAATCGCAGACAAGTCCTTGATAAATTTATCTCCCTCCTTGATGAAGACAGTGTCATGCTGCTTTTGAATCACACTGAATTCGAGAGATTTATTTGCAGAAACAGAATTGAAGCGGATTGATCCAACCCTTTCCTTGAACACGTCAGAATCTTTGGAAATGAATTCATATATTCTTTTGCCGATCAATTCTGTCGTCACAGTGGTATTTTTCAGCCATTTTTCTGCTCCACCGACATATTCAACCGTAACATCCTCCGCATTGGTCATCAAAATGACAGCAAATTTGGTGGAAGTAGAAGCAATGGATGTCTTGTCAATCGTCACCTCTTCTCCATCTATCATCTTGTTCTCAAATGAGAAGATAATGTTTGGAGTGGATGTGATGGACAATGTATCCACTGCATTTCCTGAAAAGATCTTGAATTGGACAATCTTGTCTTTCTCTGAAAAATTAGGAGCGACGGTAAAGCTCAATGGCGTTCCAGACTCTCCTGTCTCATTCTTGAAAGTGATCCAGTCACAGTATCCGGCAATCTTCCAGTTGGCAGAGGAAGTGATGTCAATATTGAACTCTCCCCCTTCCGGTCCGGCAGTCACGGCTTTTTCTGACAACTCGATAAAAGACTCGACAGGTTGTTTTGGAGGGGTTTCCGTTTTCTCGCAGCTACTGAAAAAAATCAGCCCCAAAGTTGAAGTTGCTAATATGGCTTTAAATCTATTCATGATGGTTCCTCCATAATTAATTTTTATAAGGTAATGTCTTGAAAGACATCGTTTCCGGATAGTAGAACTCAGGAGTCTTCAAATGAGAGTTGAGCAAACCCTGGGCAAGGCGGTCCAGAGCTTCAAACTGCTCGTGATTTCCTTGTTTGTTGGCTGCCCATGGTCCAAAAATCATGACAGAACCATATTCAGAAGCAGCCCATTCCCTGACATGTTCCAATGTCATATAGTAATACTGGTTCTTTGCGAACTCTACAGAATTGGCGGAACAATTGGCAAGAGTGAGACCTTTCTTAGGATATCCGGCTTCACCATAATTGGCAAAAATCATATCCATGTAATATCCTTGCTCAATGCCATCAATGTAATCCAGGCCATAGATATTTCCCAATTGGTACAAGGTCACCAGCTTATCAGGCATGGCCTTCTTGATTTCCAGACAAAGTCTGGCTCCAGCCTCTTCGCATGGTGAGCAGAACAATGGATTGGACAAATCTGGAGCATCGGAATATTCATCATCGATATTAATACCATCAAAACCGTACGTGTAGCACATATCAGCCACTTTCTTCGCGAACATCTTGCAGCCGGAAGGAGAAAGCTGGGCCAAACCAGCCTCGTCATGGTTTCCAAGCAGTCCCATAAGCACCTTGATGCCTCTTTCCTGCAACGGTTTTACCATCTGGTCATAGTGGTCAAGGATAAACTGACATTTATTGTTTGAGCTGACATAGATTTCACCTTTCTCTCGGTCATAATTGATGTTGTATGCAAACAGCACGACGTAGTCAGCAAGCAGACGGCCGTCTTCTGTCTCCCATTGAAGCACATTCAACGGATGGGTATCATTGACTTCCAGATAGCAGACAAGAGATTTTTCGCCTATTTTTCTGTTAGCGCGGGCAAATGACTTGTTCCGATGGTTCTGGATGACGTACACCAGTTCTTTTTCAGAAGCAGAATATGTCTGATCTGAAGTGATCGTCGCCTTCAAAGGAAGAGCATAGGAAACTCCTTCTTCAGATTCATTCTCTGCGAAAGAAGACAGTTCGACTCCCAAAGAGAAAGACTGACGTTCTCCTGGAACAATGACTATCTTTCCATTGTTCTGGATCTTCACCTTATCAATCGGATAAAGCCGGTACTGCGTGTTGTGGAGAGAATTGAATTCTCTCAAATAGGCGCTATCTACAGAAACTTCCACATCCACCCCCTGCTGAGGAGCACGTGAGAGATTGAAAACGGCTGTTTTTGTTACAGTCTGGTCATAGAGGTCGACCACTTCACAAAGTTTGCCGCTCTGACCATCTCTAAGCATACCGAGGGATGCTTCCAGATTGGAATAAGCCCCCTCATCGATATTGTCAATGACAATGTCCTCAGTACAAGATGCAAACGAGAAAATGGCAACTGCCATCAACGTCCTATATAAATTTTTCATTTTCATGTCGTTCATCATTTGTTTTCAGGAAGTGACACGTTCGGCCATTTGCATTCAGCATCCAGGGTAAGGTCATTTCCATTACTTGAATAATCTTTCAATGTGAGACCAGCCGCATCGTCACATTTCCAATATGCTGCAAGTGCCGGATCGGAGGCATCTGCGAAATAGAAATGAGAAGTGGCATTGATCTCTTCTTTGGTCAGACATTTCTTCCAGATACGCACTTCTGACATTTCGCCATCGAAATAACGATCCGGTTCATAAGAGTATCCCAACCAGAAATAACGTCTTCCGTTCACTTCGGCCATGTCATTTCCATAAGGCATGAAAGTTACAGCGGATCTTCTGTCATCCTCATCCAGTTTCAAGCTACCGTCTTTGTAAACCTTGATATTTCCATGGTTGAAGACAATGGTGTAGTGGCTCCATTCTCCAACGGTGGCAGCCAGATCGGCATTCGTATGATTGCTTCCAGCTGCAATCTGCAGCTGGTTGTCAGGAACTCCTGCATCACCGAAACGAAGAAGGAAGTGTCCTTCCACGCCCAGGACAGTAGAAATCAGACGTCCGAACTTATTTGGATGTACCAGAAACTCAATCGTGAACTCCTGCATATCTTCAAACACAGATGGATTGCCCCAACTTTTTGCACCGGCTCTGTTCTTTTCCATATTGACGGCAACATTGATCAATGCGCCACCTTTGAAAAGATAATAGACAGTATTCTTGGAATCGAGCAGTTCCACCCCTGTCACATTTTGCAGACTGACAGGCAATACATAGACCAGCTTCTTATCCAATTCATTCACTTTCAAGAATTTCACAGTGGCTTCTGTTGACAGATTGGAACCGGATTCAATGAAAGTTTCCGCATTCTCGATCTGAACATTCTCCACCGGGAAAAGCTCCGCTTCCGGATTGTAGTTTTCTTTGAACTCATCCAGTTTGGAAGGATTGACACAGAAAGTGCCTGTCACCTTCTCATCCACCGTCAAAGCCGTTGAAAAACTGAGAGTTCTATCATATTCAGCACCAGTATCTGCCTTCACAATCTTTTCCTCAATTTTGTTTGTGAAATTGATATATGCTTTATTGTCAAAATGATGTTTCGCCATTTCTTCCTTTTCTGAAGTACAACCGCAGAAGAGGAATCCAAATGAGAAAATGGCAAACAAACTATATTTAAAGAGTTTCATATCTTCAGATTATTTTAATGGGGATGGATTCATTATGCTGATGGCCTCACGAATATCTGAATAGGTTCTGTTCAGATTGTAGTAATTGTTCTGCGCATGATCTACTGCTACGCCTGCAACCATAAAGTCATCATAATTCTCTTGCGTCCAATAGGCAGCTCCCTGTATGGCTGTCATATCAGAACCATCCATATTCTTTTCAATAAAAGTACCTTCTGTTTCAGTAGGGTCTGTAAGGGAAGTCGTTGTCACGACCATGACAAAGCGATCAACTGGAACATTCCTTTTATCCATCATGTTCCTCACACAAATCGTGAATTCCTTTCTTGAATGGATTGTCTGAGCTGGAACAAGGATATACCGGGCACGCTCTGCCAGATTTTCTTCCAGCACCAGATTCTGAGGAGTTCCTTCCAGAAACAGGATCCGGGAATCTTGTATGGAAAGCAATTCCATAACAGGAGTGAAGAAAGCGACCTGCTCTGCTTTCAGAAGAGCAAGTTCCTCCTCATTGCAAGCTCTCGGATCTTGGCAGTTATAGATGACATTGATGCCTTCAAAATATTCCATTTCCTCAAATGGCTTTATGACAGCCGGCATCTTCTGACTAATGAATTCAGCCATTTCCAGCATTTTGCCAGTATCTGCTGGACCAGCATTTTCTTCTGAACCTTCAGCGGCATGCTCATCTTCCCATTTTTCCTTATAATCCTTATACTGATTGACCAAGTCATTGTAGTCAATCTGGCCCAGCACTCTGATTCCCTTGTTGGTTTTGACATCCTCTATGTCCTTTTCCAACTGCTCAGATGTCTTTGAAGGAGAGGTCAGGATAATGTAATCAGTACTATCTGGCAAACAGTTGATATGGTCCGCTCTTCCAGCTGGAGCCTCTTTTCTATTATCAAATTTTGCAATAAGTACTTTATGTTCTGAGAAACGGTATGCTCTCAAAGATTCCATATAAGCCTGGTAAAGCTCTGGATTCTTCTGCTCCAGTGTCGCATATTCAAACGATACTGGTTCAGGTTCTGTCCATTCACTGCAACTTGCCAGCAATGCGGCAGAAAGGAGTGAAACCCCAACGGCACTCAATATTTTATTATATGAACTGTTCATATCTATTCAAGATTATCAATTATTTGTTCTTGCAGGCGAACCACAACTCTGTCGCCATATTGTCCGGACCACCGAGCAAGGTGGAGACGGCGGACTGGATGTTTTCTCCATTGCTGGAATATTCATCTCTTGGATAAGGCATACGTCCAGCCCCCAGACTGGAAGCGACCACTCCATTGCTCTTGTTTCCACTGGCGGTCGCAGGTATGATCTTCGGATAGCCGGTACGTCTGATGTCAGACCACGATTCAATGCCAAGCAGCCAGTTGGCGATCCATTTCTGAATCATGATGCGCTCCTGCTTCTCTTCAACATCCACATTATCATCCCACTTCACCGACAAATTGGAAAGTGTTCCTTCGTAGGTATTGCTGCCAGCCGGATCAATGTAAGACTGAGGCTTGTTCTTGCCGTCATTCAGATAATTTTCAACACCTGAAACACCCCACTGCTCAAAAGAAAGTCTGACACCATCCTCATAGAATTCCTGAGCGGAGCCACCCATATCATAGTTGAAGACAGCTACTGCTTCTGCCTTGAGAAAAGCGACTTCAGCCGCATTCATCCAATAGAGAGGAGTATCCGTGGAAATCTTCACGCCGGAATATTTCTTCCCGATGGTAGAATGCTGAGGAATGATAATACCGTGACGCAAACCGACATATTGTCTTCCTGGCCAAGTTGATTCTGTGAAAAAGGCTGATCTACGTGGGTCATTGTATCCGTTCATATAGCAGAGGATATCGGCAGCCGCATGTGAATCACCACCGGTAGTGGCATCTCCCATATTATATTTGACTGCACGGTTGATCGGATTGCCATCGACACCGAAAGTGGTGATCTTGGCATTGTCCTCATTGGAGAGGAAGGTTCCGATTTCATCATGAGCGACCTCTTCAGCCGCTTTCTTGGAAAGCTCAGGAGCTGAATAAGAGATTCTCATAGCCAAACGAAGTTTCAAAGAATTGGCCAGTCTGATCCACTTCTCTGTGACACCACCGTAAATAATGTCGGCTTCAGGTGAGAAGTTATTGGTACGGTTAGGTGTCAAGACCTTAATTGCTTCTGACAATTCATCAATCATCGTCGTATAGACCACTTCTTGAGAATCATACTCTACCTGGATCTTGCCATCTTTGCCAATCTTGGTGTAAGGGATAGGACCATACACATCACTGACTCTGTGCATGGCAGCCACCTTCACGATCTCTCCCACTGCAAGGATGACCGGATCCTGTGTCACCTGATGCAACATATTGTAGTTGGTGTAGATGACCGGAATTACCTTGTCACTCTTGAGAAGGACGTTTGTCCAGCCATCCACTGGATTGTAGTTGGAAATGGTGTTGGCCCAACCTGCATTGGCATCTGCGAGATATCCGGCCATCGGACCGCCCAGCAGACACTCAGTGAATTGGGTCGTGTTGACATCTGGTGAGATAACTCCATTTGCAATACCGGAAAGTGCAGAACGGACGATATAGCCGTCCCTCTCCAGTTCTTCGTTGCTCGCACCGTACGGATCACTGTTTATTTCGAGATAATTTCCTGTACAGGCCACTGCAGCCAGCAAGCCCGTGATCAGAACAAGTCCTTTTATTATATTTTTCTTCATAATATGAGTCTCCTTTAGAATTTGAGTCTGATGTTGAATCCAAAATTACGGGTGTTTGGAGTCATGAAATAATCAATTCCCTGATAGTAGTTACCCGTCGTCGCGATTGATTCCGGATCAAACGGAGCCTTGTTGTAGATCATCCAGAGATTTCTACCCACCAGCTGAAGGGTCAGTTCACAGACATTCTTCATCATCTTGCGTGGGAAAGTATAGCCCAAAGTGGCCTCCTGGAGTCTGACATTGGTTGCAGAATAGGTATAGTACTGAGGAACAGTATCACCGCCACCGATGGCAGTGTACCATTTGTTGGCATCAATGAGATCGGAACCGTTGATCACGACACCACCGGCATCGCGTGCATCCGCAGAATTGCCGGATACGCCATAATGGTCCAGCATGGCCTGAGTACGAGAATAAACGACGCCTCCCAGACGTGCCGTGAACATGAACCCGAAATTGAAGTTATTGATCTTGAAGTCGTTTCTCCAAGCCATATTCGCCTTCGGGAATACAGAACCGAGTTTGATATATTTGTCAATGTCCTTGATGCTCTCTGTAGCGACATTGCCTTTCTCATTTACATAGATAGCATTGTTGGAATCTCTCTTGAGATCTTCGCTGGAATAGATGTCACCCAATGAACCGCCTTCCTTGAGGATAAAAGCGACATTACCGAGCCCCTTCATATTCAAAGAACTGATGTTGAGCAGTTCTCCGGTAATAGGGTTGACCGCACCATCCGCCAGTTTCATAATTTTGTTCTTGTTGGTAGAGAAAGTATAGTTGCTCTGCCAATTGAATTCACCCCAAGACTTGTCAAATCCAAGAGAAAGCTCAAGACCCTGGTTCAGAATATCTCCGGACTGGATAGGGATCTTTGAATAACCGGAACCCGCTGAAATTTCAGGATAGATGGTCTGGTTAGTCGTATGGGTATTGTAATACGTCATGTCGAAGTTAAACCATTTGAGGAATCTCATGGTCAGACCGACTTCCCAGGAATTGGTGATTTCCGGTTTGAGATTTTCGATCGGATAAACGGTCTGAGTCTCCCAACTGGAACCTTTATCCGGCCAGGTGTGGAGCGGATTGGCGATGAAGCGTTCAAATGCAGAACCGACGGAAGCGAATGAACCTCTCAATTTGAGATATTCAAGATTTTCCGGCATATCGCCGATAATCTCTGAAAGGACAAGAGAAAGTCCGACAGAAGGATAGAAGAAAGACTTCTTTGCGGAACGAGGGCCGGCCAATTGTGAAGGCCAGTCGTTACGTCCGGTCACAGTCAGATAGCAGGCATTCTTGTAACCGATTTCAACGGAACCGAAAACAGACTGTGTCTGCTCTCTCCAACCTGCCTGTTTCTTGACAGACTTGGACTGGCTGAGCGCAAATACATTGAACATGTTTGGAACATTAGGAGTTTCCCCCTCAATGCTGCCGTCAGCGATTGGACCACGGGTCATGAAAAGATCAGATCTCATATCTGTGATGGAAGCACCAAGGTTGGCATGCAGACTCCAGTCATCCCATGTCTTGTCGATATCCAACAAAGCATCGGCATAGACCTGTGTGTCGGACTGGTTCTCAATACCATACAGACCGTTCTTAGAGTATTCTGTCAACTGTTCCAAGGTAGAGGCAAAGAATTTCTCTGTGAATTTGTTGGTAGAATTATCCAGACGTACTCGTCCAGAAAGAGACAGCCAGTCAAGAATCTTATAATTGAGTCCTGCACTCAGGATATAACGGTCCTTCTTGTTCTGACGAAGGTTACGGTAATTGATCCAATATGGGTTCTGGAGGGCGATACCGCCATCACCAGCAGGCCAGTACTGAGTATGGATCTTACGGGCAGAATCCCATCTCTCATACATCTCGACATCTTTCCAGTCATCTCCACGAGGGAAAATATAAGCGCCCACAATCGGGTTGTTGTAGATACCCTGATTGGTCATATTCATGTCATCCTGTTTCACATAACTGGCAGAAACATCCAAAGTCATCTTGTCATCCAGGAACTGAGTCGTATTTCGGAAAGTGAAATTGTAGCGGTTATAACCATTGTTCGGAACAATTCCCCTTGAATTGACTGCAGCGGCAGAGAGATAAGACTGGTTCTTGTCGTTGCCGACTGAAAGAGAAACAGACTCTGTGCCGGTCACACCCATCTGGAAATAATCGTCAGCCGGATTGTAGCCATAACGATTGGTGCTTCCCAATTTGCGTCCCCAGCTTCTGAGAATGGAACCTTCCGGTGAATTGTAGTCACCCGTTCCATAACTATCCTGGAAACGAGGTAAAACAAAAGGATTGAACACTTCCGTATTGCTTGTGACAGTAACAGAAGCCTTTCCAGCCTTTCCCTTCTTGGTAGTAATAACTATCGCACCGTTTGCTGCCTCGGAGCCATACAGAGCTGCCGCGGAAGCACCGGTAAGAACTGTCATGGATTCAATGTCCTCCGGGTTCAAATCGGCAATCGGATCGCTGGAACCTCTGGAATCGAACTCTGTCCCCCCCTCTCTCGCAACAGTATACATAGGGACACCGTCAATGACATAAAGAGCATTGGAAGATTTGGATACGGACTTGTTACCACGCATGACCACCTTGGAAGCGCCACCGACTCCTGATGAAGAAGAGTTGATCACCAGACCGGCGACTTTTCCATTGAGGGAATTGACGAAGTTGGCATCTTTGTTTCCGAGGATGGCTTCTGTATTGACCTGCTGGACATTATATGACAACGCCTTCTCGGAACGTTTGATACCGAGCGCCGTCACCACTGTCCCATCAAGCATGATTGGTTCTTCCCTGAGGACAATCTTGAATACACGCTGGTCTCCAATTATGATTTCCTGTGAGATGTAACCCAGACAAGTGACTTCCAGAACAGCCGCTCCTTCAGGAAGTTCAAATTCGAATTTTCCATCCAGATCAGAGCTGGCGCCTCTCATTGTACCTTTGACAATGATGCCGCATCCCATGACAGGCATTCCTGTTTCGTCCAGGACAACACCCGAAATGAAAGAAGAAGGACTCTTCTGCTCTGATTTCGAAATGTATATGTTGACTCCTGAAATCTCCCATTTGATGGGAGTACCTCCGAATACCTGCTTCAGTACATTTTCAATGGGCTGATTCTGAAGTTTGACCGTCACTTTTCTTGTCATGTCGACTTGATTGTTCAAGAAAAGATACTTGGATTGCTGTTCAATCGCATCAAGGACCACCTCCAATGTCTCATCCGTGACATTAAGCGAAATCCCCGATTGGGCCTGTGCAACAAAGACAGGAGCAACAATGTTGATTATTGCCAGTGCGATGAACAGTCTAAAAGCTTTTGGAATTAGACTTTCGTTCATGAGTTGTTGATTATTTTGTATATAGTGTAATTTTGCTATGACAGCCTTGTGGTCGGTCTGATGCAAGATCTATCGGATATAGATCGTATTCGTCTCAAAATCGCGGTAATATTGGAAGTCTGAAGCCATCTGAAGAACTTCCATTGCGTGTCCTACGCCATCAGAGACTCTTATCTTACCCCGTGTGTATGAAATTTCCGGAACCTGCTCCCGTTCAATGACAATCTTCACATTGAATACTTTTTCGTATTTCTTCATCAGATCTTCGAAACGGATGTCCTGAAGATCAATCAGACCTTTTGTCCAATCGGTCACGGCAGACTGGTCACTGAACCTGCTTACCGTCATGCGACCATGATCAAAGGAAGCGACCATATTCGGATCCAAAATGACACTTTCCTCCTGATAACGGCTCTCAATCTGGACACGTCCACGGAGCAATGCCGTTGAACAATACTCCTTCTCCGGCTCAACCGCCACATTGAACTTGGTTCCAAGAACTTTGATTTCAGAAGTGAAAGTCTCGACGATGAAAGGCCTCTCCTCATCTTTTGTCACGTCGAAAAGGACTTCTCCTTGAAGCACCTTCACTTTCCTGCAATCCTTGGAGAACAAAGCCGGATATTCCACCTTGGTACCAGAATTCATAAACATGGATGTACCATCTTCCAGAACCAGCTCGAAAGTCTGTCCGACCGGCACAGAAGCCACGAGAGTCCTGGAAGAAAAATCCTCTTGTGTCCGATTCTTCGTAAAAAAAACAGTTCCAGCCACCAGAAGGATGGCTGCCGCAATACCGGAGACGGTGCGGAACACATACTTCCATCCGCCGGTCCTCTTTCTCTTCTTCTCGAAAGCAGGAATTTCCACAGCAGATTCCGGTGCATGGAGAGCAAGTCCAGACCAGATCATGCGGGTGGAATGATATATTTCCTGATGACTTCCATCGGGATCATCCGCCAACCAGTCAAAAATTTCCTGTTCTTCCTTTTCTGTCGTCTGACAGTTGAAATATTTTATCAGTTGCAAAGTATCCATTGTCTTTTCTCCTTCATACATATTGAAGACCCCCCAGAAAAGAAAGTGGACCCCCAAAAACCAACAATATTTCCAGAAATTCTACTTTTTATTATAATAACGTAAAATTATATCAAACCAGACTGCCAAAACAAACCTACCCGTTTCTCACATCCTCAAATAAAACAATATACCGCCGATGCTTGAAAATCATCAGCGGAACAAACTGAAAAAAGAAATGAAAATATAAGGTCAAGTTCTCTATTTGATCACCTCAACTTGAGTGATTCCATTGCAACGGCCTATCACATATCTCTGGGTAGCATTGTAATCATTCTGACGACCTGCCTTACATACATTTTCCATGTAAAGTTCTCTGCCGACAACAAAAGATTTACACTGAAAAGTATCACCGACACTAATCCTTGAATTTGTCGCAGACAAAGTATTGAACTGATAATTTCCCATATATTGGACATCAATCTTTTTGTCCGGCATCCATGAGATTCTCAACTTCTGTCCCACCTGCAAAAAATCAGCGTATACCACATTTTCAACAATATCTATCTCCAATTGGCTATCGTCGGTCACATTTTCACAGAAGTAGTCCCAGCTTTTGTATCCTGAAAAATCAGACAGTACGTCCAAAGTCCTGAATGAAACTGTTTCATATCCTCTCGTTGAATATTTCCACAACCTTTCGAGAGTAGTTTCAGATATATGTTCATGCAATTTTTGTTCTATCTGTTCAACGAGAACTACAAAATCCGAATGTGTGTGCATACGGAAACCAGCTGTCTTCTCTACAACTGATCTTAACAACGAAACCTCTGGTATATCTGAATTGATTGCCATCTTGTTATAAATGAACATAAAGTTTACTAAAATAAAAATTAATTCGCTTCAAGTCCATAAAAGACAAAATATGACAACAAGGCCCCTTTCCTTTTATAACAAAGAGTTCCAAGATACGGCCTCTGGAAACATTCTATCAAATTAATCCATTATAGTCAGAAGCAGATATCTTGAAACTCTCGTTTTCACATTTTTGGCAACCGCCGCAAGCTAGCCGGACATCACCTTGACTGCCCGCAGTCCTAACAAAAGTACGCCACAGGTAAATCCGATCGGATAAGCCAACCAAACCCCTGTAATCCCCTTTCCCATCACAAAAGCAATGTAATAGCCAGCAGGAAGAGCCACCACGAAATAGGACAAGAAAGCAATCCACATTGTCGACTTCACATCGCTGATTCCCCTCAAGGCATTGGCCAATATAATCTGTATGCTATCTCCGAACTGGTAGAGCATCAAAATAGGAATCAACATGGCCACAATCTCCAAAACCGCCTTATCTTCGCTAAAAAACCTTCCGATGGACGTGGCATTGAAATATAGGATAACACTAATGACGATTGAAACGAGGACAGACAAAAAAATGCCACTGATGGTCGATTTCCTCACCTTTGACAAATCATGACGGCCTTGATAGAGACTGGCCTTGATAGCAGTAGCTGCTCCCAATCCAAGATAGATGGTAAAACTGACCGTTGAAATGGATATGACAATCTGATGGGCCGCCAGTTCCAGACCACCAATCCAACCGATCATAATGGTTGTAAGACTAAAAGTAGCGGCCTCGATTCCCTGCTGCAGCGCAATAGGCCATCCGATGGCATTGAGCCGCTTCCAATATTTTCTTCGGATGCGCATCTCTCTGAAACCCGCCTTGTATTCTCTATAAGATTTACGTAACAAGAAGATAGTCACAAACAGCAGCAGGATGACCGCCCTGGAGACCAGCGTGCTGACCCCTGCCCCCAAAAGTCCCATTTCCTGAAATCCTCCCTTTCCATAAATCAACATGTAGTTGCCGAAGATGTTCAACAAGTTTCCGATTGTCAGAACCCACATGGAAATGGATGCGTCCATGATCCCTTCCAAGAACTGGCGGAAAGAATTGGCCAGCATGACAAAAATCAATGAAACCATGGAGACGACATAATAGGGTCTGATCAGAGGCATCAATTCTTCGGGTTGTCCCATTCGGGAAATGTTGAAGTAGATGGCCGAAAGCACCAGCAATATGACACCTGTTGTCGTCATGTTGGCAACCAGACTGTTCTTCAGCCATCCGCCCAGTTCAGCATTCTTCTTCTGGGCCAAGTTTTCACCGATAATCGGAGTCAAATTGAAAGAAAAACCAGTTCCCAATATGATGAACATATTGATTACATTATTGACAAAAGAAGCGGCACCAAGTTCTGCAGTACTATGTTGTCCAACCATGATGGTATCGGCCAGACCAGTGACGATGCCTCCCAGCTGACCGATAATGATTGGAAGGCCCAACCTCAATATGGAACGGTTCTGCCGGTTGAATTCTTTAAGAGAGTATTTTTTCACGATAACTTATTTGTATACTTGAAATGCAAAGACTCCAGCGATACAGCGACATTACTGCATTGCCCGAATCACAGAAATGACTTTCCGCCTATCGGAAAGATATGCGGCCAACAAAACGGGATATTCAAAAAAAAAGAAGTCAGCGGAACAGGTTTGGTCCGCGGGTGGACCAATCCAAGAACAGAATCTGATTGATTTTATTTGGGTTGATGAATATCATTACCTGTCTTCTCTGAAAAACGAAATGCAAATTTATAAAACATTTTCAATTTCCCAAAACAAACTTGGCAGGCAACAAGGAAAAGCCATCTGACCGGAAAGCAAATGGCCGGTCTCCTTCAATATAGAGACCGGCCATTTCCATGTTATTCGACAATCAGACTATTTCTTCTTCAGAATATAATAATCTGCCAACTCACCTTCTGCCAAAGTACCTGTTTCATCTGTCAGAGCAACTGCATTCTCCAGAATCTTGTAATAGGTCTTGTTGCCAGACGAAGGGGTGATGAGAACAAGCAAGTCTCCGCCCTGTTTTTCATAGACTCCTGAAGTGACTATTTCTTCAGCCTTTTCATCCAAAGCGACAGATACCAGCTTGTAGGTTGTATCCTCATTGATTGTCAAAGTCGTCTTG
This sequence comes from Bacteroidales bacterium, assembly GCA_020026275.1. Lineage (GTDB taxonomy): Bacteria > Bacteroidota > Bacteroidia > Bacteroidales > UBA932 > Cryptobacteroides. The sequence continues at coordinate 14,590 of JAHHQQ010000013.1, forward strand.
AAGCCATCACAATCAGCTGCAGGGAGGACTCCCTCATACGTACCGTAAAAAGATGCGGCTGCCGGCTCCACCAGAGCAAATGCTACTGGTTCCCCTGCAGGCTCTTCGTTCTTACATTCTTTTTTTCCACATTTGCAGCTGGCAACCAGCATGAGTGGCGCGAGAACGGCTGCGAGCAAAATTGTTTTTTTCATGATCCAATGTATTAAATAATATCGTTGAACATTTTGACAATCAAAAACCATGCTACTGCATAACCTGTTTCCTATCAGTTTTTGAAAAAACTTTTCGCTATCCCAGAAGGAAAAAGGAAACTGCACCAAGCAGAGTCAGAATCAATCCGACCATTGACTCAAACGGAATCAAACGCAGCCGTTCCTTGATGCTCATTCCGACAGAACCTCCTGTTGCATGAAAAAACGAGCCATGCGGAAGATGATCCAGAACAGTTGCTCCTGCATTGGTCATTGCCGCCGCCCACAAAGCAGGTACGCCAGCTGCCAAGACTGTCTCTGAAAAAGAGGCAGAAGCAATCGTTGCACCTGCAGTAGAAGAAGCTGTAGCGGCAGACATCAAAGCACTGGACAGAGGGGCCATGACGGCACCTCCCATATTCCATCCAGAAAGCAATCCGACGACCACATCTTTTATATCGGAAGCATTGATTACACCGGCAATCGTTCCTGTCCCAACCAACAATATAGCTACTGAAGACATCTTTTCTAGACCAAAACTGACACTCTCGCCTGCTTTGGACCAACTTCGTGTAGCAAGGATTCCCACCAGTCCTCCAACAGGAAGAGCGACCAATGGATCTATGGCAATTCCGAACAAAGGCCGGAGAGCCAAAAGGAGAATTGTCATGACAGGCCCCAAGATACTCGCCCAGAAAGAAGGCAGTCCTTGTCCATCTATACTCACACCCGCCACCAAATCCTCCCGGACAGAAGAACCTCCTTTCCTACATGGGAAAAGCGGGACAAGCACATAGACCGTCACAAACAACCCTATAAAAGCCGGAACAATACCTGCCGCCATGACAGAAGGCAAATCTGCCCCATAATTCTCAGCGGCTATAATGGTATTTGGATTAGGAGACATGACATTTCCGCATTTTCCTCCACCAATCATCGCCAACAACACCTTTCCGACAGGAGCATCCGTAGATTTTGCCAACATCAGAGCAATCGGGGCTACAGTAATGACGGCCACATCAATAAACACGCCCACAGAACAGAGAATCATGGTCGCCAAAGCCAAAGCCAGATAAATTCTCTTGCCCCCCATCTTCTGCACAATTGTCCGGGAAATGGACTCAGCGGCTCCGGTCTTGATCAAGACACCAGACAAAACACCGGCAGCCAGAATCCGAAGAATGGCGGGCGTGATTCCTTTGACCCCATCTATCATATCTACGATAGTGGCAGACAAGCCGGCTCCAGCCAGCAGCCCTCCAGCCAGAGCACCCAACATCAAACTATATACAGGAGATACCTTCTTGAGTATCAGCATTATCGAAATTGCCAGCCCAATTAGAGCGGCCAATGAACTACTCATCTTGCTTCAATCTTTTTATCAAATTCATGATTCTCGCGACTGTTGCCTGGACATTGCGTGCCGCAACCGACGGCTTCATGGCTTCTTCAAGATCGACTGGACCGGAAACAATCGGAAAAGCAGCGGCAAAAACAGAAGATTCTGCCTGTTCTGCAAAAGAATCTTCAACCAGTTCCACAGCACCACCAATAGCAATAGTCGGAATATGCTGTCTGGCAGCTCTTGCCATCACTCCATGAGGAGTCTTTCCCTTTGATGTCTGGAAGTCAATCTTTCCTTCTCCAGTGATAACCAGATCCGCCCCAGCAATATGCTCGTCAAAATTGATGGCGTCCAACACCATATCTGCACCTCTTTCCAAACGAGCATTCAGGAAAGCCAGGAAACCTCCTCCCAGACCACCGGCAGCACCAGTCCCCGGCCTCGTCCTGAATTCATGACTCAAATCCTGCCGGTCAGACGAGCCAGCAAACAAGCTTGAATCCTCGCATAAATATTTTTCTACGACGGAGGCAAAAGATGCCATTCCCCGGTCCAGCCGTTCCACCATCTGGGAATCCGCCCCCTTTTGAGGAGCAAAGACATAAGCCGCTCCTACGGGACCACAAAATGGCGTATCTACATCGCAGGCAACAACAAATTCTGATTCCAACACAGCAGAAGGCACCAATGATGAGTCTACACAGGCAATCTCACCAAGATTACCACCACAAGGAAACACCTCCTGTCCTTGCTTATCCAGAAAACGAAATCCCAAAGCTGACAACATGCCCGTTCCGGCATCATTCGTCGCACTTCCTCCGATTCCAATCAGGAATTTGCGGCATCCTTTGCCAATCGCATCCATAATCATCTCTCCTGTCCCCAATGTGGAAGTCTGCCATGGATTCCTTTCCGAAACAGCGAGCAAAGGAAGTCCACTGGCAGAAGACATCTCCAACACCGCCACAGGGATTCCCTCCTGACTGTTGAAAATACCGTAAGAACTCCTGATCTTTCTACCCAGAGGATCTGACACTTCCACCTCAACCTTCTGTCCAGACAAGGCATCTATCAACGCATCCACCGTACCTTCTCCTCCATCAGCGACACTGACCTTCACGACCAGACAGTCCGGATAGACAGAAAGAATTCCCTTCTCTGCACACTCCGCCACCTGGGCTGAAGACAACGACCCTTTAAAAGAATCTGAAGCGACGACTATCTTTTTCATCATCATATCCTATCAATTGCTAAATCATTTCCTTATCGACCCCTTCAACAGATGCATCATAGGCCACATCCATAGCTTTACGATACTTCTTGTAAATCCTTCTGGACACTTCAATCTCATCAGCGGATGTCTCTATCGGATAAGTCTCATTGGACAGAACCCAGTTCCACTCCCAATCCTTGGAACGTTCATCGAAAGCCTTCTGGTCAAACTCATGACCCGATTCCATGGAGGCCGCCACATCTTCAAAGAAATTCTGCCAACGTGGTCTGTAGAAGCCACGCATCAGTCCAGACCAATGTTTGCAGGCATAATCTCGAATACGGCAATCCTTGTTGCCCCACACAGTAATGAGATCTCGAGCTTCCTTTTCATACAAGGCTTTTTCCTGAGGAGTATCTCCCATTGCTTTTGCATCTTCCAGCCACCTGCCCAAAAGGAACTCTGGACGAGAGGAAAGAAGACAATCCATATCACCGATCAAGGACAGAAAATCATCTGATGCGGCACGGAAGCCTTGCAGATCTCCCTTTTCATGACAAGCAGCCGCTTTCTGCTGAAGAACAGAAGCATAATTGGCCAAATTCTGGCGAGTCACATCCACCAAATCATAACGATATCCATCACTCTTTCCGAAAGCATCTGCCCCAGACATCAGAAGATCCCAAGCTTTCACAAGATCTTTGCTGTCATAATGAATATTGGTATTGGTCGTGCCTCCCGGATTCTTCATAAAATTAGGACGTCCCGTAATAATGGACTCTTGACCTCCATTATTGACCGTATTCTCATACGCTGTCCTGAAAATAATCTTCCAGGCATCCAATACATTCTTGAAACCAGAAGCATCATTCACTTGACCGCCATAACGATTCTTCAGATAATCTTCCAGAAAAATGTTCACATCAATCGGCTCGTCTCTCCAGACATTCTCCAGCATAAGAGCATAAATGGCAGGATTCTGTCCGATTCCTTCCATTGAAAGCCCAATGCCCTCCATCTTTCCAGAAGCCGGATCATTCAATGCGGCAGCCGGATCATTGGCAACACTCTTCACATTGCCGGACAAAGTGATGTTCTGACCAAAATTCTGAAGCATACACCAGATCCAAGGTTTGCCGAAATAGGCTTCGGTGCGGCTCCACACTGGGAAACGTTCACTCCACAAATCCAGAATGAGCATCTTGTCATCGGGAACAGCACCCAGCAATGCCTTGATCTGGTCATTCCCCCAAAAATCACGGCCATGATGGAACAACCATCCCTGCATGACCCAAACCGCATCAGAATCTACATCATGCATGGCTTTATAGACTTTGGCGCCAATATTGTTCAGATAAAGCGAATCCTTGAGAGGAGGACGATTCTCATTGAAAGTATCTGCTGTATAGAAATGATTGGTTCCATACATTTTAGCCTGCTCTTCCAGAAACATCTTTCCAATCGTGTCGAACATCTCCTCATCTGGATCAAGGATAGTCACCGGATCAAAATTCACCCATCTTGTCTGCTTTACCTTCGCATCTGGATATTTCGCAGAAAAAGTTGGAGGGACATGGCCTGTAAATGCAGGAAGAATCGGTGTCATACCCAAAGATCTTTCAGCAAAAAGAATATTCTTCTGCAACTCTTCATGCTTGTCCATAAAACTCTGCGGAAGCGGTCCTCCCCAACCATCCAGATTGCCCATCCAGAACCAGTTGAAATGAGCCGGTCCACTGAAGAAACTCTCCAATTCCTCATTGGAGAAGCCAAGCTTGTTGTACACACGTTGCCATACAGAATTCTGTCCAGTCACAGCCAGTGGCATGTTCAGTCCGTTGAGTGCCATGAAATCTATTTCCTGTTGCCAACGATCAAAATCCCACCAACTCATGCTATAATTGAATGTACAATAATTGAGATAATATCTGTACTTGTACGGAGAGGATTTCCTCACAGTTCCCTCAGGCATCGGCAAAACCTCCGGCAATTCCGTATTCTTTCCACACCAGGTCAGATGCCAGCCGCACTCTGCCTTGAGATAAGCTCCCAAAGCGCTGGCAACAGAAACACCGTCATTTCCCTCCAATACAATCTTGCCATCCTGAGCATGATAAGAGAACCAGTCCTTTTCATTTTCATTCTGAGGACGGATGATCACTTCAAACTCCTCTGCCCGATTATGGGTCACACGTCCGACCAATGCTTCTGCCGCAAGGGTCTGTTCTTCCAGCGTGAAACTGGTCTTGGTTCCATCCACTTTCAAACTCCTCTGAGGGGACTCACAAGACAGGAACGATATCATCATCGCCACAACGGGCAAGATCCATCTTTTCATCTTTCTATTCATTTTATATAAATCCATCAGATTAATTGTACTCTGCCAACAATTGCATAGCAGCGGCAACCGGATCGGCATATTCCTCTACAGAGACTCTCCATGGAGTGGCAATCCACTGTTCCTCCCATTCGTCCAGCGATTCCGCCTGGTCAGAGAAATAAATCTGCAATCTCGGTATATAGTAATCACCTATCAATCCACTCCAGAAACGGGCGGCATAATCTTCTTGCCAGCCACCCCATGTCGTAATGAGACGCTTGGCATTGGCTTCATATGAGTCTTTCAAAACAGGATCGGCACTGGCATTGCGGGCAAAATCCACCCATGGCGCCAACCTGTACTCAGGATGAGAAGCCAGCAAACGATCCACCTTGGCAAGAATCTCCACTGTCTGTCCCAACTCTTTCCTGCCCAAAGCAGTTTTACCAGCAGCCAAAGCTTTCTCATAATGACGGTCTGCCAATTCCGACAACCACAAAGAAACGAATTCAACCACATCATTTCTATATAAAGGAGAAGCGGAACATTTGTCGGCGAACTTCACGAAATCCATTACCGCTTTTCCAAACTCATCATCCATATTATGCAGGCTTTTACGTCTTTGATCATGGACAACAGTCTGCCAAGTATAACGAGGATAAGAATACAGATTACGGTATACTGTATTCTGGAGATGTTTCCATACTGCGACCATATCGTCATCACAATAACCATAGCGAGCCTGACAATAGGTCTCCAACCATTTGTCCAAATCAATGTTCTCATGAGCCCATCCCATGTCGGCGAGCAATTCATACACTACCTCATTATTCTCCAGTCCTTCCGGTGCGGATCCGAACCCGACCAGATTTTTCCCATACGGAGATTTGAGCGCTTCTACAGAACCGCTGGCATACATGGCCAGATCCCCTGTCGGCAATACCTTTCCGCCAAAATTGGGGACATAGGAATAAATCCATTGTTTACCCCAGAAGCCATGCTGGGTTTTCCAGGTCTGTTCTGTATGCCAAACCCATTTCGGATAATCATTTCCCAAATCGACGATGATCAGACGATCATCAGGCACTCTGGAGAGGAGAGCTTGCATACTTTCCTGATCCCAGAAATCATGTTGATAACCAAAAGTCCATCCCTGAGTCACCCAAACAGCATCAGGATTGCCGGCAAGAATAGATTTGCAAATCGCTTCTCCATATTGGGCAAGAAGTTCGTGTTTGCCCGCCACGTCATCTTTATCAACAGGCAGTTTCATTTCGTTAAAACTGTCTGACAAGTAGTAAGTTGCCTTACCAAATTCTTTTTCCCACTCCTGAATGAACATCTTGCCGATTTTCTCGAACCAAGGAGAATCTGGAGAAAGGACACAAGCATTGTTCTCAAGATCGAAGCCCCCCCAAACCAACTGGTTAGCCTGAATCTCAGGATGCTTCTTCATAAAAGCCGGTGGCACAAAACCAGCGAATGCAGGAGCAACTGGCTCCATACCCAATTCATGCATCTTATCCAGAATCTGATGTTGCAACTGGATCTGAGCATTGTGCCATTCATCATCAAGAGGCCCGTCCCAAGCATTCAAATTGCCCATACGATGCCATGGAAGATGTGCAGGACCTGTGAAGAACGCATCCGCTTCTTCTTCAGTCAATCCCAACTGAATCCAGACTCTTTTGGCGATTGCCTCACTGGCAACACTGGCAAGTGGCATATTCACACCATGCAGAGCCATCCAGTCCAACTCCTGAGACCATCTTTTCCAATCCCAGAATGGGGTGGTATACCCGAAAGTACAAACATTCAAAAAATATCTGAACTTATACGGTGAAGTGGCTTCTGCCCTGAAGTCAGGCCATTCAGCAGGAATATTGAGATTCTTGCCTCCCCATGTAATCTGAGAGCCACAAGCTTCATGCAGATAGGTATTGAAAGCATAGCAAAGTGCAGTGACGGAACTGCCTTTGATAGAAAGCTTACCATCTTCTGCCTCTACCTCATAACAGTCTTTCCCATCTTTCTGCTCCAACAATGTCAATTTGATATCATCTGTCGTTCCAATGGCCCTTTTGATGACACCTTCTGCCGCCTCTATGCCTGGATCTGTCTGCTGCCCGGAACATCCTGCAAGCAAGAGTCCCAATGCCACTGAATAAAATGTTTTCAATGCCTTCATGATTAAAATTAAAAATGCCAGGTCCGGCGAGCCCCGGACCTGACGGATTATAAAATTAAAGGATATTACTTGATCTCACACTGAGTCTTGATACCTACATACAACGCTTTGCCAAAGAGATTATTGACTTCCTCTTTATTATCCATTCTCTGTCCATCTTTACCAGCGACATCTACCCAAGTCTTGGAGAGATCAGGAATCTGTTGGATCTGCATGATGCCGTAATAGTATTTTGAAACATCCTGCCCTTCTACCGGCCTTTCGCTACGGAAGAGGATATAATCTCCAGCTCTCCATGTCTCATTTGGTGCTGTTTTAGCACTAGGACCGGCATCTACATATTGACGGAGCAAACCCGTGCCGCCAAATGATGTCAACTCATCCGAACCTTCTTCTACAACAGAATCAAGAGTCGCATTGTCGAGCACTCTCTGGATTTCGCCCAATTCATAATAAGCCTTCATCTTCTCAAGATTAGTTTCTGCGGACTTGAGTCTCAAATAAAGGCCATCTACCAATTTATATTCTTCCTCTTTCCAATGGTCAGCACCTTTCCAAGAACCGCGCACCAGTCTCATCTTGAAACCGGTTTCAGCTGCCTTCTTCATGTTGTGGCCATCCACTTCATACACATCGCACTGACGGCCAATGGTACCAGCAGACAATCTTGAGATTTCGGTGAAAGCGAAACCTCTCTGACTTCCGATATAAGCAATCTTGTCCGGCTGTTTTGCCGTGTTTTCCAATACATTGACAAATGCCATGCTGACATCTTTTCCATCCAAAGGACGAGCTTCTGAAAGAGAAACAATATGTTTCACTTCCTCTCCGACCTTTACACCATGCATCGAGAAGAAGGATGGTTCATCACAACCAGCTCCAGAGCCGACTGCAGGATAGGTCGCCGCATCATTTTCATGAGTAGCCACCTTAGGAGAAGCCTTCAAGGCAACTGGATCAGAAAACCATACGGTACCTTGAGCTTCACCTGTCACCTTGGTAGAAAAATACGTTTTTGCCTGTTTCTTTCCTGCTTCAACCAACACTTCAATGTCTGTCATATCCTTGGTATCGGCAAAAAACTGGATCTTGGCCACATTGCCTTCCACTACCGCAATCTGTTTTTCACCAACCAGAGTGTAAGCTTCCATATTCTTCTTGGCACCTGTCATTGACACTCCCGTAATTGCCTCATCAGCAATAATAGTGGCCGTCAATGAAGCAGGCTGGCCGTACTGCAATTCTGCAGGAACTTCCATCTGGATTTCTGCTTCCAATTTAGTTTTGTCACTGTTTCCACTCTCTTTGTCACAAGAGACCAATGCCACTGCGGCCGCGGCATTTAGTAATAATGTGTTTTTCATAATAATAATGTGTTAAGGATAAATTATATGATTTATTTGATTTCAATATAGGAAATGACTGGAAAATGATCAGACAATTTGATGTCTTTGCAGACTTTTGTCTTGACCAATTCCACATTCTTTTTCGGCTTGCTGTAGATATAGTCAATCTTGATTGTCGGACGATCGGTGTGGAAAGTCTTCTCCCGGTCTGTAAGATCAGCCCAATCCTTACGGAGAATTGTCATTTCTTCAGAATCCGGTTCTGCATTCATATCGCCGCAAAGAACAATCTGGTTCTTGATTTTGCGGAGATACTTGTTGATGAATTTCACCTGCTCCACTCTCAATTCAGAAGACTTCACCTCCAGATGAGTGCTGATGAAAGTAACAATGCTCTTGTCCGGCATCTCCACATCAGCCAGCAGCATGGCCCTTTGCTCTGTCTTCCCATCATTTGGAAGCAACACTCGCTCAGAACGGATGATCGGGTATTTGCTCAAAAGCCCTATACCATAATATCCCCCCTTATAATCGATTGTTTTTCCATAAAGGCCGAACATACCAGTTTCATGGGCCAGAACATTTACGAATTTCACTCCATTCTGTTTTGGAGCGCGCTCCCTGTATGTGTCCCAATCACACTCCTGGAGTGCGACGAAATCAGGTGCCTCTGAAGCAATATAGGCACCAATGCTTTCCATAGAAGCAAGTTCTCCAAAACGGAGATTATAGCTCATGACCTTGATTGGTTCCCCAGCGTAAGAAGCACAGGAAACCAACAATGCCAACAAGAAGAATTGCAATTTTTTCATTTCTTTTCAAATTATTAGATTAACCACCGTCAAATCAACTTTTCAATCGAGATGCAGAAATGACCTGTCTTGCCTGCATCTGCCCGTACCCCAATCTTCCGGCACACATACTCCAATGGAGTAGCGACAAACAAATCATATTCCGTCGAAGAACTTCCTGCCAACTCACAACGGCAACCGACCTTTGTCTCAAAATATTGTTTGAGGTCGTCTGCCAAACCTTTGGCCACAGTCCCGACAATGACCCCGTGTGCATGAATACGGCCATTGACCGATTTAACAATTGCAGAAGCTTGTTCACTCTTCCGGATTTTGGTTGTATAGAATGTCACTTCCTGCGGTTGCTTGAGCGGAATTCTGATTTCACATCCTGAAATGAAGCCTTCATCGTCAGCAACAGCTCCATCATAATCGGCAACTGGATAGACAGTCAGAATACCTGTTCCCGGAATATGGTCTGATGTCGTCCTGGAAGTCTGTGCGAAAAAAGGTTGGCACGAAAGATTCTTGGCCAATTTTACAAGAGGCTGCACCTTTCCCACTTCAAAATTCAAGCAATCTATCATCGTGACAACTGCTTTCTTTCCTTGTGTATGCTGAATAAAATGCTGTATTTCCTCCACTGTATGACCTTCCATATACGGATTTTCTCCCAAATCAGTCAGAAAATCGACCTTGAAGACATTCTCTTCCACAATGGTGGAAGGTACTTGAGGCTCATTTGAATGGTCATTGCCAGAGGAGTCTGGATTGTCCCCACCTTTCATCTTGCTGCAAGACAGCAGGGCAAGAGACAGAACCGATATAGTTACCCCAAAATGTATTGATCTCTTCAACATATCATCACTTTTTTAAAACAACATCCGCAACAATGAAACAATGGTCAGAAAGTTCAGGATGAGCCAGAATGTCAAACTTTTCACATGTCCACTTCCTTTTCGGATAAGCCATCACAAAATCAAGTTGTTTGGCCGGTTTTTCAGCAGGAATGGTAAATCCGGCTCCCGGAGCCATCTCTTCCCATGTTCTTTTGGCGAGCTTTATCGGGTCACTGCCTGCCTCCGCATTGAAATCACCGACCATCAGACCAGGTGTGACACTGTCCTTGCCAAAGAAATCTTTATTGATGGCATTGATATTACGAGTCGTATTGGTTGCATTCTGAAGAGCGAGATGGACAGTAATGACCCGTACGACAGTACCATCCGGCAATTGGACACAAATCCAGCCACATGCTCTAGGCTCACGTTCTCCGTCCTTTTGAGGAAATACGGTCTTGTAGGACTTGAAGAAAGGATAACGACTCAAAATTGCTGTACCATATCCATCGTCCGCAGTATAAGAAAAACTCTTGAAGAACTCCGGGAACATACCTGTCTGAAGTGCGACCTCATTCAACCAATCCCGATGGCCATTTCTAAAAGTCTTGTAATCTACCTCCTGCAAACAGACCACATCCGGATCATATTTTCCAATCAACTCGGCATAAGGGTCTGCCTTATAGCCAGCCCTTTCACCTCCGAGCCGGATATTCATGGACATTACTCTCAATTTGACAGTATCCTGTGCCTGGGCACAGATACTGCCAAGAGAGAGAACAACAAGACATATCAATTGTACAATACTCTTCATACTACCAACCTGGATTATTTGGGTTCAAATTCGGATTCAATTGAGTCTGTTTGAAAGGTATCGGGAAAAGATAATGCTTCTCCTCAAATCTTCTGCCATCCTCCAAAAGAAGATATTCTTTTCCATCGACCTCTTTCCAGATCAGATTGTCCAGAAAAGGACTGTCCGGAGTTTCCACTCTTGCCGGATCAATCCACTCTCTACAAACACCGAGAAGTGGCTGAGCAAGCAAATTTCCCTGCTTCCAACGTCGAATATCAAAATATCTTTGTCCTTCGCAGAAAAGTTCTACGCGACGCTCCCTCCGAATCTCATTTTCAATAGTGGAACCAGCCGGAATCTTATCCAATTCCATATGTACCATACCGACACGGTCTCTCAGCTTATTGATAGATTTATCCAGATCATCTTGAGTCAAAGTCCCCAATTTCATCTTGGCCTCTGCATAGTTCAAATAAACCTCACCTAATCTCAATATGACAATGTCATTGTCATCATGACCAACAAACTTGACAGTTGAAGGTTCTACGTATTTCCTCATATAATAACCTGTATAGGTCATGCAGCCAACTTTGTCGTTACGGAATTTCGGATAAGTGAAAATCTTGTCGTTGTCACTGGCAAGATCACCGCTCTTTCCTCCTTCCCATGGCGTCCCCGGAGCAAGGATGGACTGGACCATTCTCGGATCCCTATGCTGGAAAACTTCCTCATAAGAATGAACAGATGTCGCATCCCAAATCTCTCCTTTATCTGTCAAATAACATTCTACCATTGATTTGGTTGGGACAAAACGCGCATAGTCGTTCGGGACCCAGCACTCTCTTGACATATTGTGGCTGGTTCTTGCAGACTCACCTAAATCATAGTTATAAATATAGGCTAGCAACACTTCCTTGTTGGCGGCATTGCGAGAAGCCCTTCCTGTATAATTGAACAGATTCGTGTAATCTTGATCAGGATGCCCTGTAGCATAAAGTTCATGGTAGGAATCCTTCATCACTCTCTCAGCGGCAGACACCGCTTTTTCCCACATCTCATTATGGAGATAGATTCTGGAAAGCAATGCCAAAGCGGCACATTGCGACACTCTGCCAAATTCAGGACTGGCAGCCGGAATATGTTCCGGAAGCGCCTTATAGTGTTCCTCCAAATCAGTCGTAATCGAATTGATGATATCGTCTTTCTTGTCACGTCCACGGTAAACATCAGGAGACTCAACATTCAACTCGTCCACAATGTACGGGACATCTCCAAACAAACTTGTCAGAATCCAGTAATTGTATGCTCTATAAAAATATGCTTCTGCGGCATAACGCTCACGAATTTCTTCAGGCACCTTCTCGGCACGATTGTAATTGTTCAGGAAATAATTGGTACGGCCGATACTTCTGTAAGAACGTACCCAATAGGAATTGATTTCCTTCTGCTCCTTGGTATAGTTTCCCGCACCTATCTGACGATAGGCAGACGTGACGGCCCAAGGGGCAGAATCGGCAAGAATCTCAGTTTTGTTGATCCAATCTTTCCCTTGAAGAGAAGACGTGAACGTATTGGCGACACTGGCCAGATGCTGTTCAGTCTGCCAGAAATTCTTGTCAGTCAGCTCATCCTGCGGATAACAGTCCAGAAAGGAATCATTGCAAGAGGACAACATGAGTGCTGCCGTACAAATGAATATATATTGAATCTTTTTCATTTTTCCTTACATTTTATTTGAATGTGACATTTAGACCAATCACGAAAGTCCTGACCTGAGGATAATATCCTCCCTTTGAAACTGGAGTTTCCGGGTCATACGCATAAAAATATTTGCTGGCGGTTGCAAGATTATCTCCCGAGAAATAGATTCTCAACTTGTCAATCCGTGCCTTCTTCATCCATTTTTCAGGGAAAGTATAGCCCACCTGGACATTCTTCAATCTAAAATAGGAGGCATCTTCCATCCAGAAAGTGGAGAAAGTGTTCTGATTAAAACCAGTATTGTAGGTCAAACGAGGATAAGAAGCATTCGGATTCGGGTTCTTGGTTACATGATACCTGTCCATATGCACTTTCTGCGGGTAAGCGGCCATATCCTGAAGAGCATGTCTTGCAGATCCTTCCAAATATCCGTCACATTTCCCGACCCCCTGAAGGACAAAACTGAAATCAAGCCCCTTCCATGCAAAGTCACCATTGATACTGTAAGTATAACGTGGAATTGCGCTTCCGAGCACCACTTTATCATACTCTGGTGTAATTCTGCCATCCGGAACTCCATCCGGCCCACTGATATCCTTATATTTGATATCTCCAGGCTGATAATTGTTACCCAAGATCACTGGCACCTTCGGCAAATTATACATGCCGGTGCTTTCATCATAAATCTTGAAATCTTCCGGTGTCATCAATCCCTCTGCTACATATCCATAGAAAGCGTCAATCGGCTGTCCCACCATACGAACTTGATGACCACTCAAATCTGGGGCATTTCCTGCCAAATCAGTAATCTTGTTACGGACATCAGAGAGATTCAACCCAATCCCATAGAAGAAATCACCACGCTGTTCTCTCCATGACATATTCATCTCCCATCCCATATTGTTTACCTTACCGGCATTCTGTTCAGACGGAGTAGCTCCGATCTGGTCAGGGTAATTCAACTGAAGCAAAATACCTTCCGTATCCTTGTTGAACCAGTCAAATGAGAAATTCAACCGGTTGTGGAACATGGAGACATCCAGACCGACATCCAACATCTTGATTCTCTCCCACGTCAAATCCGGATTGGCCAAAGTACTCTGTGTATAGCCGGTATTCGGCATCGTTCCAATCAAAGAACCAGATGTATATTCCTTCAAGATGGACATATAAGGATAGTTGGAAGAGCCGACATACTGATTTCCGAGCATACCCCAAGAAGCCCTGATCTTCAAATTGTCAAGCACGGTTCTTGCGGACTCCATGAAAGATTCCTCAGAAATTCTCCAAGCTCCTGATACAGAAGGGAAAAGACCTCCTCGATTATTTTTATGGAATCTTGATGACAGATCATAACGAAGATTGACTTCCATCAGATAACGTTCATCAAAATTGTAATTCAATCTGCCAAAACCAGAACGGATCGCCCAAGAAGATGCTTTTCCGTCATTGCTCATAGAAGCAGGATTTCCCAGATTGATGGATGGATTCAATTCTGTCGCCAAACCGGTTCTGGAAGCCTCGAAACTACGATTCTTGTACCACTCCTGAGACATGCCGACAACACCGCTAAGGTTATGTTTCTGCTGTCTGCCAAACTTCACATCAAAATTACTCTGCAAAATGAATGTCTGCTGGACATGCCTGAGATCAGTATTTCTATAGGAATTAGGATTTCCCCATTGATTGACCTCCTGAGTATCAGGATCACGGAATGTAATTGTCTTCTTCAAAACCTCCCTCAGTCCATTGAAAGTGGTAAGATTATAGGTAGCACTGACATCCCACCCTTTTACAAGATCAACTTTCAGCACCTCCGTAATGGAAGTTTCATCAGACCTTGTATTTGTATAACCCCCATCGGTCAAGATGGCAACTGGATTGGTGTTGCCACCCCCATAAGCCCACTGCCCATCAGTATATTTGATTGGTGCATATGGACCGATACGCATCGCACTGTAAATGGCACCGCCCCCATTGGACAATGAATTGACAGGGGATTTTACAGAATTGTTGATATAGCTGATATTGGAATTCAAATGAATGAAATCCAACAACTCAGTATTCAGTTTGAAACGGACATTATGTCTCTTGTTGCCTGTAGAAGAACCAACCGTCAAACCCTTCTGGTCAAAATAACGATAAGAGAGCATATATGAACTCTTGCCCAAACCGCCATTGACATTCAAAGTATAGTTCTGCTGAGGCGCAAACTTGTTCAAGACAGCTCCCATCCAATCGGTGTCGGCAAAATGATTGGGGTCGGAACCGGAAACCACTTTGTCCATATCAGCCTGCTGCCATGCGACAGGAGAACCGATATTCAACCGGGATTCATTATCCAGTTCCATGAATTCCAACGCATTGCACATCTCAGGAAGACGAGTCGGAGTCTGCAGTCCTATATAGGCTCCGACACTCACATTAGCATATGACTTTTCTGCTTTTTTCAGTTTCTTGGTAGTGACCAGCAGCACGCCATTGGCGGCTCTTGCACCATAAATGGCGGCAGAAGCGGCATCCTTCAAGACAGAGACACTCTCAATATCATCAGGATTGATGGATGACATATCGCCTTCCACACCATCAATAAGGACCAACGGATTGGCATTGCCGATTGTGCCGACACCACGCACTCTGATAGTGGAACTGGAAGCGCCCGGCTGACCACTTGGATTCACGACGGTAACCCCCGGAAGCAGTCCCTGCAAACCAGAGACAGCATCAGAAATAGGACGGGCATTCATTTCCTTGCTGCCAATCATAGAAACAGCACCAGTCAGATTCACTTTTTTCTGAGTACCGTATCCGACCACCACCACTTCATCAAGAAGATTGACATCAGTCGACATTTTCACATTGATTTCAGAAGACTCTCCGATTTTGATCTCCTGATTGGAAAAGCCCAATGCGGAAAATACGAGTACATCCTCCTCCCCTGCCTCAATTTCATAATTACCATCCAAATCGGAGACACAGCCATGATCTGTTCCTTTCACAAAGATACCAGCTCCCATCAATGGAAGACCGGCATCATCACAGACAACGCCACGTATCACAGCCTTTTTCCGCACAGGAACAGATTCCTTGAAAAAGAGCAGGATGGAATCACTTACAATCTCGTAAGAAAATCCCTTATTCTGAGTTTTGAAAACAACTTCCAGAATATCATCCAAGCCACGACCTTTCACGTTGATCCGTACATTCGCCATTCGCTTCTTGGAGATAGAGGAATCATATGAGAACAACACTCCGGTCTTCTCTGTGAATTCTTTTGTGAATTCCCCCACTGTCGGCTTGTCCAATGACAAGTTCAAATCGTAAGTTTTCTGGGAATCCGGCGCATTGTCAGCTGCTGCACCAAAGCCAAAAGATAACAGGAGCACAAGCCCCGTCACCAGATACTTGCAAAAATTATTCAAATTCATATTTGTGGTTTAAATTAGTTTCAGTCGTCAAATTGCATGCAATCAAATGAAAAGAAGATTCCCTATGGGACCACCCGCAATCTTTCTCCGGTAAGGGCTTCCACAATTGCCAGCACTTCCGGCAAAGTATTGCTCCTGTTGAAGTTGATTTCATACGTAGTTTCTTCATCAATGTCTCCATCGTGACGGAGAATGACATCAAATATAGCTTCCAATTCTGCAATCAACTCAGATATGCGGACTCTCTCAAATGAAATCTTTTCAAAATTGTTTAGGACAAAAGACGCAACTGCCATGTTCTCCACATCCAAATCCGAAGAAGCCTTCCGATAGACCGCCTTCTGATCTGGAACCAAACGTACCAGATTCACACGATCTGGAGTCTGAAGACGGACAGAACCTTCCTGAAGCATTACCTGGATATCTGAAGAATCGGGATGGGCCTGCACAACGAACTTGGTTCCAAGCACTTTCACCAGCAATTCACCAGCATTGACAATGAACGGGCAGGTGGAATCTTTACAGACCTCAAAAAACGCTTTCCCCTTCAACTCTGCAATTCGCTCAGTACCTTCAGAAGAAGATGAAAGATAATAATCAATGCGGGATTCAGGGCCGAGACTGACTTTTGTGCCATCTTCCAACGTCACCACCGATATTTCAGAAGTGGGATTGACATATGCGAACATATCGTGAGCCTGCCCGACAGGACCAGACATTCCCCTATATAGAAACAAAAAACCTGCTACCACCAAAATCGAAGCGGCGGCAAAAATCCAGAGCATGCCAGCCCGAGTTCTTCTCTTCTCTACCAGTTCCTGCGCATCAATCCGATTGTTCAATCGAAGCAACATCCTCTGCTTCTTGGCCTCAAACATTGAATCTTCCAATACCTTTCCGGCAGAATGCACAGTCATCAATTCAAGAAAAGCGCTCTTGTTTTCATCAGAAGCATCCAGCCAAGCATACAGTTCAGACAATTCCTGATCTGAGCACGTTCCTGTCATATAATGACTGATCAACAAACTGATATGTTCTGAAATTACCATACGATTACATGTCTTTTCACACATAATACAATCTTCCTGACGAAAATACTTAGTCATTTTTCGACTTTTTTCAAAAAATCATAAAAAGATTCTTCTTTCCAAAACTTCCGCTTCCTATAGTCATAAACAGGGATTAGAATAAATTATATATATATTTGTTGTGATTATTTAAAAACAACAAGCCACATGCAACTATTTGAAAAAACATTCATAGCATCACTCATATTACTTTGTGCAGCGGGATGTACCAAAGAAAAAAACAACTCCGATAAAGAAGCCCACAAAAAACTGATAGAAGTATCTTTGGGCGGCGGCATGCAAGAAAACACTGTCACAGGAACTGACATCGTCTGGCAAAAAGGCGATCGAATTGCAATCATGCAGGACGGGAACTCTGCCGAGATGGAAAAGGCCTCCATCTATGAGATAGCAGAGGGTATCGGAAAGAAACAGGGGAAATTCAGATATGTCAACGGAGCGATCCCTTCAGGCCCCATTTCCAAAGTCTTCTACCCTGCCGCCGCTCTTCAGACTCCTGATGTGCCATGCATCCAACATGCCGCACCAGGACATTATGACTCGAAGGCTCTCCGTTTCTCCTACCGAAACGGAACAGGTACAACAGATGACCCGATTATTTTAAAAAACGATGCCTGCCTCTTTTCATTCGTCCTGACCGGAAAAGGAGAGAAAATCTCTGAAATCACCTTTTCCTCCCAAAAAGACAAATATACATTGGAAGTATCCGATGCCATTCTTTCGGACAAGCCCCTGACATTTTTCCTCATCCTTCCTCCTTTGGAAACCGACCGGAACTCCATCCATTTCAAGGCACAAACAGGAGAACAGATGACAGAGATGAAAAAAGAACTGTCCAATCTTTCCATCAAGACAGGACAACAATATCAATTCCAGCCCCTGAATTATCATGGCAACAGGGCATATTCCGACCTGAATCTGGCATTTTACAATGTAGCTGTCTTTTCCAAAAATCTACCGGACAATCCAAAATCAGAAGGACATATTCCGGCCATTGCCTCCATGATGAAAGAAAAGAAAATCGATGCCATGATGCTAGCCGAACTGGACAAAAACAACAAACGCCACGACTACGACCAGCTGGAAGCATTCGCATCCAAAATGGGATGGAATCACCAATTTGCCAAGGCCTTCAACTATGGAGGCGACCTTGCCCATTGGCATCCAGAATACGGCATCGGTGCCGCCTATGACAAAAAATACAAAGTCATGGACTCTTTTACCCTAAAATTTCCAAAATATGGACAGGAAAGAGAAGACAGAGTGTGTCTAGTCATGGAATATGAACATTTTATCCTGGCAGGCACCCATCTTCCTCTTTATGGAGAAAACAGTCTGGAGGCAGCAAAAAAAATCACGGCAGAACTCAAATCCCGCTATGGTGGCAAAGACAAACCGGTCTTCTTGTGCGGAGACATGAATGCAAAGCCACAAGACCCCACTCTTCTCGAATTGAAAAAAACATGGATCGCGCTTACTCCTGAAAAATTCACCTGTCCGGCGACCAATCCGACAAAATGTCTGGACTACATTCTTGCACTGAAAGATACCGGCTTATATGAAGTCACATTCAGTGAAGTTTGTGACGATTTCAGAAATGGAGATGTGAGAAAAACTTCAGACCACCTTCCTGTCAAAGCAGTCATACGCTATTTCTGGGCCACCTCAGAACAAGGCAACTCCTTGGAAGCGCCCACCGGGGAACCTTGGTAAGAAACCTGTCTGGACAATCTGCGAAACTCCCGTTTGGCCTTCTTGAGCTGGCGGGAGAATTTTTTATCCGCATGCAGACGGGCCACCACTCCAGCAGCTACAATTCTTGCAGCGTCTACATCGCTTTGATAATGAAAGCCACTGATGACGCGACTCTGCCCCATTTCGAGGCCTCGCAACAAAATCTCTTCCTGTCTTGCAGGATTGATTTCTGCCAGCACCAATGCAACTGCCCACCCAATAGCCGTATGACCAGACGGATAAGAACCATTGGCCGAATAGGCTTTCTGGGACTGAGGCAAAGAAGTATCTTCTTGGAAAAAATCAAATGGACGAATCCGCTGATAGTGCTGTTTCGCATGACGAGTCGCCAGGTCTCCGGCATCCTCCCTCATGTGATTGATCAGTTCATAAATCTCCGGGGTATGCTGACAAGATATCTCCATACCAAATGCTTCTGAAAAAACGGCAGAAATTCCTTTGCTGCTTGTATTTGCATCTGCGACAGCCGTCTTGCCCCGTTCAGAAGCACGAACAGTCTTCCCATATTCATACATCTCCCGATCATACTCGAATCGGGCACTTCCTTCTTTGGGAGGAGGAGGAAGAAGACGGACACTGTTCGCCACCTCATCAATGGTCAGATAATAATGTTCTTCTCCTGAATTCTGAGCCCAGACTCCCCATGCGGACAAAAAGAAACAAATGAACGCTAAAATTCTTGTTTTCATGATTGAGGTTATTAGATTTTAATGAAGATCTTCTTCCTGTAAAGCAGCACACCTACAATCAGATGAACTGATACAAACAGCAAAGAATAGAGCAAAGACGTAAATTCATTTTTCCCAAAGACCGCATGCTTGTCAAATCCAATGATTCCAGTCAAAGTGACGGCCAGTACCCAAGAAAGACAATAAAGCGCCAATGGATTCATTCCCATGGCCTTGAAAGGATAGAAAAACCGTCCCCATCCCTTGACATCAACAAGATAAATCATCAAGGCCAGCATAAACATGGTGATTCCTGCCGCATACAACATATAGGAAGGAGTCCAAATTTTCTTGACCATCGGAATCCATGTACTGAGCAACTGTCCCAATGCCATACAGACTGCAGACCACATATACAATTTCAGGGCAACTTCCTGCAACGCCCTTGCGCGAACAGAAGAATCTTCCAGAACAGAGGCCCGACGGAGCAAGCGTCCGCTCAAGAAGCCAAGCAAGGTGGTGCAGATTGCCGACAACGTATCAAGGATTCCCTCCGGGTCAAAGCCACATACCGTACCATCCGCCCTGGAAAACACCTTATAAACATGATTCTTTCCCAAAAGGAAAGTATTGACTTCATTAGCGGCATTCCCTTCATAGGAAAAAGGCCCAGGAGCAGTCCCGAATACGAGCAATATCCCTGTATAAAGAACCGATAGCCCTATCACGGCCGCCACAATCCGACGGGTCTTCCTGAGAAGCAGAACCAGAACAGATGCAAAAACATAACACAAAGCAATACGCTGGAGAACACCCATAATCCTGAGATGACTGGCCCATGCCGACCAATTCTCTCCAAATGACAAGGAAGGGTCGGTTGAAAGCGGATAAAAAGGAAAGGCATTCAAAAGCAGTCCCAACATAAAAATAAGCAGTCCTCTTTTTCCAATTTTTCTGGCGGCCGGCATACTCAGACGATCAAAGCGGGCCAAAGAAAACGCCATTGACACTCCGACACAGAACAAGAAAGTCGGAAAAACAAGATCGCATAAAGTACACCCCTCCCAACTGGAATGAGTCAATGAATGGAAACGTACCGAACCGGCACCGTTATTGACAACAATCATCAAAGCGACTGTCAGTCCTCTAAGGATATCAAGTGATTCGCATCTTTTCATAACGAACACAAAGTTATCTTTTTTTTCGGACAAAACTATCCCCTTCTCCATACCATATTCAAATATCGGCCAAGGATGATTTTGATATTTCAAGTTTTGAGAATTTATTTTATATTTGTCTTTCAATCAAACCACGGAAATCTATCAATGTCGGACAAGTCTTTGATACAGAAAATCAAGAATGGAAATAGGGAAGCCTTCAATTCCTTCTGCTCTTCATTGTATCCCAACATGATTGCTTATGCACAAATCTTCCTATCTGAAGAATGGGCTGAAGACGTTGTTCAAGATGTATTTTTCTCCATCTGGCAAAATCGGAAAAGACTGAACGAAAATTTCAACGTAAACAGCTATCTCTTCCGTTCCGTCAAAAATGGAGCACTGAACTACATTAAACTCCAGCGACATTCCAACGATTTCCGAGAATGGAACTATCAGAGAATCGCAGAAGCCACGCTGACATCTATAGATTTTGAAAAAGATACCGTTCTCAAGAAACTCTATGAAAGTGACCTTAGAAACACACTCAACCAGGCAATCGATCAATTATCTCCCCGCCAACGAGAAATCTTCAAGATGAGTTATCTGGATGAAATGTCCAGCAAAGAAATAGGACAAGCCCTTGACCTTTCCCCCAGAACGGTAGAAAGCCACCTCTACGAAGCGCTAAAGACTTTAAGAAAGCATCTTTCATCAGACAAGATGGTCCCGGTCATCAGCAATATCATTGCCCTGATGTTCTGGACCAATTGAATATTTCGGTCCGATGCCAGATACAATTTGAAACGACATCCATATGATACACCTCCTACTAGCCGCGGCAGAACCACAAGAACTGGACTGCGCCCGCAAAATATATAAAAAAATGACAGCCCAGATGGAAGGAACGCTCCAGATTGATTTCCTCCTGACCGGAATTGGAGAAGTCTCCACCTGCTACCGGCTCACCAGACAAATCATGGAAGCCCAAATGACAGGTCAGCCTTATGACCTCTTGATTGATCTGGGGATTGCCGGCTGCTACGATGAGGAAAGCTGTCCAATCGGCAGTGCGGCCGTCATCTCTGAAGAGTATTTCGGAGAGCTGGGCTTTGAGACACCGGAAGGATTCAAGAGCCTCTTCGACTGCGAGACCCTTTCTCCCGACGAGCCTCCTTATCAGAAGGGCCGTCTGAAACGACCGGTTCTGCCATTTCCCCACTTGGAAGCCCTGCTGGACCAATATGCTTCTGCCATCGGCATGACCATCCAGACCATCACTTCCGACCAGGAGAAAGTCGGGCAACGACACCGCCGCCATCACTGTGGTGTGGAAAGCATGGAAGGAGCCGCCTTCTACTACATCGCCCTCCTGGAAAAGATTCCCTTCTTCGAACTCAGGACCATCTCCAATGTCGCAGGAGAAAGCGACAGCAGCAAATGGGAGACCCAGGCAGCGCTGAAGCAGCTGGAAAAATGCTGCGAGGACATCCTGTCCGCCCTGCTCCAAGAAACAGATTCCAAATCAGACCAATGATATGAAAACAATCTTCATCACAGGCGGTTCCACTGGAATCGGAGCCGCTTCTGTCAAAAAATTCATCGATGAAGGCTGGAACGTCGGCTTCATGGACCTCAACGAAGAAGCCGCCCACCAACTGGAAACGAGCCTCCACCAACCGGAAAGACTGCTCTTCGTTCCCGGCAACACCCGTCACCGGGAAGACATCCACCAGGCGGTGGAAAAAGTGCTCGCCCGTTTCCACCACTTGGATTCAGTCTTTGCGAACGCCGGCATCCACCGCAAGAACACCCTGCTGGATGTGACCGACGGAGAACTGGACCTGATGATCCAGACCAACATCTACGGAACCGTCAACACCCTGCGCGAAACCGTGCCACATCTGATCGAGAACGGAGGCGGCTCCATCGTGCTGAATGTTTCGGACCAATGGTTCGTCGGCAAGTCAGAAAGTTTCGCATACGGTCTCACCAAAGGAGCGCTCGGACAGATCACCCGAAGCCTCTCCATCGACCTCGGCCCCAAGAACATCCGGGTCAATGCCGTCTGTGCCGGAACCATCCAAACCCCTCTCGTGGACCAGATCTTTGAGAATCTTTCCGCCAAGACCGGAAAAACCATTGAACAATATTGGAAAGAAGAGAACGCCCTTTTTGCCAGAGGCAACGTCGGACAACCAGAAGAAGTGGCCCAAATGGTCTATTTTCTGGCAAGCGACGCCTCCAGCTTCTGCACCGGCGGACACTACCTGGTCGATGGCGGTCTTGTCGCCCAATAACCCTTGCATTTCACAAATTATTTGATACATTCGCTGACAAGAATCTAAACCATTTTGGATATATGAAAGAGGATCTGAAATTGTCATGCGTGGACTGTGGCACCCAGAATTGCAAATACAAAGACCGCCACTATCCCGATTTCTGTCTCACCACCCATCTGGATCCCGAAGATCTCGACTGGGCGGTCGAACGCTACGAAGAAAAGAGGAACCATGAAATCATGGTCGCCAGTGCGGAGGTAGAATACGAAGGCTACTGCCGCCTCACCCGTGTCGAGGAAATCATGGAATTTGCCAGAAAAATCGGCGCCCACAAGATTGGCATCGCCAACTGCATCGGCCTCATCAATGAAGCCCGTATCTTTGCGAAAATCCTGAGAGCCAACGGATTCGAATCCTATTCCGTCATCTGCAAAGTCGCCGGAAAAGCCAAATCCTCCATCGGCATCTCCAAAGAATGCGAGAGCATCGGTCCAGCCATGTGCAATCCCATCCTGCAGGCCAGACTGCTGAACAAAGAAAAGACCGACCTGAACGTAGTCCTCGGACTCTGTGTCGGCCACGACAGTCTCTTCTACAGATATTCCGATGCCTATGTGACCACCCTCATCACCAAAGACCGCGTCACCGGCAACAATCCGGCCGCACCGCTCTACACAGCCAACTCCTACTTCAAGAAACGCTTCTTCCCAGAAGAAACCGCCAAGAAGACCGTCTGGAAAGAAGAGGACTACCAAGACCCGACAAGCGGGAAATGATAAACTGTACAACCTTTCAATACAATAAGAATATGATCAAGATCTATGGAATGGAAACCTGCCCGGACTGCACCTATGTCGAAGAGCAGGTCAAAGGAAATCCACAATACGAAGTCATTGACATCGGCCAGCACGTCAGAAACCTCAAAGCCTTCTTGAAGCTGCGCGACAACAGCCCCGTCTTTGACGATGCCAAAGCCAAAGGCTATGCCGGCATCCCATGTTTCATCCTGGAAGACGGCACTGTAACCCTGGTTCCGGAAGACGCCGGACTGAAATCCCGTCCGACGGGCACCGCCCCAACCGGCGCAGCCTGCAACCTCGACGGTACAGGCTGCTAGAGCATTCCCAAAAGAAACTTACCTACAATGCATCAATCATAGAGAACAAATCCGTGACGATCTTCGGAACGGCATAGGTATCCCGCTCCGTTTCCGGTACCCGAATATACTCCTCCAGGCCCAGTTTCCCCTTTTTCGGGAATTTCACCGGCAGGGAGGAGATTTTCATCCGATAGCAGTCAATCAGCAGCTTGCGATGGCTCAGAAGATGCTTCATGCCCTTGGCGACCTGCTCCACGACAACGCCGTCCTCAGGCTTCTTCCCCTCCAGGACAGCCAGCAGCTCCTTCAAACGGGACTCCACCTTCTCCTTCGTCGGAGCCGACTCAAACTCCATGAGATAAGGCTCATACAAACCCTGCCAGATATCCCCTTCCGGACGACGGTGCAAAAGCACATTTTTAACATCCTCTATATAGACATAGACAAAATACCTTTCCTTGACCTCGGTCTTCTTCTCCTTGACAGGCAGTTCCATGACCCTGCATTCCAGACGGGCCACACACCTTTCCGCATAAGGACAGAACAGGCAATCCGGCTGCTGGGGCGTACACTGCGTGGCCCCGAAATCCATGATGGCCGAATTGTACAGATCCGGCTTCTCCCGGTCGAGGAGTTCCTCCGCCAAAACAGTGAAACGCTTCTTGCCCTCTTTGCTGTCAATCGGAGTGTCAATACCATAGATGCGGGACAATACCCGATAGACGTTGCCGTCCACCACCGGATAAGGCAGACGGAAAGCAAAAGAACAGATGGCTGCAGCAGTATAGTCTCCTATTCCTTTCAACGCTCTGACCCCCTCATAAGTATTCGGGAAATACCCAAGTGCAGCAATCTCCTTGGCCGCAGCATGCAGATTGCGAGCCCGGCTATAATAGCCCAGCCCCTGCCACAACTTCATCACCTCGTCTTCTGGAGCCGCCGCCAGGCTGAACACATCCGGGAAATGTTCGATGAACCTCAAATAATAGTCCATTCCCTGCACTACCCTGGTCTGCTGTAGGATAATCTCAGAAATCCATATCTTGTAAGGATCATGGATATCCCTCCACGGCAAATCAAAACGACCATTCCTGGCATACCACGCTTCCAATATCTCTGCAAACTCACTCATTATTTTCCTTGCTTTAATTATACAAAAATATACAATCTTTCGGCAAGAATCACGATATTCGCAAACTATTCAAATGAAATAAAAATGAAAAGACGCCAAAAATTTCCCCTGCTCTTCACCCTCCTCCTCATCGTTGGAGTCCTGTTCCTTCTTTATCTCATTGCCCGGAACAGCCCCGAAAACACCAGCACTCCATCAGAAGAGACGATTCAAACCGCACAAAACACGCCGGCTTCCTGCCCTTCCATGGAATACACCGACCTCATACCCTACTCTGAGGACGAAATCATAAAACATACCTACTACACACTCGGATATTCAGAACAACATGAACAAGCCGCTTGGGTCTATTACGAACTGACCCCTGAAATGGTCAACGGTACTGCAACCCGCAGCGACAAATTTAGAGAAGACCCCTTCGTCAGCACCGGTTCTGCCACACTGGCCGACTACAGAAGTTCCGGTTATGACAGAGGCCACCTATGCCCAGCCGCTTCCATGTCAATCAACCAAAAAGCAATGGACGAAAGCTTCTATCTTTCCAACATGTCTCCCCAGTTTCCTTCCTTCAACCGTGGCGGCTGGAAAAAATTGGAAGAACTGGTCCGCAATTGGGCCATCTCCGAACAACAACTCTATGTCATTTCCGGCCCCATCTTGAAAGACGGTCTGAAAACCATCGGCGGCAACCAGGTCTCTGTACCCGAACAATATTACAAGATCATCTATTCTCCCCAGAAAAACAAAATGATTGCCTTCTTGATGCCCAATGCAACCATCACTCTCCCATTGACCACATACGCAGTTCCTGTGGACTCCATCGAAACCCTCAGTCGGATAGATTTCTTCCGTGCACTTCCAGACAGTTTGGAAAACATTTTGGAAAGGCAGGCAGATACAAAAAAATGGAATTTTCAGATAAAATAATTGTATTTTGGATTGATTTTCGTGATAATATACATATATTTGTTCCGATTAGACTAAAGTTTCAGTAAGTAATCAAGTACAAATTTCAAATGTTGGATGATTTAATTTTATTTATCATGAAAAAGAAAATAGCATTGATCGCACTGTCCATTATGGCCATTTTCTCTTTTGGAGCATGCCAAAAAGACGGTATCACCACCACAGATGGGAAAAAGGTATCCGAAGCTGTTGTAAAATCCTTTGATAAGAAATTTCCAGAAGCCCAGAATGTCATCTGGGAAAACAAGGCACCTTATTGGGTCGCCCATTTTGACCTTCCAAAAACAAAGGCCGCTCCGGCAGAGCAGAGATCTAACAGTTCATGGTTTGACAATCAGGGAAACTGGCAGATGACCGAACACGATATTGAATATGCCACACTCCCAGAAGCTGTCAAACACACTTTTGAAACCAGCAAATATGCCAAATGGGAGATTGATGATGTTGAGACTCTTGAAAGAGACGGAATCGTTGCTCTCTACATCATTGAAGTAGAAAAGAAAGATGCTTCCGGCAAAGAAGTGGAACTGGAACTCTACTTCACAGCTGAAGGACTTCTCACCAAAGTGGTTCCCGCTACCGAAGACCATACAGAACTAATCCCAGAAGATCTTCCAGAAGCACTCAAAACCATCATCGCCAAGACATTCCCAGAATTTAAATTGTTGGAAGCAGAGGTAGAAGACGGCAAATTTGAAGTGGAAATCCTCTTCAATGGAAAAGACTATGAATTGAAGTATACAACTGATTTCGAATGGATTTCTACCAAATACGAAATCGAACCCAAAAACATGGAAGCAGAACTTCCTCCTCTGGTATTCAACGCTTTCCAGAAAGCCATCAAAGACCTTGAGGGTTATAGAGTGGACGAAATTGAAGTTAAAGAAAGCGTCAAAGACGGTCTCATCTTCGAATTCGAATTGGAAAATGATCTGCTTGACAAGGACATTGAATTCATCTTCAATGCAAATGGTGAGCTGATTGCAGAAAAAGACTAATCGGAAACGATTCCTTAAGAAAGGAGGTCATATCGTGATATGACCTCCTTTCTTTTTGCATGCGAGGGGGACGAATTCCTAGGAAAGCAACGTCTTCACGATCCCGGAAATCGTACGGCCATCTGCCTGACCTGCCATCTCCTTGTTGGCAAGGCCCATCACCTTTCCCATATCAGCCATGGAAGAAGCGCCGACGCGAGCGACAATCTCCTTGACCTTGGCCTCAATCTCTTCTTCAGACAAAGCCTTCGGCAAATATTTTTCCATGACAGCTGCCTCAGCCAACTCATTGTCAGCCAAGTCCTGTCTGCCCTGATCAGCATAGATGGCAGCGCTTTCTTTTCCCTGCTTGACCAATTTGCTGATAATCTTGATCACCTCTGCATCTTCCAAGGAATCTTTGGCTGCGCCTTCAGAAGTCTTGGCAAGCAACATGGCAGATTTGATTGCACGAGTGGCATTCAATGCGACCTTGTCCTTGGCCAACATAGCGGCCTTGATATCCTGCTGGATCTGATTCTCTAATTGTCCCATAATAAAACTGTTTTATATTTCTTGCTATTTAGCTCAAATTGACTTTCTCAAATTTGTAGCCCAACATCTTGAGCTGCAAGGCGGCCCCTATGCGGAAAACCGCCCTTACCGTACGGACAAATGCCTGGAAAGCCGCCGCCGTCTGAGGCTCAATCTGTTCTGCCCGGATGTAGGAAATGCAATACTGCGTGCAGCGCTCCAGCATATGGGTCAGCTTCTGCTCTTCCGGAGAACCCAGCGGATTGCCCAGGATATCCTGCATGATGTGCTCATCCATGTCGTCAAACCCTCTGGGACCATAGAAGCTCCCGTAACTGTCTCCCTGATGTCCGTTCCAATCCAAATCCCAATATTGTGCGACCGCCATGCCCAGATAACCGGCCCAGGCGATGGACACTTCCGGATAGGAAGCGATCTCATGAATGGCATCCGCAGAATAGGCAGGAGCCAGATCATCCCATTTCTGGTCAATGTCGTCCGTGGCAAGCAGCATACCGTCCAACATTCCCCCCTCTGTACAGAGCCTGACCATTTCGGTGGTCAAATTTTCTTCAAATTGTTCAAAATATTGTGCATTGTCCATTTTCATATTCTTCTATCTTGCAAAGATACTCATATTTGCCTTCTCATGCACCGTCAGCACGCCCTATCTTTACCAGAAACATTCATTTCATCTCATATTTCTCGCAAATTCATGGAAATATTGAAAAAATGGACTAATTTACACAAACTGTTATCACCAATCCACCTATAGGACGGCCCACCAAAAACCAACCACATCATGAGGAAATTTGATACCTGTTTCTTTGAACGATATGCGAAACTGACATTGACCCGACTGTTGGACGACTCCTTCAATCATCTGATCAACAAGGACCGGCCCGACCTGCAGAGCCCGGACCACCGGACCCTGGGCATAGAAGTGACCCGGGCAATGGAGGAAAGCAAGAAAGCAGCAGATATGCTTTTGGGAGAAATGTCCGGCCTCCAACAATGCCCAGATGACCAGAAACCATCGCCTCATTTTGATCTCCAACTGCAGCAGATTCTAGATACTGGTTATGGTTACGGTCTGGACTGCGGCCAATATATCGGAGCCAGAGAATTGGAATACTGGAATCTTGCCCTGCCTTTACGAAGAATTCTGGAAAGCAAAATCAGCAAGGCGGCCAACGGGTTCTACGGTCACTTCGACTCTCTCGGACTATATGTTTTCTGCAAGGACGACTTAACCGATGAGTCGGTCAACGAAACTTG
Source organism: Bacteroidales bacterium (assembly GCA_020026275.1). Lineage (GTDB taxonomy): Bacteria > Bacteroidota > Bacteroidia > Bacteroidales > UBA932 > Cryptobacteroides. The sequence continues at coordinate 43,687 of JAHHQQ010000013.1, forward strand.
TTCATTCGTGACAGAACTGCAAAAAGGGAACGACATCCGCTATGACACGCTCTATCTGTCCGAAATCAGCAATCTCTATGTCTGCCAACTGCACAACGGACATGCCCAGATCAAGCGTTTTCCCATCAGTCCGGCGCAACGCTACCAATTCTTCATTGATGCCATCTAGAAGAGTTCCTCTTCCTCCGGCGGTGCTTCCTCTCCATGGATGAGGGTCAGAATGGTCTCCCCGTATTTTTTCATCAGCACATTGCCGACTCCTTTGACAGCAAGCAGTTCAGCCTTTGTCGTAGGCATGGCATTCACAATCGCCACCAATGTTTTCTGATGCAGAATCTGGAAACAAGGCACGTTCTGTTTTTTCGCCTCCTCACTGCGCCATCGCCTCAACTTTTCGAACAATTCAGGGTTGGACACTTCCTCAATTCTCTCATACTCAGACGGATGCACTTCCTCCTTCTGATTCTGGGCTGCGAGTTCGACAAAGGAAATCCCCGGATGTACGATCGCCCGGCTCAAAAGCCCCAGCAACTTGGTCACGGAAGTCTCTGGAACCTCTCCACTCAGAATGGATTTCTCTTTCAGAAAAGAATCCAAATCGAATCCAACAGAAACATAATTCCACAAAAAGAGTTTCTGGAAGACCATTTCCGCAAAGGATACCGAATACTGCCGATGCAGCTTCTTCTTGTCCTTATCATCAAAATCGACCGAATAGGCCACTCTTACAAGAGGCAGCAGCTTCTCCACCACAATCTTGCGGAAATACTCCGCAGCCGCCTTGACCCTCGTCTGAAGATAGCTATAAGCCTCTGGAGACATTCCCACCGGACCACCGGCAACAGTATCGGCCACAGTCCTGTCCCTGCCACAATACCCCTTCAGAACAATCTTATTGAGAGAATAGCCGAAACGAGTCCCCACCTCCGTCAAATCCCAATCCACGACCGGTTCCACATTGGACCATTGTGCCAACGCCTTCGGATAGAGCCCAGGAAAAGCGACCCGTGCAAATTTGAAATAAGTATGATAACAACGGGCCAGTCCCTCCAGATTGAACAGTTCCTTCAAGACTTCCAGATAATAGGTCCGCTTGTCCGCCTCCAAATTCTGCAAAGTTGGCAAAGATTCTGATACATAGTCCGAATATTCATCCACCCGATGGTCATTGATAATGGCAGAAGAAGGAATTTTTCTTTTCAGGACCAAGCCCTCCAAGGTTCTGCACCGGCTCAAGGCAACATAGACCTGACCGTGTGAAAAAGAATTGTTCGCATCAATGACGGCCTTGTCAAAAGTCAAGCCCTGGCTCTTGTGGATGGTGATGGCCCAGGCAGTCTTCAAAGGATATTGGGTAAAGAGCCCATCAATCTCAGACACGATTTCCTTTGTTTCCTCATTGATGTCATATTTCAGATTTTCCCAAGGCTGCGGCTCCACTTCCACCTCCCCCCCATTTTCCAGACGAACAGTGATATGCTCCTTGCCGATAGAAATCACCGTTCCCAATGTACCATTTACATACAGACGGTCAGGATCATTTTTCGTGAACATGACCTGTGCCCCCTTCTTCAAGACGAGTTCGACTTCCTGCGGATACATGCTCTCCGGGAAATTGCCAGTAATCACCGCCTCATACGTAAAGGCAGATGACGGAATCTGTTCCAGATGAGAATCATTGATCTGCTTTGCCACAGAATTATGGGTACAAAGAGTAATGCAACCTTCAGGGGCCTGGTAATCGGGAACATATCGGGCATTCAACCTCTCCAGCAATGCTGGTGTCATGCGGTTTTCCCGGACAGCAGCCAGAATATCAATGAATTCACTGTCACGCTGACGGAAGATATGAGTCAGTTCCACCATACGGTAAGGATGTTCTTTCAGCACCTTGGAATCAAAGAAATAAGGCGATTCATAATATTTGGCCATGACCTCCCATTCTTCTGGGCGAACCACCGGAGACAACTGCTGCACATCCCCAATCATCAGCACCTGAACCCCTCCGAAAGGTTGCGGATTCCGTCGCAGTTTCCGTAACAAAGCATCCAGCTCATCCATCACGTCCGCCCTCAACATACTCACTTCGTCAATGATCATGAGTTCCATAGAGCGAATCATTCTCAACTTTTTCTTGTGAAACTTGTAGCGGCCGTCCCGGTCATGTGCCTGGACATGCTGGAAATCAGGAAGAAACAGGCCAAATGGCAATTGAAAGAAAGAATGCAGAGTCACTCCTCCTGCATTGATGGCAGCCACTCCGGTAGGGGCCAGTACAATTTTCCGTTTAGGACACTGGTCCACCACCATCTTCAGAAAAGTGGTCTTGCCAGTTCCGGCTTTTCCCGTCAGAAAGACATTCATGGATGTCTGGGTCACATATTCCCATGCCAATTCCAGCTCCCTGTTCTTTTCCAATTGTTTCAGCCCCTCCTGATTCATAATCACCACCTCCTGTTTGTCATATTGTTTCTTTGTCAAAGCAAAAATGCCATCTTTGAACGATGGTTCAAAGATAGCACTAAAATACAGAATTTGAAAAACAGATTCTTCATTCCAGCAGTTCTTCCTGAAGAGGGGCTGTCACCTGAGGAACCAGCCTTCCACGATAGCCCATCGGAGTACGGTTATTGGAATTTACTGAAATATTGGTTGAGCCATCCTCAAACACAACCAGGAAGAACCTGAAATGATCATCTCCATGTGCATTGAAGGAAATCTCCGTTCTGATATTTTTCCCAGATGTAATCTGATGGGACTTATAGTCCTCCAGCACCGTATCCAGCTTGATTCCCCCTCCATCTCCATAAGGCAGACTGGTCGCCCTGCCAAAAAACGGCAAATCCACAACCAACGTATCATTTCTTACTTCCAACGTATAACCAGGAGAAAGGCTGATATTCTTTCCAGACATCGGAATGGCCCAATCCACTTCCACGACATATCTTCTTGCATCCAAGGAGGCCAGCACATCACGTTTCTCCTGCTCTTTGTCCTGTGCTCCCATCAAAACGGGAAACAGGCCCAAGGCAAAAGCCAAAACAAAAGTCAGTTTCCTTTTCATAGCATTATTTAGTTAATTGAAAAACAATAATATACGGCAAATTACAAACTCACCGGACATGAACCAATCAAAAATCAAACCAAAAGTCCATGACAAATCTGGAGAGATTACAAAAGGCCATTTTGAAAAAGAATGAGATTATGCTAAATTTGACACGACAACCATACACTGAGATTAAACGAATGAAAATCAAATTATTTCTATTGGGCATCCTGACTCTCCTTCCGGTCCGTACTTTTGCAGAGCAATCTACTGAAATACAGAACGGTGCAGAGTCCGGTCCTCTCACCCGCCATGTAAACACCTTCATCGGGACAAGCAATTTCGGCACCACTCATCCGGGAGCAGTCTGTCCCAACGGAATGATGTCCGTATCCCCTTTCAACGTGGCCGGATCAGAACTCAACCGCTTTGACAAAGACAGCCGGTGGTGGTCCACCCCTTACAGTTCGGACAACTGCTTCTTCACGGGTTTCTCCCACGTCAATCTCAGTGGCGTAGGCTGCCCGGAAGCCGCCCTCGCCCTGACCATGCCGACCTCCGGTGCCCTTCAGGTAGATTACCACCTCTATGGCAGCGAATACACCGAAGAGAAATCAGAGCCCGGCTATTACAGCAACCGTCTCACGGCCTATGACATTCTCACGGAAGTGACCGCCACCTACCGCTCTTCCCGCGAAAGATATACCTTCCACGAAGGACAGAGCAACCTCCTCATCAATTTCGGTCTGGCCCTCACCAATGAGACCGGCGGCTGGATCCGCAAGATCAGCGACACCGAATACGAAGGAATGAGGATGGCAGGTACCTTCTGCTATTACAACCAAGCCGTCTTCCCAGTCTATTTCAGCATCCGTCTGGGCAAAGCCCCTGCCAAAGCAGGTTTCTGGAAAAAGATGCCCGAGATGACTGCCGAGGCCGCCTGGTCTTCAGACAGCGGAAAATACAAGATCTACCAGCAATATGGCAGAGAGATTGCCGGAGACGACATCGGCTGCTGGTTCACCTACGACACCGAAGAGGGTGAACAGCTCGAAGTCCAGATGGGCGTTTCCTTTGTCAGCTGCGACAATGCCTGGGAGAACCTCAACCAGGAACAGGGAGACCTCAGTTTTGACGAACTCCGTGCAGCCGCCCACGATTTGTGGGAATCAGACCTGTCACGCATCCAGGTGACCGGAGGTTCAGAGAAAGAAAAGGAGATCTTCTATTCTGCCCTCTACCACACTCTTATCCACCCAAACCTCCTCAACGACGTCAACGGCGAATATCCGCTCATGGAGAACGAAGGCATCGGCCGGGTTCCGGAAGGAGAGAACCGCTATACCGTCTTCTCTCTCTGGGATACCTACCGCAACGTCCACCAGCTCCTGACCCTCGTCTTCCCAGAAAGACAACGTGACATGGTCCGCTCCATGGTCAACATGTACAAGGAATGGGGATGGATGCCCAAATGGGAACTCTTCGGACGTGAAACCTTCACCATGGAAGGAGATCCTGCCATTCCGGTCATCACAGACACCTGGCTCAAAGGCATCCGTGACTTTGACATCGAAGCCGCCTATGAAGCCTTCACCAAATCGGCCGACACCCCTGGCGCACAGAACCGCATGCGCCCGGACGGAGACCCCTACATCGAAAAAGGGTTCATTCCGCTAGGCCATTTTTCAGGAGACTTCTCTGGAGACAATTCCGTTTCACACGCATTGGAATATTACGTCGCCGACTACGCCCTGTCACTTCTTGCAGCCGATCTCGGCAAAAAAGAAGATGCCCGACGCTACTACCAGCGTTCTCTGGAATACAAACACTACTACGACCCAGAGTACGGCACATTGAGGCCACTGAAAGCAGACGGAACCTTCCTGACCCCATTCGACCCTCGCCAGGGAGAAAATTTCGAGCCTGTACCTGGTTTCCACGAAGGCAGCGCCTGGAACTACACCTTCGCCATCCCTCATGATGTGCTGGGCTACGCCCGACTCATGGGAGGCAAGAAAGTATTCGTGAACAAACTGCAAAAAATATTTGACGACGGTCTCTATGATCCGGCCAACGAACCGGACATTGCCTATCCTTATCTCTTCAGCTGGTTCAAGGGGGAAGAATGGCGAACCCAGAAGACCGTTGCAGACATTCTGGAGAAATACTATCACACGACCCCTGCCGGTATCCCGGGAAATGACGATACGGGTACCATGTCCGCCTGGGCCATCTTCTCCATGATGGGCTTCTATCCAGACTGCCCTGGTTCTCCTTACTACACCTTCACCACCCCTGCTTTCCAGAAAGTGGAAATCCAGCTCCATCCCGATTTCTACAAACAGCCGTCTCTGGTGATTGAACGGTCCTCCGGTTCAGACGAAGACCTCTACTTGCGCCGCATCCGTATCCACGGCAAGACACAGGGCTACCGCATCAGCCATCAGAAACTGGTGGAAAGCGGCAAAGTCGATTTCAGCACCCGATAACCAAAGAGCCTGGACTTCATTCCAGGCCGAGCACATAGCCGAGCTCATAATTTTTCCCGTCCGCTTTGAGTGGTTCTCAAGGCGGACGGGAAAATCGGTTAAAGAATCAGCCGACCACCATCTCAATGCGGCTTCCGGCATACCGGTCCTTTCTGACAACTATCTGCTTGTCTATTTCCTTCAGGGCAGGAACATGAGAAATAATCCCAATAAGACGATTCCCTTCTGTCAGGCCGCACAAGGTCTTGATTGCCAGTTTGATGGAATCCTCATCCAGAGAGCCGAAGCCTTCATCCACGAACATGGTGTCAATCTGGATTCCACCTGCACTGGACTGGACTTCGTCCGAAAGTCCCAAGGCCAGCGACAAAGAAGCCTTGAATTGTTCTCCGCCAGACAAGGACTTGACATCCCTCACTCCGCCACTATAATGATCAATGACATCCAAATCCAAACCGAACTGGCTGCGTCTGTTGGACGCCTCCACCCTCCTCTTCAACTCATACTGTCCATCAGACAAGACCATGAGACGGATATTCGCCCGAGCAATGATCCGGTCAAAACAAGACATGAGTACATATGTCTCGAACATGATCTTGCTCTTCTGGGACACATTTCCATTGGCAGTATCGGACAAAGAAAGTTTCCACTGGAATTCCTTCTCCAGACCTGCCAAATCAGAAGACTGGTCCTCTATGTTCTTCAAGGTCTTCAAATTTGCATCTCTTCTTGAATAGACCACCTTGCTCCTTTTCTCTATCAAATCCAATTCGGTCTGAACCGACTTCAAGACATCCTCCTTGGCCAATTTCTCCTCCAACACCTGATCCAAAGCCATCGGTTCCTCTCCATCCTTCAGAATCTTCTTGGCCAATTCACCCAATCTGCGGTCCAGTTCTTTCCTGCCTCCCTCCAATCCAGCAATCTTGTTCTCACCTTCCTTCAGATTCCGTGCGGTTTGTTCCAGCTTCTCCGAGATCTGCTTCATCTGCTCTTGAATGCCCTCCACTGCCTTCTGGGCCGCTTTACTATCTGGATAAGGAAGTGCGGACACCTTCTGGGCATACAACTTACCCTTCTCTGTCCGCATGGCACGACACGCCGACAGCACCTTCTCCGTTTCCACAACTTTCATTTTCAGAACCTCCAAGTCCGCCTCCTTCTCCGGCAAATGGGCATGGACATAATCCCGCCGTTCTGAAGCCGTCTTCAAATTCTCCAGATTCTTCTGATGCTGGCGGATTTCACCATCCAAACGATTCTCTTCACCCGAAATAGCGGACAAATGTTCCGGTTTCAGTTCCATATCCGCGAAACATTTCTGGGCCATCTCCCCCAATTCAACCTGCTGCCGGTTCACAAGTCCCTTCTGTTCAGCACATTTCGTCAGGCCATTGGCCACCCGTCCATGCAAAGCGTCATAAGTCCTCTTCAACAGCTTCACCTCCGCTTCCGTCGGCACTTCACGAGACAATCCTCTGACATGTGGATGATGGACGGAGCCACACACCGGACAAGGTTTTCCTTCTTCCAGCATCTGCGCCAACAACCCAGCCTGCTCTCCCATGAACAATGCGAACTTCTCCTCATATTCCGAACGGGCATCCTTCTCCTGATTCATAAGTATTGACAAGGCTGACGTATATCTTGTCAGATTGTCAGACTCCTTGCAATAAGATTCGTACTTCTTCCTGAATTCCTGCAGTTCTCTCTTCCTCGTATCCTTCTCCTTCACGGCTGTGGTTTCATCCGCAACCATCTTCTCCAAATTCTCATAGGACTTCAGTTCCTCTTTCCAAGACTTCACCTCATCATCCGCCCTTTTCACCGAAGACGTCAACTCAACCAGAGCCTCTTCCTGGACCTTCTTCTGGCTATCCAACTCTGAGATGCCAGCCAGCATCTTGTCCAATTCATCGAACTCTTTCATCTGTTCATCCAAAACAGCTTTCTGTCCGGCAAGTATTTCTATCTGCGGGCGCTCCTTCTCCGCTTCAGCAACAGCGGCACTCCATTCCTCCCGCTGAGAGAGCAAGACCTCCAGATTTTTCTGCACGACATTCTTGTCATTTGTCGCATGGACATAATCCTCATAATTTTCCTTCTCAATCCGGAGCCGAGCCAACAACTCCCCCTTTTCCAACCTCTCTTCCTCCAGAGACCGGTAGATTGCCTCGTCCTCCTCCACAAGAAATCGGACCAGCTCCAGCACCTCCTCCACAGGCATCTTGCCAGCCTTCGCAAGTGCGACCTCTTCTTCCCGCATACTTTCTTCACCACAAAGGATACCGGCAACAGACTGACAGACCTTCTGGCGGCCCGATTCACATAAGCCACAAAGCCGGCTGGCCTCTTCCTTCAAAGCCAGCTGCACATCCACATAGGGTTGAGTCTTGAAAATGCTGCGGAAAATCTTCAGACGATCCTCCGTATCCGCAAACAGAAGCTTCATGAAATCACCCTGTGCAATCATCGCAATCTGAGAAAACTGATTACGGTTGATTCCCACAATCTCCAAAATCTTTCCATTCACATTGGAAACGCCCGTCACCGGATGTCTGCCATCCGGCAGGTACAGGACAGCATCAGCATCCTCTTTTGTCATACCGGTCCCTCTTTTGGCCGGCCGCATATAAGCAGGATTCCTCCTGACCCGGAACTCCTTGCCATGATAGGAAAAAAGCAATTCCACATACGTCTGGGCAGCCGGCCGGGCAAAGGAAGACCGGAACATGCTGTCCTTCCGGTTCTCCCCACTGGGTTCCCCGAAAAGGGCAAACGAGATAGCATCAAAGATCGTGGTCTTTCCTGCTCCCGTATCTCCTGAAATCAAATAAAGTCCTTTTGTGCCGAATTGAGTGAAATCAATGGTCACAACTTCAGCATATGGTCCGAATGCGGACATCGTCAATTCCAACGGTCTCATCTTTCTTCCTCCTTTCCGACAATTCTTTCTACGACAGAATCCAAGAAAAGCTTCTGTTCCCGACTCATCTCCCGATCATTCTGCAGCTTATAAAGTTCTGCGAACAACTCCTTCGGAGTCTTCTTCTCGACATTTTCGGCCCCTCCGATTGTAGCAATCCCGGCACGGGTCCTTTTGTTGTCATACCGCAGTTCCATAATATTATGATAGATCGTCTTCAATTTGGCCATGGCATCCGGAACATCTTCCTCATCTGTCAAGGTAACCCTGACGAAATCCTCCTGACAGTTCTTTTCCAGATAGAAATCTCTGGCGGTCACTTCTTCATAGGTTCCCCTGATCTCCTGCCAATCATGCAGTGGCTTCAACGGAACCAGACGAATATCCACCCGATGTTTCTCTCCCAGTTCCACTATCGTCACAGACTTCTCGTCCTCCACTTCCGAAAAAGAGTACTTCAAGGGACTGCCACAATACCTCACCTCCGGCCGGCCGCAAAACTGCGGACGGTGAAGATGCCCCAAAGCCACATAATCGAAAGCATCAAATGCTGAAACATCCACATTGCCGAGTCCTCCGACCATGAAATCTTCCGACTCCGACCGAAGAGCATCCGTAATAAATTGATGCGTCACCAGTACATTTCTGATCCCAGGAGCCACCTCCATCTTCTCGATCGCCTTGCGGATGGCCTGATCATAATCATTCACCTCTCCCTTTTCCTCCTCGGCCAAAAAGTGGCGAACCACGGCAGGTTTGACAAAAGGAAGAAGATAGATATGGACAGGACCATAGTCATCCTGCAAGACAACCGGATCCACCTTTCCTGAATAGACATCAGACATATAAATCTGATCCTTCTTCAAAATGGAATTCATATAACTGATCCTTTCCGCAGAATCATGGTTGCCACTGATCACAAATACCGGTTTCCCAAAACGTGACAGCCTGTCAAGGCAATCGCTGAACAGCATCATTGAATCAGCAGAGGGGATGGACTTGTCATATACATCCCCGGCAATAATGATTCCATCGGGATTCTCCTTCTCGATGATACCGTAAATCTGTTGGAAAATAAATTTCTGCTCCTCCAACATCGAGACTTCGTTGACCCTCTTTCCTATATGAAGGTCTGCAAGATGCACCAATTTCATAAAAATCAAATCTGTCTTCTCGGATTTATACTGCCTGCCGGCAGAAATGTTACATGAAAATACAAAAATAATCTGATGTTTTCAGAGCATTTTTTGAAAATAAACGTGAACAATCCCCAAAAACGTATTTATCATATGACTGAAATCGCGGAATAGGGCAGATGGCAGCTCTTTGGGCCCATAAGCCGGAGGCCGCTCCTTCCCTTTTCTGATCAATCTGAATCCAGTACATCCATTTTTGGAATATATAGATTATCTTTGCACAGATGTATCCGATCGAATCAAACCGAACGGACTGTAAATTTTATATGCATTCATCACTTGACAACAACATAACTTATGATTGATTTCATCCATCCGGAATATCTGAAATTCCTTTGGGTCGTTCCAATCTTGACCCTCATCTACGGCATCGTCCGCTTCGCAAGGAAGCAAAATGCGAAAAAAAAAGGAATGTCACTGAATCCCAATAGAAAAAATTCGAAATTGACAGTCACAGACGGCTGGTTCATCTTTTCTGTATCTATGGTTGTCTATTCCATCCTGATCCTGGGATTGGCCGCCCCCCAAGATGGCATGGAACTAGTCAAAGAATCCTGGCAACCAGACATTAATGCGGCAGCCTCCCAACAGACGGGTTTTGTCCCATTCATCAACTACTTCCTGCTGACCATCTTCTTCATGCTGACCCCTTCTCTGGCCATCTGCCTCTGTGACCGCTACAGTTGGCTTGGAAAACTGGGCCCGATCATGGTGCTCTATGGCATCGGCCTTTTTCTGGGCAGTATCAAGATCAACGGAGACACTCTGTTTCCACACGAGATCGGCACCATGCAAGACATCATGTCCACGGCAATGGTACCGTTGGCCATCCCGTTAATGCTCTACAGCTGCACTTTCAACAAAAAAGAAATAGGCAAGCACCTCACAGCCATGATTACCGGCCTGGCAGGAGTTGTCGGTGCAGTGATTATCGGCTACATCATCTGCGGAAAGCATGTACCGGAAGCCAACAAGGTGGCCGGCATGCTCACAGGTGTCTATACCGGCGGAACCATCAATATGGCCGCCATCAAGGAAAGCCTTCATGCAGACACCCAGACCTACATCCTCATGCAGACCTACGACATCGTCATATGCCTGGCCTATCTGGTCTTCCTCCTATCGGGCGGATTCAAACTGTTCCGCAAATGGCTCAACCACAGCAACTTCAAAGCTGTAGAGAAGAAACATGAACAAGAGACCTTCACCCCATATGAAAAGGCCGAGCGCCAGAAACTGGAAGAAGAACTCAAGTTTGAAGAAGTCGGCTTCCTGTCCATCTTTACCAAAGAAGGCATCAAGAACACCTTTTTCCTGCTAGGGTTCACCCTGTTGCTGGTTGCTCTGTCCGCCGGCATCACCCTGCTGATTTCCGGCGGACAGCTGAACATGACCATCTTCTTCCTGCTAATCACCACTTTGGGCATCATGGCCTCTTATATCAAGAACATCCATGAACGCAAGCAGCACTACAACATTGGCTTATACTGCATCTATATATTCAGTCTAGTCATTGCGACCATGGCCGATTTCGACAGTCTGAAGGAATCCATCACCACCGATTTCTGGCTACCTTCCTTTGTCTTCATCGCCGTATTCGGCTCCCTGTTGCTGAGCGCCCTCTTGGCCAAGATTTTCAAAGTCGATGCAGACACAATGGTCATCACCTCTGTCACCTACATCAACTCCCCTGCCTTCGTGCCAATGATTGCGGCCGCCATGCACAACAGGAAAGTGCTGATTCCAGGTCTGATGATCGGTGTAATCGGATTTGCGGCAGGCAATTATCTGGGCACTCTTCTGGCCTTTCTTCTGCCATAAAATGGAGAATATCAAAACTGAGCGGGAGATTTCAGTTCTCCCGCTTTTTTCATTTTCCTTTTTGTAAGAAAATAGGTATTTTTGCAAATGTTTTAACCAATTAATCCAACTGTAATAAATGAATTTTGACAAAATCTTCAAAGCACACCCTTGGCATGGAATCAGTCTTGGCGACCAAGTTCCAGACGAACTGAGGGCGTTCATCGAAATTGTACCGACTGATACTGTCAAATACGAAGTGGACAAGGCGACCGGCTATCTTTCTGTCGACCGTCCACAGAAATTCTCCAATATCGTCCCTTCATTGTACGGATTCATCCCTCAGACCTTCTGCGGTCCCCAAATGGCCGAACTGACCAACAAAGCCTTGGCTCGTACAGACATCGAAGGCGACAGAGACCCGCTAGACATCTGTGTCCTGACCGAAAAAGACGTCACCCATGGTGACATCATCGTAACCGCCCGACCAATCGGAGGTTTGAGACTGTTGGACCACAACCAAGCAGATGACAAGATCATCGCCGTACTGAAGAACGATGCAGTCTATGGCGAGATCAAAGACATTGAAGAAGTACCGACCCCTATCATACGCCGACTCATCCACTACTTCACCACCTACAAGGACATTCCAGGTGAGCAGAAGACCCGCATGAAATTTATCAGCACCTATGGGGCTGAGGTCGCACACGATGTCATTCTCCGTTCATTGGAAGACTACAAAGACTACATGAAAGACAAATAATTGCAACCCCACAATACATTTTACAAGAAAAAAGGACAACTTATCGAAATAATGTGTATATTTGGGGATACAAAAACGGGATGTAGCGCAGTTGGTAGCGCACTACGTTCGGGACGTAGGGGTCGGGCGTTCAAGTCGCCTCATCCCGACCAAAAAAGCGGATTGGAAATTCCAATCC